>NZ_CP033969.1:2119710-2422526 GCF_003854935.1 Cupriavidus pauculus
TCAGTGAGCCCGCCGGCAACTGGTTGGCCTCCAGCGCCTGCGCCACCACGCCGGGCAGCCCCGGATCGCGGATGCACAGCGGCGACAGGTTGACCGATACCCCCGGCACCGCCGCGCCGGCCTGGCGCCACAGGCCCTGCTGCGCGCAGGCTTCGCGCACGGCCCAGTAGCCGAGCGCCACGATCAGGCCCGATTCCTCGGCCAGCGGCACGAAGACCGACGGCGACACGTCGCCACGGCGTGGATGCGGCCAGCGCGCCAGCGCCTCCACGGCCCAGAGCTCGCCCGTGGCAAGGTGCACCTGCGGCTGGTAGTGCATGCGCAGGCCGCCGCTGGCGATGGCTTCGCGCAGGTCGGCTTCCAGCGCGCGGCGGTCGCCCAGCCGGCGGGCCAGCGCGGCGTCGTAGACGCAGACCTGGTTGCCGGGCTCGCCGCCGTGCTGGCGCTTGGCCAGCTTGGCCTGGTAGACCGCCAGGTCGGCGTGGTGCAGCAGCGTGGCGCGGTCGGGCGCCGGTTCGGTCGACAGGCTGATGCCGATGCTGGCCGACGTGGACAGCCGCCGTCCGTGCCCGATGTCGATCGGCGCGGCCAGCGCCTGCAGCAGCGTCTGCGCGGCGGCCAGCGCGGCGTCGCGGTCGTGCCCGGGCAGCAGCACCGCGAATTCGTCGCCCGACAGGCGGCCGACCACGGCCTCGGGGTGGCGCGCGTGCGCGACGTGCTGGAGCCGCGCCGCCACCTCGGTCAGGAAGCGGTCGCCGGCCACGTGGCCCTGCACGTCGTTCACGCGCTTGAAGTCGTTGAGGTCCAGGAACAGCGCCGCCAGCGGCGTGCCGTCGGCGCGGGCGCGGGCCACGGCGGCATCGGCGCGCGCCAGCAGCAACTGGCGGTTGGGCAGGCCGGTCAGCGCGTCGTAGCTGGACAGCCGGTGGATATGCTCCTGGGTCTGGTCGCGCGTCAGCGCCAGCGCGCAAAGGTCGGCGGCCACGGCCACCAGGTGCTCGTGGAACGGTTCGGGCAGGCGCGGTGTGGTGAAGCACAGGCCGAAGGTGCCAAGCACGCGGCCATCGGCGGCGCGCACGGGCGTCGACCAGCTCGCGGCCAGGCCGGCAGCCTGCGCGGCGTCGCGCAGCGTTTCCCAGCGGGGGTCTTGCGAGATGTCGCCCACGGCCACGGGCTGGCCGAGGAACGCGGCGGCGCCGCACGAGCCCGATTGCAGGCCGATCGGCAGGTTGTCGAAGCCGGCCACGGCGGCCGGGTCGGCCGACGGCATCGCCACCAGCCGCAGCCGGCCGTCGGCCACGCGCATGACGGCCGCCATCGCGCCCGGCGCCAGCCGCTCCACGCGGCGGCACAGGTCGGCCATGATCCCGGCGGTCGGCAGGTCGCGCGCGAGCGCTTCCACGGCAGACCGCTGGACGTCCCACAACGCCTCGGCGGCGCCGTCGAACCGGGGAACCTGGGGGTGCGCCTTGACCGCGACCACGGCATCGATCGCCTGCTCCAGCGCCTGGGTACGCATGCTTTGTGACTTTCTCGTTATTGTGGAATTCGGTGCGTGCGCCCGGCCATCTCCCTCGATGGCCGTCCAGCCGCACGCCCCCGCGAGTGTAAGCCGGTTCCTTACCGCCGACGGACAGGGTTTGCCCGGTTTCGCAACATGCGCTGCCGCGCCGTCAACCCCTCGTTGGGGGACCGGCGGCCCGCCGGCGCTTGTGCCGCGCGGGACGTGACACGGGCATGACGGACGTCAAGAGGACGTCAGCGGGCGGTTAGAGGGTTTCTTCGGATTCGGGCGGCCAGGCGCCCTAGGCGTGTGACGGCGGCGCGGCCGCCTCGGCACTGCGCCACGTGGCGCCGGACTGGCGCTTGGCGCCGTACATCGCGGCGTCGGCCGCGCGCAGCAGCGCGCTGGCGTTGCGCGCGTGGATCGGGTAGATGGCCAGCCCGATGCTGAGCGGCGCCGTGATGGCGGTGCCGTCGGGCAGCAGCAGCGGGGCGGCCATGGCGTCGAGGATGTCCTCGGCGATGTGCACGGCGTCCTCGGGATGGCGCAGCGCGCCGATCAGCACCGCGAACTCGTCGCCGCCCAGCCGCGCCACGCTGTCGGACTCGCGCAGCCGCGCACGGATGCGCTGGCCGATGCCGACCAGCACCGCGTCGCCGGCCGCGTGGCCGTGGCGGTCGTTGATGCCCTTGAAGTCGTCGCTGTCCAGGTAGAGCACGGCCGCGTGGCAGTGGGTGGCCGCCGCCGCGCGCACGGCCACATCCAGCGCCTCGGTGAAGGCGGCGCGGTTCAGCAGGCCGGTCAGGCTGTCGTGCGTGGCGCGGTGGGCCAGCGAGCGGTTTTCGTGCTGCAACTGCTTCTGCCACGCTTCCAGCTCGTCCAGCAGCACGTTGAAGTCCTCGGACAGCGCGTTCAGTTCCGCGATCCTGGCCGGCGGCATGCGCTGGCCGAACGCCCGTTCGGACCGCACCGCGTGGGCCACCCGCATCAGGCTGCGCAGCGGATCGACGATATGCGCCAGCATCCGGCGCGACATGTAGTGCGCGCCGATGGCCGTCAGCAGCAGGCACGCCACCAGCCCCAGCGCGCCCTGGAGCAGGAAATGGAGCAGCGCGATGGGGTCGCCGGCCACGCGCACGCTGCCCACCTGCTGGGATTCGTGGATGACCGGCAGCTCGACCGGGCCGGACGTCAGCAACTCGCCGGCCAGCGCGCGCAGCGCCGGCAGGTGGTCCTGCTCCGGCCGCCGCCACGCCGCCAGCGGCTGGTGGTCGCGGTCGAACACGGTGACGGCGGCCACATCCTCGGCGCCGGCGATGGCGGCCAGCGTGTCGGCGGTGGCGGCATCGTCGCGGAACACGACCGGCGCCTCCACCGTGTAGGCGATGGACCGCGCCACGAGCTTCAGGTTGTGGTCGGCATAGGCGCGCAGCGCGGTCAGGCCCAGGAACGTCAGCGAGATGCCGGCCGTGAGCACGGCGATCAGCGCCACGCCCAGGTGGATGCGGCGCAGCGCGCTGTAGAGCGTGGGCCGCAGCGGGGGGCGCGGGCGGGGCCGGGCGGGCGCGGTCATGGCGCGGGCGCCTTGCGGCGTCCCAGTTGCAGCACGCCCGGATGCACGTGGATGCCGCTCCGTGCGATGGCTTCCAGGTGGATGCGGAACGACACCTGCTGGTCGCGGATGTTCAGGCAGAACATGCTGCTGCCTTCGCACTCGAAATCTTCCTCGGCCACCACCAGCACCGGCTTGCCGACGAACGCGGCGGCCAGCGGGCGGCGGCGCGCCTCGGTGACGGCGCCCAGGTACAGCGCGTCGCACTGCGGCACGAGCGCGTCGGACACGGTGTCCACCCGGCGCGCGTCGACCAGCCGGCCCGTGGACAGCGTGCCGCCTTCCATCAGCTTGCCGGCGTAGCGGGCGCCGCCATCGACGCACAGCCGCAGCGTCTCGCGCTCGGTGGGCCACCGGGCGTAGCTGAGCAGGCTCAGCACCACGCGGGCCACGGCTTCGGGGCGCGATGGCGGGGCCGACGCGCCGGAAGCCGGCAGCGGCGTGGCGGGCGGTGCCGTGGCCCCGGCCAGCCCGGCCAGCAGCAGCCACGCCGCCAGCGCCAGCCGGAGCGGGCGGCGCTGGGGGCCAGGGCGGGAGGCGGGGCGGGGCAGGTGTGCGGCGATCGACAAGGCGGCGGGCGTGGAGAGGGGGTCGGATGGATCGTGGACGCTCTCCAGAGTGTCGGCGCGAACCGGCAAAACTGTAGGGACGGGCCGCCGCGGCGCCCGGAATCGGCGGTAACGCCCCGAAACCGTTTCTTACATCACAGGGTCCGGCCCGTGGGTACACTGCTGCCTGTCGGTCCGAGGGTGCCGGGGCACGGCGCCCGCCGAACAACACAAGAAAGGGTCCATCATGCAACGCCAAACCTTGCTGCGTGCCGCCGCCGGCGCCGCGCTGATCTGGTCCGCCGCCGTCTTCGCACCCACCGCGATGGCGCAGGTCAATATCAACATCGGCATCGGCACCCCGCCGCCGGCCCCGATCTACGAAGTCGTTCCCGCGCCGCGCGCCGGCTACGTCTGGGCGCCCGGCTACTGGTCCTGGGACGACCACTACCGCAAGCATGCGTGGAAGAAGGGCCACTGGGTGGCCGAGCGCCCCGGCTACGTCTACGAGGCGCCGCGCTGGGTGCAGGCCAGCAACGGCTGGGTGATGCAGCCCGAACGCTGGAACCGCGGTCCGGACTACGACCGCTACCACGGCCCGCGCCATGACGACCATCGCGGCGGGCCCGGCCCCAAGGGCTACCACTGCCCGCCGGGCCACGCCAAGAAGGGCGAGTGCTGAGGCCCATGTCGCGGCGCCGGGCCCGCGCCGCCGCCATCGCCATGCGGTGACGGCGCGCGGCGGGGCCATGCTAGGATGCCCGGGCACAGCCGACTACCCGGAGCCCCGACATGCCCAAGCAGGTGTTCTCCCGCTCGCAGTATCTCGACATCCTCAATGACAGCCTGCGCCGCCATCCCGGCTTCCAGCCAGGCATGGCGTTCGTGTTCCTGCCGCCGGGCGCCAGTGCCGAGCAGGCGTCGGGCGTGGGCTGCACCGGCCCGCTGGACGCGCTGGCGGTCTACTGCGAGATCGAGCGCGTGGCCGCCGGGCTGATCGAGGTGCGCGACTAGGCCGTATGGCCGTGACAGCCGTGACGTGGCCGGTCCCAGGCATCAAAAAACGCACCCGAGGGTGCGTTTTTCGTTGGGGCTCAGCCTTCGTCTTCCTCGTCGTCGAGGAATTCGCGCCGGAGCATCCAGTTGGCGATGGCTTCGTCGCAGACCTTCTTGAGCTTGCCCTTGTCGGGCAGCTTGTCGAACATCTGGAAGTTGACCAGCGCCATGCCGGCGTCGGTGATGTAGAACAGGCGTTCGGGCTCGTCGTAGTGGACGATGCGGCCGTCGATGCCTGCTTCCTCGCTGTCGGCGGGCATGTCTTCCAGTTCCACCACGCGGCACGTGAAGCGCGGGCTGCGCGTGTGGGTGAGGTACTCGAACTCGTCGTGCGTGACCTCGCCGCCCTTCCCGGCGGTGATGGCGAAGCCCCAGATGAACCGGGGCATCGGCAGATCGGACAGATCGTCAATCTCGTCCATGGTGTTCTCCCTGATGCGTCAGCCGGCATTATCGCCGAAGTCCCGCGCCACGGGCAGCACCCGCCGCGCCGCGTCATTCCAGCAGGTAGCCGCGCGCCAGCGCGCCAAAGTCCTCCAGCTCGCGCGCCTGCCAGGCGGCGTCGTGGCCCAGTTCCTCGGCCAGGATCTCCGCCACGCGCGGCGCGCCGGCCAGCGCGGCCCGGGCGTCCAAAAACAGCGCGCGGTTGCGCCGGCCGAGCACGTCCTCCACCCGGCGCGCCAGTTCGTGGCGGGCCGCAAAGCGGACGTGGGCCTCGGTCAGGCCGGAGGCCGGCACGATCGTCGCGTCGGTGCCGGGCAGCGCGCGCACCAGCGGCAGGTCGGCGCCGTAGTAGCGGTCGGGCGAGCCCGAGTTGGCCGGCGGCAGGTCGTCGGGCATGCCGGTGGCGCCGTGCAGCGGCAGGCTGGCCGTGCGGCACGGCGCGGCGGGCAGCATCTGGCGCTGGATCGCGGTCTCGATCACGTCCTCGGCCATCTTGCGATAGGTGGTCCACTTGCCGCCGGTGACGGTGATCAGGCCCGCGCGCGACACGAGGATCGTGTGCTCGCGCGACAGCGACGCGGTGGACGACTCGCCCGTGGCCTTGACCAGCGGCCGCAGCCCGGCCCAGACACTGGTCACGTCGGCGCGGGACGGGTCGCGCGCCAGGTACCGCGCGGCCGTTTCCAGGATGAAGTCGATGTCGTCGCCCGTGGCGCGCGGCTCCAGCGGCAGGTCCTTGCGCGGCGTATCGGTGGTGCCGACGATGACGTGGCCGTTCCAGGGCACCAGGAACAGCACGCGGCCGTCGTCGGTCTTCGGGATCAGGATCGCGCGGTCGCCGGGCAGGAAGCTGCGCGGGATGGTCAGGTGCACGCCCTGGCTGGGCGCCACCATCGTGCGCGCCTGGCCGTCCTCCATCTGCCGCACCGCGTCGACCCACACGCCGGTGGCGTTGATCACGCAGTCGGCGCGCAGTTCGAACGTGGCATCGCCCAGCGCGTCCTGGGCCGTGACGCCGGTGACCACGCCGTTGCGCTGGGCCAGGCCGGTCACGCGCAGGTAGTTGACGGCCGTGCCGCCCACGTCGAACAGCGTGCGCATCAGCGCCATGGCCAGCCGCGCGTCGTCGAACTGGCCGTCGAAATAGAGGTTGCCGCCGCGCAGCGGCCGGCCGCCGACGTGCTCGGCCAGCGTGGGCACCGCTTCCAGCGTCTCGCGGTGGTTGAGCCAGCGGCTGCCGGACAGGTTCTGCCCGCCGGCCAGCATGTCGTAGACCTTGAGCCCGATGCCGTAGAACGGCTGGTCGAACATCTGGTAGGCCGGCACCACGAAGCCCAGCGGCCACACCACGTGCGGCGCGTTGCGGGCCAGCAGGCCGCGTTCGTGCAGCGCCTCGCGCACGAGGCTGATGTTGCCCTGGGCCAGGTAGCGCACGCCGCCGTGCACGAGCTTGGTGGCCTTGCTGGACGTGCCCTTGGCAAAGTCGGCCGCTTCGAGCAGCAGGGTGCGATAGCCGCGCGCCGCGGCGTCGAGCGCCGTGCCCAGGCCGGTGGCGCCGCCGCCGATGACGATCACGTCCCAGCGCGGCGTGCGCGCCAGCGTATCGAGCAACTGGGCCCGCGAGGGAGGCTGGACCGGAGGTACGTAGGTAGACATGGTGGTTCGGGCGTTCGATGTTCAGGTTGCGCTGTCGTTGCCGTCCCGGGCCCAGTCGCGGGCGCGGTCGACGGCGCGGTGCCAGCGGGCGATGCGGTGCGCGCGGGCGTCGGCCGACAGCTTCGGCTCGAACCGCTGCTCCACCTGCCACTGGCGCGCGATCTCGCCGGGGTCGGTCCAGTAGCCGGTGGCCAGGCCGGCCAGGTAGGCCGCGCCCAGCGCCGTGGTCTCGGTCACGCGCGGCCGCACCACGGGCGTGCCCAGCAGGTCGGCCTGCATCTGCATCAGCAGGTCGCTGCGCGACGCGCCGCCGTCCACGCGCAGCTCGGCCAGCGAGATGCCGGCGTCCTTCTGCATCGCGTCCAGCACGTCCACGCTCTGCAGCGCGATCGATTCCAGCGCGGCCCGGGCGATATGGGGCCCGCCGGTGCCGCGCGTGATGCCGACCAGCGTGCCGCGCGCGAACGGGTCCCAGTGCGGCGCGCCCAGCCCGGCAAAGGCGGGTACCAGCACCACGCCGCCGGTGTCGTCGCACTGGCGCGCCAGCGGGTCTACCTCGGGCGCGCTGTGGATCAGCTTCAGGCCGTCGCGCAGCCACTGGATCGTGGCGCCGCCCATGAACACGCCGCCTTCCAGGCAGTACTGGGTGTCCTGGCCGATCTGCCAGCCAATCGTCGTGATCAGCCGGTTGCGCGATGTCACCGGCTGGTTGCCCGTGTTCATCAGGATGAAGCAGCCGGTGCCGTAGGTGTTCTTGGCCATGCCCGGCTTCAGGCACGCCTGGCCGAACGTGGCGGCCTGCTGGTCTCCGGCGATGCCGGCGATGGGCACCTCCACGCCGAACAGCCGCGCCGACGTGCGCGCCACGTGGCCGCTGGACGGCACCACCTCGGGCAGCAGGCTGCGCGGGATGTCCAGGATGCCAAGCAGCTCGTCGTCCCAGCGGAAGTCGTGGATGTTGAACAGCAGCGTGCGCGAGGCGTTGGAGACGTCGGTCACGTGGCGCGCGCCGTCGGTGAGCTGCCAGATCAGCCAGCTGTCGACGGTGCCGAAGGCCAGCTCGCCGCGCTCGGCCCGCGCCCGGGCGCCGTCGTAGTGGTCCAGCATCCAGCGCAGCTTGGTGCCCGAGAAGTAGGCGTCGATGATCAGCCCGGTCTTGCGCTGGAACGTGTCGCCGTGGCCGGCGGCCTGCAGGTCCTCGCACATCGGCGCGGTGCGGCGGTCCTGCCAGACCAGCGCGCGGCCCACCGGCTCGCCGGTCTTGCGGTCCCACAGCACCGTGGTCTCGCGCTGGTTGGTGATGCCGATGGCGCGAAGCTGCGAGCCGCTGACGTTGGCGTCGCCCAGCACCTCGTGGGCCACGGCAAGCTGCGACTGCCAGATTTCGTACGGGTCGTGCTCGACGTGGCCGGGGTGCGGATAATATTGCCGGAATTCGCGCTGGGCGATCCGTACCACATTGCCGGCGTGGTCGAACAGGATGGCGCGCGAGCTGCTGGTGCCCTGGTCCAGGGCCAGCACGTACTGCGGCGATTGCGTGGAAGGCGTGGATGTCATGCGGTCCATCCGTAACGGTGAAATGGCTTTTCTATGTCCGATATTGTCAGCGTGGTGGCTGCCGGCGTGGCCGCGCGCAGCCCCTTTGATCCGTCCGCCCACCTGCGGCTGCTGGCCGACGGCCGGCACGTGGGCTGGCTGCCGCGCACCCATGCCGACGTGCTGCGCGCCTGGTCCGGCACGCTGGGGCCGGAGCAGGGCGGGGCGGTGGCGCTGCTGCCCGGCCGCGATGACCGGGCCGGGCGCGACACGGCGCTGGCCGCGCTGGCGCGTGACCTGGCCGACGCGGGCCACGTGCGCGGCTGGCGCAACGAACTGTTCGCGGTGACGCCGGCGCCGGACGCGGTGCCGTTCGCGGTCATCGAGCGGGCGGCGGCGCGGTTCCTGGGGCTGCTGACGTTTGCGTCCCACATGAACGGCATCGTGGCCGGCCAGCGGGCGTTCTGGATCTCGCGGCGCAGCCCGTCCAAGGCGGTGGACCCGGGCATGTGGGACAACCTCGTGGCCGGCGGCGTGCCGGCCGGCAGCGATCCGCTGGAGACGCTGGTGCGCGAATGCGACGAGGAATCGGGCATCCCGCCGGCGCTGGCCGGGCAGGCCCAGGCCCACGGCGCGCTGGACGTGCTGCGCGAAATCCCCGAAGGCGTGCAGTGGGAGCGCGTGTATATATATGACCTGCTGCTGCCGCCGGACTTCGTGCCGCACAACCGCGACGGCGAGGTGGCCGAGCATCGGCATATCGACCCGGAGGCATTGCTTGCTATCATGGCGGGCCGCGCCATGACCGTCGATGCCACGCTGGTGACGCTGGATGCCCTCCGCAGGCGCGGCTGGGCGTCCGTCCAGCCCTGAATGTCCCGCATCGCGGCCCGGCCTTGCCCAACCCCGATTTGCCCCAAATGAGCACCACTGGTTTTATCCTGACGCTTTCCTGCCCGGACCAGCCGGGCATCGTGCACGCCGTGTCCGGCCTGCTGTTCCAGCATGGCTGCAACATCGTAGATTCTGACCAGTACGGCGACGCCTTTACCGGCCGCTTCTTCATGCGCGTGCATTTCAGCGCCGCGCCGGGCGGCCCCGGCCTGGCCGAGTTGCGCCAGGCGTTCGCGCCCGTGGGCGACCAGTTCGGCATGCAGTGGAACGTGTTCGACGCGACGGTCAAGCCGCGCGTGATGATCATGGTGTCCAAGATCGGCCACTGCCTGAACGACCTGCTGTTCCGCGCCAAGGTGGGCGGGCTGCCGGTGGAGATTGCCGCGATCGTCTCGAACCATCGTGATTTCTACCAGCTCGCCGCGTCGTACGACGTGCCGTTCTTCCACCTGCCGCTGATGAACGCGTCGGCCGAGCAGAAGGCCGCGCAGGAAGCCCGCGTGTTCGAGGTGGTGCGCGACCAGAACATCGACCTCGTGGTGCTGGCCCGCTACATGCAGGTGCTGTCCGACGACCTGTGCCGCAAGCTCGAAGGCCGGGCCATCAACATCCACCACTCGTTCCTGCCCAGCTTCAAGGGCGCCAAGCCGTACTACCAGGCCCACGACCGCGGCGTGAAGCTGATTGGCGCCACGGCCCACTACGTGACGGCCGACCTGGACGAGGGCCCGATCATCGAGCAGGAGATCGAGCGCGTGGACCACAGCATGGACCCCGAGCAGCTGACCGCCGTGGGCCGCGACGTGGAATGCGTGGCGCTGGCCCGTGCGGTCAAGTGGCACGCCGAGCACCGCATCCTGCTGAACGGTCACAAGACCGTGGTCTTCAAGTAAAGGCCGCAGCCCCTCTCCCGCCAGCGGAGAGGGGTGTCCCCCCGGCGATGGGCGGCAGTCATGCCGCATCCGCCACCACACATTTCACTCCGCTGTCGGCCAGCATCGCGTCATAGGGCGCGTGCAGCGGCTCGTCCGTGAACAGCCTGTCGATGCTCGACAGGGGCGCCAGTTCCACCATGGCGCGGCGGTTGAACTTGCTGGCGTCGGCCGCCAGCCAGATCTCGCGCGAGTGTTCCATGATCGTGCGGGCCACCTTGACCTCCCGGAAGTCGTAGTCGCGCAGCGTGCCGTCGGTCTCGATGCCCGAGATGCCGATGAGCCCGATGTCGACCTTGAACTGGCGGATGAACTCCACCGTGGCCTCGCCAATGATGCCCCGGTCGCGCGAGCGCAGCACGCCGCCCGCCACGATCACCTCGCAGTCCGGGTTGTCAGCGAGGATATTGGCCACATGCAGGTTGTTGGTGATGACCCGCAGCCCCCGGTGATGCACCAGCGCGCGCGCCACCTCTTCCACCGTGGTGCCGATGTTCAGGATCAGCGAACAGCCCTCGGGCACCGCCGCCGCCACCGCGCGCGCAATGCGCTGCTTGCCTTCGGCGTTGAGCACCTGCCGCTGCCGGTAGGCAATGTTCTCGGTGGTCGATCCCTCCATCCGCACCCCGCCATGAAACCGGGCCAGCATGCCGTTCTCGGCCAGCAGGTTCACGTCGCGCCGCACGGTCTGCAGCGTCACGCCGAACTTGCGCGCGAGTTCGTCGATCGAGGCGAAGCCCTGGGTGCGCACTTCCTCTAGCAGGGCGGTCTGGCGGGGATTAAGCGTCATGCCGGGCATTCTAGATCAAACAGAAACGAAAACAAATGACGCGCCGCAGTATTGTTTTATGTTCGTTTTTGCGCTAAAACGCACCCGACGACTGGAAAAGTGCGCCTCGGCCGCGGTTTTCGAAGTGGCTGAGCAAGCACAGGAACATTGGAGACTGGATGCAGCTCAGCCTGGAAGGCATTGCGCAGCAAGTGGGATCGCAAGCCTATCTTTACCCGATGTCGCTGGCCCCGGTGCCGGGCGCCGTCACCATCCTGCTGGGGGCCACCCAGGCCGGCAAGACGTCGCTGATGCGCGTGATGGCCGGGCTCGACAAGCCCACCGCCGGCCGTGTGCGGGTGGATGGCGTGGACGTGACCGGCGTGCCGGTGCGCGAGCGCAACGTGTCGATGGTGTACCAGCAGTTCATTAACTACCCGTCGCTGACCGTCTTCGACAACATCGCCTCGCCGCTGCGGCTGCGGCGCGACAGCCGCGACGACATTGCCGCGCGCGTGCGCAGCCTGGCCGGGCGCCTGCATATCGAGCACCTGCTGGCGCGCTACCCGGCCGAGCTGTCCGGCGGCCAGCAGCAGCGCGTGGCGCTGGCCCGGGCGCTGGCCAAGAACGCGCCGCTGATGCTGCTGGACGAGCCGCTGGTCAATCTGGACTACAAGCTGCGCGAGGAATTGCGCGAGGAACTGACCCACCTGTTCGCGCAGGGCGATGCCACGGTGGTCTACGCGACCACCGAGCCGGCCGAGGCGCTGCTGCTGGGCGGCCACACCGCCGTGCTCGACGCCGGCGAACTGCTGCAATACGGCCCGACACCCGAAGTCTTCCACTATCCCGCCTCGCTGCGCGTGGCGCGCGCGTTCAGCGATCCGCCGATGAACCTGGTGGAAGGGGTGCTCGATGGCGGCCACGTGACGCTGCCGGGGCAGATCCGCATCCCGATGCCCGACGTGGCCGCGCCCGGCGGGCCGGTCACGGTGGGTATCCGCGCCGGGGCGCTGCGGCTGCAGCCGGTGCCGGGCGCCGTGGCCGTGCCGGGCAAGGTGGCGCTGGCCGAGCTGTCCGGCTCCGACACGTTCGTCCATATCGACACGGCCGCCGGCAACCTCGTGGCCCAGTTTGCCGGGGTGCTCGACCTGCGGCTCGGCGCGCCGCTGGCCATCCACGTGGAGCCGGGCCAGATCTACCTGTTCGACGCCGCCGGCCAGCGCATCCACGCGCCGCGCCGGCCCGGCGCCCTGGCCGACGCGGCCAGCACGCCGCTCAACGAGACGGGAGCCTGACATGGCACGCATCGACCTCGATCTCGCCCATTCCTACGTGCCCCATCCCCAGAAGGACGACGACTACGCGCTGCTGCCGCTGAACTTCACGTTCGAGGACGGCGGCGCCTATGCCCTGCTGGGGCCGTCCGGCTGCGGCAAGACCACACTGCTGAACTGCATCTCGGGGCTGCTGCGGCCGTCGCAGGGCACCATCCGCTTCGACGGGCAGGACGTCACCGACGCCTCGCCGCAGGCGCGCAACATCGCCCAGGTGTTCCAGTTTCCGGTGATCTACGACACGATGACCGTTGGCGAGAACCTGGCGTTCCCGCTGCGCAACCGGGGCGTGCCAGCCGCGCAGGTCAGGGAGCGGGTAGGCCGGGTGGCCGAGATGCTCGACCTGTCGGGCTGGCTGGACCGCCGCGCCAGCGGGCTGGCTGCCGACGCCAAGCAGAAGATCTCGCTGGGGCGGGGGCTGGTGCGCCAGGACGTGTCGGCCATCCTGTTCGACGAGCCGCTGACCGTGATCGATCCGCACCTGAAATGGCAGTTGCGGCGCAAGCTCAAGGAAATCCACCACGAATTCCGGCTCACGCTGATCTACGTGACGCACGACCAGACCGAGGCGCTGACGTTTGCCGACCAGGTGGTGGTGATGTCGCGCGGCAAGGCCGTGCAGGTGGGCGCCGCCGATGCGCTGTTCGAGCGGCCGGCGCACACGTTCGTCGGCCATTTCATCGGGTCGCCGGGCATGAACTTCCTGCCCGGCCAGTGGCGCGACGGCGCCATCGAGGTGGCGGGGCGGCGCTACATGCCAGACCTGCCGCCCGCCACGCAGGCCGCGCTGCAGGCGGCCGGCAGCTTCCGCATCGGCGTGCGGCCCGAATACCTGCAACTGGCCCCGGCCGACGACCCGCAGGCCATGCCGGTGCGCGTGGCCCGCGCGCAGGACATCGGCACGTACTGGCTGATGACCGCAACGGTGGACCATGGCCAGGACGCCACGCTGCGCGCCCGGCTGGGTACCGAGGCCGCCGCGCTGCGGCCCGGCGATACCGCGTGGCTGACCGTGTTCAACCGCCACACCTGCTTCTATATCAACGAGGAACTGGTCTCATGAAGCCCGTCAACCAGAAAGCCTGGCTGCTGGTCCTGCCGGTGGTGATCTGCGTGGCGTTTTCGGCGATCCTGCCGCTGATGACGATCGTCAACTATTCGGTGCAGGACATCATCTCGCCGGAACGCCGCGTCTTCGTGGGCACCGAGTGGTTTGCCACGGTGCTGCGCGACGGCGAGCTGCACGACGCGCTGCTGCGCCAGCTCGGCTTCTCGCTGGCGGTGCTGTGCGTGGAGATACCGCTGGGCATCCTGCTGGCGCTGGCCATGCCGGCGCGGGGCTGGCAGGCGTCGGCCGCGCTGGTCATCATCGCGCTGTCGCTGCTGATTCCGTGGAACGTGGTGGGCACGATCTGGCAGATCTTCGGCCGCACCGACATCGGCCTGCTGGGCGCCGCGCTGGACGGCATGGGCTTCGACTACAACTACACCGGCAGCGCGGTGGATGCCTGGGTCACGGTGCTGGTGATGGACGTCTGGCACTGGACGCCGCTGGTGGCGCTGCTCTGCTACGCCGGGCTGCGCGCGATTCCGGACGCCTACTACCAGGCCGCCCAGATCGACGGGGCGTCGCGCTTCGCCGTGTTCCGCTTCATCCAGCTCCCCAAGCTGCGCGGCGTGCTGATGATTGCCGTGCTGCTGCGCTTCATGGACAGCTTCATGATCTACACCGAGCCATTCGTGCTGACCGGCGGCGGGCCGGGCAACGCCACCACGTTCCTGTCGCAGTATCTGACGCAGAAGGCAGTGGGCCAGTTCGACCTGGGGCCGGCCGCCTCGTTCTCGATCGTGTACTTCCTGATCATCCTGCTGACCTGCTTCGTGCTCTATAACTGGATGCAGCGCGCCGGCACGTCCGGCACCGAGGAGATGCCCCATGGCTGAGCGCACCCTTCCCGGCCAGCGCCCCGGCTGGTGGCGGCCGGTGTTCCTGACCCTGTACCTGCTGTTCGCCATCGTGCCGATCTACTGGATGGTGAACATGTCGTTCAAGACCAACGAGGAGATCGTCTCGTCGCTGTCGCTCTGGCCGGCGTCGTTCACGCTGGAGCACTACGTGACGATCTTCACCGATGCGTCGTGGTACGCGGGCTACATCAACTCGCTGATCTACGTGCTGCTGAACACGGTCATCTCGATCGGGGTGGCGCTGCCGGCCGCCTACGCGTTCTCGCGCTACCAGTTCATTGGCGACAAGCACGTGTTCTTCTGGCTGCTGACCAACCGGATGACGCCGCCGGCCGTGTTCCTGCTGCCGTTTTTTCAGCTTTATACGACGATGGGGCTCATGGACACCCACCTCGGCGTGGCGCTGGCGCACCTGGTGTTCAACGTGCCGCTGGCGGTCTGGATCCTGGAAGGTTTCATGTCCGGCGTGCCGCGCGAGATCGACGAGACCGCCTATGTGGACGGCTACTCGTTCCCGCGCTTCTTCCTGACGATCTTCCTGCCGCTGATCAAGGCCGGCGTGGGCGTGGCGGCGTTCTTCTGCTTCATGTTCAGTTGGGTGGAACTGCTGCTGGCGCGCACGCTGACATCGGTCAACGCCAAGCCGATCGTGGCGACGATGACGCGCACCGTGTCGGCCTCGGGCATGGACTGGGGCGTGCTGGCCGCGGCCGGCGTGCTGACCATCGTGCCGGGCGCCATCGTGATCTGGTTCGTGCGGCACTACATCGCGAAGGGCTTTGCGATGGGCCGCGTTTAAGGAAACTACGATGCTGAGCTGGATGGTATGGACCACCCCGGTGGCCGTCTTCTTCTCGCTGGTGGTGCTGATGCTGGTGGGCATGACGATCTGGGAGGTACGCGCGCCCACGGTGGAGCGCAAGGGCTTCCTGCCGATCGCCACCACGCGCGGCGACCGCCTGTTTATCGGCCTGATGTGCGCGGCCTGGATCAACCTGGCCTGGGTGGGCCTGGGCGAGAAGATGCAGGGTTGGTTCCAGTTGCAGGCCGAGCCGTCGGTGTGGATCAGCGCGGCGGTGTCCGCCGTGGTGCTGCTGGTGATCATGCGCCACGGCTGAGCCGGGGCGCGTCTTTGGGGTTTGGCGTTCATGGGCTGCGAGATCTTTGTCCCTTCCCCGGGGCCGCAACCCAGGTACAGAGCCGGGGAAGGGTAGCTGAGGAGACACGAATGAAAGAGCACGTGAAGTTGGGGATGTCGGCCCTGGCCTTTGCGGCCGCGCTGACATGCGGGCATGCCGCGTGGGCCGACGAGGCCGCGGCGAAGAAGTGGATCGACAACGAATTCCAGCCGTCGTCGTTGTCCAAGGACAAGCAGCAGGCCGAGCTGAAGTGGTTCATCGACGCCGCCGCCAAGCTCAAGGCCAAGGGCGTGACGCAGATCAACGTGGTGTCGGAGACGATTACCACGCACGAGTACGAATCCAAGACGCTGGCCAAGGCGTTCGAGGAAATCACCGGCATCAAGGTCAACCACGACCTGATCCAGGAAGGCGACGTCGTGGAAAAACTCCAGACGTCGATGCAGTCGGGCAAGTCGATCTACGACGGCTGGATCTCGGACTCGGACCTGATCGGCACGCACTACCGCTACGGCGCCATCCTGCCGCTGACCGACTACATGAACGGCGCCGGCAAGGAATTCACCAACCCCGGCATCGACGTCAAGGACTTCATCGGCACCAAGTTCACGACCGCGCCGGACGGCAAGCTGTACCAGTTGCCCGACCAGCAGTTCGCCAACCTGTACTGGTTCCGCGCCGACTGGTTCGCGCGCAAGGACCTGCAGGACAAGTTCAAGGCCAAGTACGGCTATGACCTGGGCGTGCCGACCAACTGGTCGGCCTACGAGGACATCGCCAACTTCTTCACCAACGACGTGAAGGAACTGGACGGCAAGAAGGTCTACGGCCACATGGACTACGGCAAGAAGGACCCGTCGCTGGGCTGGCGCTTCACCGACGCCTGGCTGTCGATGGCCGGATCGGCCGACAAGGGCCTGCCCAACGGCATGCCGGTGGACGAGTGGGGCATCCGCGTGGCCGACGACAAGTGCACGCCGGTGGGCGCGTCGGTGTCGCGCGGCGGCGCCACCAACAGCCCGGCGGCCGTCTATGCGCTGACCAAGTACATCGACTGGATGAAGAAGTACGCCCCGCCGCAGGCCATGGGCATGACGTTCTCCGAAGCCGGCCCGGTGCCTGCGCAGGGCCAGGTGGCGCAGCAGATCTTCTGGTACACGGCATTCACGGCCGACATGACCAAGAAGGGCCTGCCGGTGGTCAACGCCGACGGCTCGCCCAAGTGGCGCATGGCCCCGTCGCCGTACGGCCCGTACTGGAAGCAGGGCATGCAGAACGGCTACCAGGACGTGGGCTCGTGGACGTTCTTCAAGAACACCGACCCGAACCGCCTGGCCGGCGCCTGGCTGTACGCGCAGTTCGTCACGTCCAAGACGGTGTCGCTGAAGAAGTCGCTGACCGGCCTGACGTTCATCCGCGACAGCGACATCAACCACGACTACCTGACCAAGAACGCGGCCAAGTACGGCGGGCTGGTGGAGTTCTACCGCAGCCCGGCCCGCGTGGCCTGGACGCCCACCGGCAACAACGTGCCCGACTACCCCAAGCTGGCCCAGCTCTGGTGGAAGAACGTGGCCACGGCCGTGACCGGCGAGAAGACGCCGCAGGCCGCCATGGACAACCTGGCCGAGGAAATGGACCAGGTCATGGCCCGCCTGCAGCGCGCCGGCATGGCGCAGTGCGCGCCGAAGCTCAACCCGAAGAGCGACCCGTCGAAGTGGCTGTCGGCGGACCATGCGCCGTGGAAGAAGCTCGACAACGAGAAGCCGAAGGGCGAGACCATCGCCTACGACAAACTGCTGCAGGCGTGGAAGGAAGGGCGGGTGCGCTGACCCCGCCAGTCCTTCGCCGGACGGGGTGTTCGGCCTGCAGTGGGAAGCGGTGGCGCGTCATGCGCCGCCGCTTTTTTTACGTCTGGCGCCGGCGCGCGGGGTTCAGGCCCGGGCCGGGCTGTCGAGCGGGCGGGTGGCCGGCGTCGACGCATGGCACGCCTTGCCGTGCCGCTTGGCGTCGTAGAGCGCCATGTCGGCGCGCATGAACAGCTCGCTGACCGACGTGCCCTGGTCGGGCCGGTGCAGCGCGCTGCCCACGCTGGCGGTGGCCACCAGCCGGTGCCCGTCGATCTCGAACGGCCGCATGGCCGCGTGGACCACTGTGTGGGCGATGCGCTCGACCGTGTTGGGGTTGCCCACGTCCTCCAGCACGATGGCGAACTCGTCGCCGCCAATCCGCGCCACGGCGTCGCCGCCGCGCACGCAGCCGCGCAGCCGTTCGGCAAACGCGACCAGCAACTGGTCGCCCACCGGGTGGCCGTGGGTGTCGTTCACGGCCTTGAAATCGTCCAGGTCCACCAGCAGCAGCGCGGTGCGATGGCCGTCGGCGTCGGCGCGGGCAATGGTTTCCTGCAGCCGGCGGTCGAAGCCCTTGCGGTTGAGCAGGCCGGTCAGGTGGTCGGACAGCGTCTGCGCCTCCAGGCTGCGCAGCTTCTGGCGCTCGCCGGTGATGTCGCGCGCGAACATGTGCAGGCCCGTCAGCGCGTCCATCGCGTCGTTCCACGCGGGCTGGAACGTCATCTCCCAGGCCACGCCCTCGGCCGTCTCGCGCGTGCAGGTCACCGATTCGCCCAGCCAGGCCCGTTCCAGGTACGGCTTGTTGGCCATGTAGTCGGGCGTGCCCCACAGCTCGCGCAGCGTCAGCCCGGCGATCTGCGCCGTCGGCAGCCCGAAATGGCGCGCATAGGCGCGGTTGACGAAGACAAAGCGCTCGTCGGCATCGACAAAGGCCACCAGGTCCGGCACGTGGTTGGCGATGGCCGCCAGCCGCTTCTCGCTGGCGGCGGCGCTGTCCGTGGCGGCCTTGAGTGCCGCCTCGCGCTCGGTAAGCTGGGTCATCACGTCGGCAAACGCGCCGGCCAGCTCGCCGATCTCGTCGTCGCGGCGCACCGGCAGCTCGGCCACGGCGTTGGGCTGCTCGCAGAGCTTGCGCACCGAGCGGTGCAGGTGTTCCAGCGGCGCCAGCAGGTGGCGGATGGCCATCCACATCAGCCCGGCCGCGGCCAGCAGCGTCAGCAGGCCCAGCACGATGGCCCGGTGGCGCACCTCCACCAGCGGCGCGTACGCCTCGGCGGCGGGCAGCACGGAGACCACCTCCCAGCCATTCGATTCCAGCAGGTGGCGGGCCACCACCGGCTGCTCCGGCGCCAGCGCCTCCCAGCGCGATGCCGGCACCTCGGCGCCGCACGCCTCGCCCACGGGCCGCGCCGCCGCCAGCACCCTGCTGGCGTCGGGGTGCATCGCGTAGCGCGGATTCGGCCCGGCCGACACCAGGCAGTAGTAGCCGGTCACGCCCACGCGGTGGTGCGCCAGTTCGCGCAGGAAGTTGTCGGCCGACAGGTTCAGCACGCCGCCGACCACGCCACGCAGCCGCCCCTGCGCATCGCGCAGCGGCACGGCCAGGATCACGCCGGGTGCGCTGCTGTGCTTGCCCTGCAGCAGGTCGGAGACGGCAAAGTCGGCCCCGTTGACGATGGATTTGAAGTATTCGCGATCGCCGACGGTCATCTTGACCCCGTCGGGCACGGCGGTGCTGAAGGCGAGGGTGCCATCGGGCCAGGCCAGGAACGTGGCGTTGAAGTGCTCGGGCATGTCCACCGTGTCGGTGGCCAGCTGGCGCAGTTGCGCGCTGGGGCGATCCAGCACGGGCGCCAGCGTGCGCGCCAGGCGGCGCAGCACCACCGCGCGCGATTCGAGCTTGTCGTCCAACTGGTCCGCCACCAGCTTGACCAGGGTGTCCTGCTGGGCCTGGATGACTTGCTGCAGGCGCGTGTACGCGTAGAGCTGGGAAAACCCGACCCGCACCGCGAACACCAGCGTGACAACCGTCGCCGCCGCGATGGCCATCCGGTACTTCAGTGAGTGCCGCATGAATCTCTTCTTGTTTTTTATGCTGACCCGTTCCGCCTGCCTGGGCTTGACCGCCACGACCCTGCCCATCTTCGGGATGCACCGCTGCGATGCCTCCTCGGCAGACGGTTCAAAGCGTAGCAGAAACGCCATTGATTTTCGGCGCCGGGGGCCGGCCGGCACGTGTGACAGCCCACATGGCGGGCCGCTGGCGCACGCGCCGTGGCGGCGGCGCGACATGACGCGGTCGCCGCCCGGTCAGGGGCAGTCGGCCAGCGTGGCGGCCAGCCAGTCGATCACCGGCCGGAAGCGCGACGCGCCGCGGAATTCGGCCGGATAGGCCAGCCAGACCTCGCGCACCACCTCGGGCACGTTGCGCACCAGCGCCAGCCCGGCCTCGCCGGCACCCAGGTAGTGCGGCAGCAGCGCCACGCCCAGCACGGCGCGCACGCCTTCGCGCACGGCCAGGAAGCTGTTGGACTGGAACGAGAAATGCCGCGCCTGCGCCTGCGGCCATTGCACCTCGGGCAGCGTGAAGCCTTCGTCCAGCAGCCCGCACAGCGGCGTCTCGCGCGCGTTGGCCTCGGCGGCCGACATCGCGGCCGGCGCGTAGAGCCCGAAATGGATCGTGCCCACGCGCTGCGCGACCAGCGAATCCTCCTGCGGACGCGCCAGCCGCACCGCGATATGGGCGCGGCGCCGCGCCAGGCTGGTGACGCGGTTGTCCACCTCCAGCCGCAGTTCGACGTCGGGATGGCGCGCGTAGAACGCCGGCAGCCGGGGCGTCAGGAAATGGCTGCCCAGCGACGCCGTGGCCGCCACGCGCACCACGCCCGAGACGCCGGTGCCGGCCCCCTCGATCTCGCGCAGCAGCCGGTCTGCCGACTGTTCCATCTGGCGGGCGGCGGTCAGCGCGTTGCGGCCGGCCGCCGTCAGCACGAAGCTGCCATCCGTGCGCGTGGCAACCGGCTTGCCCAGCGCGGCTTCGAGCCGGCGAATGCGGCGGATGGCCGTGGCGTGCGTGATATCGAGCTCGCGCGCGCAGGCCGAATAGCTGCCCGCGCGCATCAGCGTGGACAGCGTGAGCAGGTCATCCCAGGCGATTGTGCTTTTTTGCACAGCTTGTGTGATTTGGTGGCGAATTGGCGTACAGCTTACCGCGCTCTACGATGCGTGCACACCACACGCCAACCCAGACACCCCCGCCGCCCCCGGGAGACGCCATGACCGCCCCTGCCAAGCCCTTCACCCTGCTCGACGCCGCCGGCGCCAGCCGCCTGCCTTCCGCGTGGACCGACGCCGTGCTCGTGCTGGTGGACCATCAGCGCGAATACATCGACGGCAAGCTGCCGCTGACCGGCATGCCGGCCGCCGTGGCCGAGTGCGCGGCGCTGCTGGCCCAGGCGCGCCGCCACGGCACGCCGGTCATCCACGTGATCCACGAAGGCAAGGCCGGTGGCGCGTTCGACCCCGCCAGCCCCCATGCCGCGATCATCGAGGGCCTGACGCCGGCCGCCGGCGAGCAGACGGTGGCCAAGCACCTGCCGAACAGCTTCGCCGGCACCGATCTCGCGGCCCGGCTGGCCGCCACCGGCCGCAAGGAGCTGATCGTGGCCGGCTTCCAGACCCATATGTGCATCAGCGCCACCGTGCGCTCGGCATTGGACCACGGCTACCGCGTCACGCTGGTGGCCGCCGCCTGCGCCACGCGCGACCTGCCGGACCCGCTGGGCGGCCAGCCGCTGCCCGCCGCCGAACTGCACCGCGTGACGCTGGCGGCGCTGAACGACCGCTTTGCCACCGTGGTGGCCGACACGTCGGCATGGGCGGCGTGATCCGCTAAGCCGCTGAGCCACCGCCGGGCGGCGCGGCAGTGGACTCCCTTACATAAAAGCCGCCAGACCGCCGGCCGGGCTAGGGCATACTAGCGCCTTCGCTGCGCCGCCGTTCCCGGCCGCGCGCCCGTTTTCTCGCCGCCCCCGCATGAAGCGCATCCTCCTTATCAAGATCACGTCGCTGGGCGACATGGTCCACACGCTGCCCCTGCTGTACGACCTGCGTCGCGCCTATCCCGGTGCCAGGATTGACTGGATCGCGGACGCCTCCTGCGCCGACATCCCGCGCTGGGCCGTCGGCGTCGACCGCGTCATCGCGCCGCCGCTGCGTCAGTTCAAGAAGAACGGCCGCAAGTGGCGCGACCTGCGCGGCATCCTCGGCGCGCTGCGCGACCTGCGGCGCGAGCGCTACGACGTGGCCATCGACGTCCACGGTGTGTTCAAGAGCGCCATCGCGGCCCGGCTGGCGCGCACGAACCGCCGGCTCGGCTATGCCGCCGAGTTCCTGGGCGAGGAAAAGGCGGTCTTTGCCTACACCGAGATCTTTGGCCCCCATGGCGACGCCAACTGCCGCCAGAAGATGCGGCTGGTCGTGGCCAATGCGCTTGGCTACGAGATCGAACCCCATGAATCGGCCGAACTGCGCGTGCCGCCCCCGGCCACGCCGCTGAACGCCGACGGCGTGCCGCGTGCGCTGCTGTTCCACGCCACCTCGCTCGATATCAAGAAATGGCCGCAGGCCAACTGGATCGAGGTCGGGCACCAGCTCGCGCGGCAGGGCTATCGTGTGCAACTGCCGTGGGGCTCGCAGAAGGAACACGACGAGGCCCAGGCGCTGGCCGCGGCCATGCCCAACGCGGAAGTGCTGCCGCGCATGTCGATCACCGAGGTCGCGCAGCGCGTGGACGCCGCGTCGCTGGTCGTCGGCATGGATACCGGCTTCGTCCATCTGGCCGACGCGCTCGGCAAGCCCACCGTCATGCTGTTCACGGCCACGCGCCGCCATCACTTTGGCGTGGACAAGCCCGGCCAGTCGGTGTCGGTCGGCGACGACGGCGTGCAGCCGACCGTGGCCGAGGTGCTGCAGGCGATCGATCATGTCACGCACCGGTTTGCCGTTCCCGAGACCCAGCCGCTTCAGGCGGCCGGCACCCCGTCGGCGTAACGCCAGTACTCGAAGTCGACCACCGTCGAATTGCCGTTGGCGGTGACGAGGTCGAGCATGAACGCCTGGCGCCGGATCAGCATGCGCGCCAGGTAGCGCGCCCCGCGCCGCACGCCCGGCGGCGCGCCGGTCGGTTCGCCATGGCGCATCGCCAGCCGCAGGATGTGCACCGGCACGAACAGCTGCGGCGCGTTCATGCGCGCCAGCGCCGCTTCCGCATACAGCAGTGACGACTGGGCCAGCCCCGCAAAGCGGTTGCGGAGCTGCGCCAGCACCGGCGGCGGCAGCGTGGCGCCGGTGCCGGTCAGCCCCAGCGGCGTGACGCCGCGCACGTTGTCGCTCCACAGGCCGCCCACCACCACCAGCGGGTCGCGCTTCTGCGGCGGCGGCAGCGGCGACAGGTCCTCCCGGACGTAGAACATCTCGCCATTGAGGTCGTACAGGTGGCTGCGCAGCCCGAAGCGGCGCGCGTAGCCGATGATGCAGTCCATGTCCTCGTCGAACACCGGGCGCGCGTCGCGCGGCAGATAGCGGGGCCGGATCTCGAACAGGCCCGGCGAGGCGGCGTAGCGGCCGGTCCAGGTCCGCAGGCTGCTGGCGTCGGACGGATTTCCGGTGGTCGGGCGGGTGGTAGACAGTTCCAGCGACATCGGTGCGGGTGCGTGGCAGTGGGCAACCCACACACGCTACGCGCCGCACCGGCCCACGTCGTTAGGACGATTCTGCAAATCGGTGCTGAAATTTCTCTTCTGGCGGCCGGTTTGATGCCGGACAAACGAGACGCGGCCGCCGGGGGCGGGAATCAGTGGACAAAACCGCCCTGCACAAAGCGCACCGGTTCCGCGTCCATCCGCAGCAGCAGCGCGGTCAGCCCGTCGGCCGGCGCGGCGCCCGTCCTTGCCACCTGTGTCGCCCGTGCCGCCTGCCCCGACGTGCAGAGCAGGCTTGCCTCGCTCCAGCCATTGCCGCCCGGCCCGGCCTGCGCGCGCAGCCAGCCATCGCGGTCGGCCAGCCAGACCGTGCCCGCCAGCCGTGCCGGATCGATGCCGGCCAGCCGCGCGAACACGGGCCACGCATCGGCCGAGGCCGCCACGCAACCGGCGCGGAACGCCGGCGGGTTCGGCAGCGGCTGGCCGTCGCGCGTGACCAGCAGCGTCAGGAAGCGCGGATCGTCGACCGGCCAGGCGCCCGGCTGGCCGTCGAATGCCACCACGCGCACGCGCTGGCGGCCGCGCCAGTCGGCCAGCGTCCGCACGGGCGCCTGCGGACACCGCACCGCCACCTCGGGCAGCCGCAGCGGGATCGGCCAGCTACCCTGCGCGGCGGCACCGGTGCCGGCGGCCAGCGCCTTCATGTAGTCGATCACGGCCCAGGTCTGCGCGTCGTCGATTTGCCGCCCGAACCCGGGCATCGTCGCGCGCCCGGCGCCGTCGCGCATCCCTGCGGCGATATGCCAGAACAGTTCGCCCTCGGCGCGCCGGCCCAGCAGCGGGCTGGCGAACGTGGGCGGCCAGCGCGTCAGCGTGGCGGCCAGCGGACCTTCGCCCCGGCCATCGGCGCCGTGGCAGGCCGCGCAGTGGCGGGCGTAGACGCGCCCGCCCTCGGCGATGGCGTCGACGGTGAACGGTGCGGGATGGCGATGGAAGCTCGTCGGCGCGGCCGGCGTGAGCAGCAGCGCCGGCGATGGCCAGGGCGCGGCCACCAGCGCCAGCGCGCCCAGCCCAAGCCAGACGGCGCGGCGCCGCCGCCAGCCCAGCGCCACGGCCAGGCAGGCCAGCGCCACGGCCACGGCCACCAGCGTCAGCGCCAGTTGCCGCGCCAGGCCCAGGTCGATCAGCAGCGTCTCGCCGGCGATGCGGTGCGTCCACGGCCACGCGGGCTGGCCGTGCCGGTCGCCGGTCCAGCCCAGCGCGTGCCACAGGCGCAGCAGGCCAAGCTGGGCCGCCTGCACCGCCTCCAGCAGCGCGTTGAGCCACGCCTGCGGGGGCGGGGCGGTCATGGCTTACCAGCTTGCATCGAGACCCAGGTGGCGCAGCGCCTCGTGGCGCAGTTCGGCCAGCCGCGTGTCGCCGCGATGGCGCGGGTAGGGCAGGTCGACGCGGATCTCGGCGGTGATGCGCGCGGGCCGCTGGCTGAAGACGATCACGCGCTGGGCCAGGAACAGCGCCTCCTCCACATCGTGCGTGACCAGCAGCGCCGAGAAGCCGGCGCGCTGCCAGAGTTCCACGAGGTCGCCCTGCATCGCCAGCCGGGTCAGCGAATCGAGCTTGCCCAGCGGTTCGTCCAGCACCAGCAGGCGCGGATCGTTGACCAGCGCGCGCGCCAGGGCCACGCGCTGGGCCATGCCGCCCGACAACTGGTGCGGAAACGCCCGCGCAAACGCCTCCAGCCCCACGCGCTTCAACGCCGCATCCACGCGATGGCCCTCGCGGCGCAGCAGGCCGCGCGCCTGCAGGCCCAGCGCCACGTTGTCGCGCACGCGGCGCCACGGGTACAGCGTCGGGTCCTGGAACACGACGATGCGCGACGGGTCGGGCCGGTCGATCGGCGCGTCGTCCTGCAGGATCTGGCCCTGCGACGGCTGATCGAGCCCGGCCACCAGCCGCAGCAGCGTGGACTTGCCGCAGCCGCTGGGCCCCAGCAGCGCGACGAATTCGCCCGGCGCCACGGCCAGGTTCACGCCGTCGAGCACGGGCAGCGCCTGGTCGCCGTCGCCAAACGCGTGGCTGACGGCGCGGATGTCGATGCGGGCGCCGCGCGCGGCGCGGTCGGCGGTGGGTTGCACAGTGCCGGCTACCATTTGACGGTTCCTTTCTGCCAGGACAGCGCGCGGTCGCGCACCGCGAACAGCAGCGTGATGACGCCCGAGAACAGCAGCGCCATCACGATCAGCGCCGCATACATGTTGACGTACGACGCCCAGCCCTGGGCCCAGGTCAGGTACCAGCCGAGCCCGGATTTCACGCCCATCATCTCGGCCGTGACCAGCACCGAGAACGATGCGCCCAGCCCCATGAACAGGCCGACGAACACCTGCGGCAGCGCGGCCGGAATGGCCACGCGCAGCACCAGGAACCATTCGGAGGCGCCCATCGTGCGCGCCACGTCGTAGTAGCTCTTATTGACGCCGGCCACGCCGGACCACGTCAGCACGGCCACCGGAAAGGCCGTGGCCAGCGCGATCAGGAACACCGCCGCCGCGTAGCTGGACGGGAAGAAGTAGAACGTCAGCGGCAGCAGCGCCGTCGACGGCAGCGGCCCCAGCACCCGCAGCACCGGATGCACCCAGTAGCCGATGCGCCGCGACCAGCCGATCGACACCCCGATCAGAAAGCCGGCCACGCCGCCGTAGGCCACGCCAAAGCCCAGCAGCTTCACCGTGTTCAGCACGCTGTCGCCCAGCCGCCGCCAGTCGTCGACGTAGACCTCGATCAGCGCCTGCGGCGGCGCAAAGAACGGGGTGGGCAGCGTTGCGGTCTTGGCGGTCAGGATTTCCCAGGCGGCCAGCCCCAGCGGCAGCGCCACCAGCCACGGGCCGGCCTGGCGCAGCGCCGGGTCTGCGCGCCGCAGCGGGCGCAGGTAGCCGCCGGCCAGCGCCACGGCCAGCAGCCCGGCGGCGGCCACCAGCACCGCGATGCCCAGTTCCTCGGTATAGGCCCAGTCGCTGAAGCCGGCCACCTTGTTGGGCCAGCGCAGCGTGACCAGGCCAAAGGCGCCCCAGGCCAGCGCGGCGACGATGCCGGCCGGCCAGACCCTGGCGGCCGGGCGCGTGGCCCCGCCGTGCAGCAGCGGGGCGTCGAGCGTTTGCGACGACGTTGCCATGTTCGGTCTCCGGTGTCAGCCCAGCACGTTGGCGTAGACGTGCTGCGCCAGCTTCTTCGTGTCGGTGGATTTCTTGAGCACGCCGATGCGCTGGAAATCGCCCGCGTAGAACGCGATTTCCTCCTGCAGGTCCACGCCGGTCGGGTGGTGCGTGTAGGTCAGCGTGGCGTAGAGCTTGCGCAGGTCGTCCGGGCTGATCTTCGGCGAATACTTGGCGAAGACCTTGGCCGCCTCGTTCGGGTTCTCGTTGACGTAGTCGGTGGCCTGGACGATCGACCGCGCCAGCGCGGCGGCGGCCGGGCGGTCGTTGCGCACCAGTTCGCCGCGCGCGCCCACCACGCAGCAGACCTTGCGCGCGTACTCGCCGGTCAGGTTGGTCGCCAGTTCCACGTAGGCGCCGTTGGTGCGTTTTTCCAGCAGGTAGAGGTTGGGGTCGCCGTCGGCGATGGCCTGGATCTCGCCCTTGTCCACGGCCACGCCCAGCAGGTCGGCCGGGTACTGGCGCCACGTGATGTCGCGGTCGGGGTCGATGCCGTGCTTGGCCAGCAGGATCGTGAAGAAGTGCTTGCCCGGCGCGGCCAGGTCGCTTACGCCGACGGTCTTGCCCTTGAGCGACTGCAGCGTCGTCACGCCGGCCGCCTTCGAGCCCACCAGCCGCACGCAGCCGCCGTGGGAGCTGCCGATGATCTTGACGTCGAAGCCTGCTTCCAGCGGCTTGAGCCAGCGGTGGATCATGCCCACGGCGGCGTCGGCCTTGCCCGTGGCAATCGATTCCAGCAACTGGTCGAACTCGTTCTGCCTGACGCCGGTGGTCGTGGCGCAGGAACGGGGCTTCTTCGAGAAGAACGGCCTGCAGGTCCGTCCACAGCCGCTGGTCGACGCGGTCGCCTTGCTCGGCCGCCGCCAGCAGCCGGCGCGCGCCTTCGCTCTGCTGCGGGCCGCCCCGGCTGTAGCCGGCCTGCACGCGCAGCGCGCGGGTGCGGGCCAGGATGTCGTCGGCGCGCTGCCATGCCCTGGCCTCGGTATCGGCCAGCACGGGCCGGAACGACACCGAGAAGTTGACCGTGCGCCCGTGCCGGGCCGCTTCGGCGCGCACGCGCGTGGTGAGCTCGCGCACCTGGTCCAGCGATTCGCCCCACAGCGCGTAGACGTCGGCATGCTTGCCGGCCACCGCGATGGCCGCGTCAGAGGCGCCGCCGAAGTAGATCGGCACGTGCGGCTGCTGGGCCGGCTTGACCTCCGAGAAACCGCGCTCGAAACGGTAGAACGTGCCGGCGTGGTCGAACGGCTGCGGGGCCGTCCAGATGCGGCGCAGGATGTCCAGGTACTCGTCGGTGCGCGCGTAGCGCTGGTCGTGGTCCAGGTAGTCGCCGTCGCGCTTCTGCTCGTCGTCGGAGCCACCCGAGATGAAGTGCACGCCCAGCCGCCCGCCGCTGAACTGGTCGAGCGTGGCGATCTGCCGCGCGGCCAGCGTCGGCGACGTGAAGCCGGGCCGGTGCGCCAGCATGAAGTGGATGCGCTCGGTCACGGCCGCCGCGTAGGCGATGGTCAGCGTGGCCGACGGCCCGGTGGAATGGTGCGGCACCAGGATGCGGTCGAAGCCGGCCTGCTCGTGGGCCTGGGCAAAGGCGCGCACGTAGTCGCGGTCGACCACGGGGCCGGCGGGCGGATGGATCTCGGACTGCTTCTGGCTCTGGATCATGCCGATGAAATTGACGCTCATGCGCGACGCTCCTGGTTGGCGTGGGGTACGGACGAGAACCGTACGCCCGGCCCGGTGCGCGCCAAACGAATAAAAACGCCGCTCCATATGCGCGCCGGACGCGGGTCGATATGCGATATGGGTCGTTACGCGGGGCCGGGCGCCGGGGGTACGCTTGTCGGCCACGTTGCCATCCCCCATCAGGAAGACCCTTCATGTCCGCGTCATCGCTGCATCGCCTGCCCACTCCCGCCGCCCGCCTGGACGACGTGCTGGCCGACCTGTCCGCGCGCTTTGCCGCCCGCGCCGCCCATCACGACGAGACCGGCGCCTTTCCGCACGAGCACTTCGCCCAGTTGCACGCCAGCGGACTGGTGTCGCACGTGGTGCCGGCCGCGCACGGTGGCGGCGGGGCCGGGCTGGCCGAGGCGCGGCGCGTGATTGCGGCGGTGGCCGGCGGCGATGCCGCCACGGCGCTGGTGCTGACGATGACCTACCTGCAGCATCGCGCCATCGGCCGGGCTGATTCGCGCTGGCCAGACGCCGTGCGCGAGCAGGTGTTCCGCAGCGCGGTGGCGTCGGGCGCGCTGATCAATTCGCTGCGCGTGGAGCCGGAACTGGGCTCGCCGTCGCGCGGCGGGCTGCCGGCCACGGTGGCGATGCGCGTGGGCGACCGCTGGCGGCTCAGCGGCCACAAGCTCTACACCACCGGCATCCCGGCGCTGCAATGGCTGGCCGTCTGGGCCCGCACGCACGAGCCGGAGCCGCGCGTCGGCTTATTCCTCGTGCCGAAGCCGGCTGCCGACACGCCCGGCATCCGCGTGATCGAAAGCTGGCACCACATGGGGCTGCGCGCGTCGGGCAGCCACGAGGTGGTGTTCGAGGACGTCTGGATCCCGCTGGAAAACGCGGTCGATATCCGGCCGCCCGCGGCCTGGGCGCCCACGTCGGGCAGCCAGGCCGATTTCGATGCCAGCGCGGACCAGCAGGCGTGGATGGTGACGCTGCTGGGCAGCCTGTACGACGCCGTGGCGCGCGCCGGCGTGGACTGGGTGCGCCAGTTCGTCAGCGAGCGTGTTCCGAGCGGGCTGGGCCAGCCGCTGGCCACGCTGGCGCGCGTGCAGGAAGCGGTGGGCGAGATGGCCGCGCTGCTGCGCACCAACCGCGTGTTGCTGGACGACCTGGCGGCGCAGGCCGACGCGGGCACGCCGCCGTCGCCGGCCGACAGCGGGCTGGTCAAGTACACGGTCACGTCCAACGCGATCCGCGCGGTGGAACTGGCGCTGCAGCTATCGGGCAACCACGGCCTGAGCCGGCACAACCCGCTGGAACGCCACTATCGCGACGTGCTTTGCAGCCGCATCCACACGCCGCAGAACGACGCCATCCTGACCGCCGCCGGCCGCGCCGCGCTGGGCCGCTGAGCCCGCGCCGCGCGTCCGCCATCGTGCTATGGTTGGGGTCGATTCGCCGCAACCGCAGACGGTGAACGTCCTTTTCCGGAGACACGCCCATGGCTGAGACGCTTCCTGCCGCGCAACGGCTGGCGCCGCTACGCGACTTCATCACGGCATTTTCCGCGCTGCTCGACACGCACCCGGACGAGCCGCGCATCCTCGACGCCGGCGGCAAGCTGCTGGCGAAGCTGGTGGCGCGCGACGACTGGCTGCCCGACGCCTACGCGCAGCCCCATCCCGAGTTCTACCAGCAGATGCTGCTGCACTGCGATTCGGCCGAGCGGTTCTCGATCGTCAGCTTTGTCTGGGGGCCGGGCCAGCGCACGCCGATCCACGACCACACGGTGTGGGGCCTGATCGGCATGCTGCGCGGCGCCGAGTACGCGCAGCCGTATGCGGTGGACGCCGACGGCGTGCCGCGCCCGCACGGCGAGGCGGTGCGGCTGGCGCCGGGGCAGGTGGAGGCGGTGTCGCCGACGGTGGGCGACATCCACCGCGTGCACAACGCGTTCGACGACCGCGTGTCGATCAGCATTCACGTCTACGGCGCCAACATCGGCGCGGTGCGGCGCCACGTCTACCCCGATGCCGGCGGCACCAAGACCTTCATTTCCGGCTATTCCAACGCCACCCTGCCCAATCCCTGGGACCGCTCCAAGGACGCCTGACCCTCATGACCGATCACCACCCGCCATTCCCCGTCACCCCCAGCCTGGCCGTGCGCCAGGCGCTGCTCGACCGCGCCGAGATCGCGCTGATCGACGTGCGCGAGGAAGACCCGTTCGCGCAGCAGCACCCGCTCTGGGCGGCCAACTTTCCGCTGTCGCGGATCGAGCTCGATGCCTGGACGCGCATCCCGCGCCGCGACACGCGCATCGTCGTCTACGGCACCCACGATGGCGAGGACCTGGCCCCGCGCGCGGCGGCGCGGCTGCGTGCGCTGGGCTACACCGACGTGTCGCTGCTCGATGGCGGGCTCGATGCCTGGATCGCGGCCGGCGGCGAGGTGTTCCGCGACGTCAACGTGCCGAGCAAGTCGTTCGGCGAACTGGTGGAGGCGCGGCGGCACACGCCGTCGCTGAGCGCGCCCGAGGTGCAGGCGCTGATCGACAGCCAGGCCGACGTGGTGATCGTCGATGCGCGCCGCTTCGACGAATACCAGACCATGAACATCCCGACGTCGACCAGCCTGCCGGGCGCGGAACTGGTGCTGCGCATCCGCGAGCTCGCGCCGGACCCGCGCACGCAGGTCATCGTCAACTGCGCGGGGCGCACGCGCAGCATCATCGGCACGCAGTCGCTGGTCAACGCCGGCATTCCGAACCCGGTGGCCGCGCTGCGCAACGGCACGATCGGCTGGACGCTGGCCGGCCAGAAGCTCGCCCACGGCGCCAGCCGCCGCGCGCCGGCCCAGGTGGAGGCGGCCAATCTGGCGCAGGCGCGCGAGGGCGCGCGGGCGATTGCCGAGCGCGCCGGCGTGCGGCGCATCGCGCTGGATGGGCTGGCGTCGCTGACGGCGCCGGCCCGAACGGTCTACCGCTTCGACGTGCGCACGCCCGAGGAATACGCCGACGGCCATCTGCCCGGCTTTGCCAGCGCGCCGGGCGGCCAGCTGGTGCAGGAAACCGATCACCAGGCGCCGGTGCGCGGCGCGCGGATCGTGCTGGCCGACGACGATGGCGTGCGGGCCAACATGACCGGATCGTGGCTCGCGCAGATGGGGTGGGAGGTCTACGTGGTGGACGGCGCGACGGCGGCCGACCGCGCCGAACGCGGCACGCCGGCGCCGCAGCATCCGGCGCCGCCCGAGGTGGCCACCGTGGCACCGGCCACGCTGGCCGGCTGGCTCGACGCCGGCGATGCGGCCGTGATCGACGTGACGACCAGCGCCAACTACGTCAAGCGGCACATCCCGGGCGCGTGGTTTGCCATCCGCGCCCAGCTGAAGCAGGCGCTGGCGGTCATCCCGCCGGCCCGCCGGCTGGTGCTGACCTGCGGATCGAGCCTGCTGGCGCGTTTTGCGGCGGCGGACCTGCGCGGGCTGACCGATGCCGAGGTCTTCGTGCTGGAAGGCGGCACCGCGGCGTGGGCCGCGGCCGGGTTGCCGGTGGAAGCCGGCGAGACGCGGCTGGCCGTGCCGCGCACGGACCGCTATCGCCGGCCGTACGAGGGCACCGACAATGCGGCGGCCGCCATGCAGGCGTACCTGGACTGGGAATTCGGCCTCATCGCGCAGCTGGAGCGCGACGGCACCCACTTCTTCGACGTGGCCTGAGCGCCGGGCCCCACGCGCGGGCCGGTCAGAGGTCGCGCGTGCGGGGGATGACCACCGCCTGGCCGTGCAGCACGCCGTCGGCGTCGATCATCTGCCACAGCGTGGCTTCCTCGATCATGAAACGCCGGCCAGCCTTGGTGATCCGCACGCCCTTGTAGCCGGACTCGTAGCCCTGCCGCTGCACACGCTCCAGAAAGCGCTGGCGCTCCTCGCGGTTCGGCGCCTCGGCCGACAGCCGCGACGGCAGGCGGGTAATCTCGTCCCAGTCATAGCCAAAGCGCCGCTGAGCGGCCTTGTTGCCGTAGACGAAGACCGGATCGGCGGCGGTGTTGTGGGCCAGCACGGCAAACGGGGCGTCTTCGTAGAGCCAGCGCATCGCGTCGGCCGGTGACATCTGCTGGGGCACCAGCGGCTTGCCGAGGATGCGCGCGTGGCTGTCGGCCAGCAGCGCGTAGAAGTCAGGATCGCTGTGGCGGGGCAGCATCGCCATCGGGATCAGGCGGCGCCGCCGAAGTCTGCAAACACGCGCGCCTGCACGGCTTCCATCACACCCAGCGCCCGCGCATCGGCAGCCGGGCTGGCGGTCACGCCGGTGGCGTCCTTCGGCTTGGCGCCGACCGGGTAGAACACGAAGCTCGCCCCGAAATCCTTGCCCGCTTCCCGCGCAAGCTGGCGGTTCAATGCCTTGAGGTACTTCTTCTTGTCTGCCTTTGTCATTGTTTGGGTCCTGGGTGAGAGGGGTGATGTTTTCGGCGCTTTTTTGGGCGATGGATGGGGCGGATAGCCGTTTGACGAGTGGCTATGGTAGTGGGCAATGCGGGGGTGGGCAATTAGCTGTTGGTTTATGGGGGTGGTTGCTGGGGCGGTGGGTTTTGTGCGGCTGGCCCTCTCCCCCGGCCCCTCTCCCGCGCGCGGGAGAGGGGAGAAAACCATGGGCTACGGCGCGGGTAATGCCGGGGGGTTGCTCCCCTCTCCCGCCTGCGGGAGAGGGGCCGGGGGAGAGGGCAAGCGCTTCAACCTGCCAACCATCCCTCGACACCATCCAACCCATCATCCCGCCAGCTTCCGCAACCCCTCCAGCACGGCCGTGCCCTTGAACGGCTTGACGATCCAGCCCTTGACGCCGGCGGCCTTGCCGCGGTCCTTCATGGCCTGGCTGCTCTCGGTGGTCAGCATCACCACGTTCACCGTCGGGTTGGCCAGTTCGCTGCGGATTTTCTCGACCATGGTCAGGCCGTCCATGTTGGGCATGTTGACGTCGCTGATGACGAGCCGGATGCCGGGGTCGGCCTTGAGCCGGGACAGGCCGTCCTTGCCGTCGACGGCGGTCTGCACGTCCAGCCCGTTGCCGCGCAGGAAGCCGGCTACCTCGTCGCGCACGGCGCTTGAATCGTCCACTACCAGAATCCTTGCCAAGATCGTTTCTCCAAAGGGGGTCAGAACAGTTCCAGTTCGCCGTCGGTGGTCGCTTCCTCGGCGTCGGGCGCCACGTGGAAGTCGACCGGCACGCGCGTGAACAGGCACATCGTCACGGCCACGTGGACGGCCGGGCCGATCACGACGTCGAAGTCGGCGCGGTGGTCGGGGTGCAGGCTGTCCACGTGCCGCAGGCAGGCGGCGTCCAGCACGTAGGGCGTGGACATGCCCAGGTCCGGGAAATGCCGGCCGAGGTCCTGGTTGATCGCGCCGCAGCAGAGGTTGCCGCGTTCCAGCAGCGCGTCGCGCAGGTCGCCGGTGGCCGCGTAGTAGCCGGCGGTGGCCGGGTCGTCGCCAAAGCGCAGGAACAGCATGTAGCGGAAGCCCATCGACGCGATCGTGAGCACCACCACGCTGCCGGCCGCGTCGCCGGTTGCCGGGGGCGCGTCGGTGATCGTGCACGGGTCGCCGGCGTCGAGCACCAGCCGGGACCGTACCGCGCGGTGCAGCACGTGCGCCAGGCTGTGCCGCGCCTGGGCGCTGATCAGGTCCGCGCTCACGGGCAGGCCGCCTCGAACTGATCGGCCAGCAGTGCCACGCTGGCCAGCGCGGCGGTCACCATCTTGCCGCCGGCCTGGATGTCCTGGAACGTGGCCGTGGTGGTCAGGTCGCTCTGGTGCAGGCTGTCGCCATAGCTCTTCGACAGCGCCTCGGAGCGCGCCGCCAGCGCGCGGACCTCGCTGGCCACCACGCCAAAGCCGCGCCCGGCCGCGCCCGCGCGGGCCGCCTCGATCGACGCGTTCAGCGACACGATGACCACGTGCCGGACGATGGCCGACAGCTCCAGGTTCTGCGCGTGCATGGCCCGGTTGCTGGCCATCAGCGCGATCATGTGCGCGTGCCAGCGTTCGAACGTCGTCGCCAGCCCGCGCAGCCGCGTGGTTTCCTCGGCGATGCGGCGCGCCTGCCGCTGCGCGTCGGCCTGGCGCTGGCGGCTGGTGGCCAGGTCGGCGTCGCGTTGCGCCAGCGTTGCCGCGTGGCCGGCGGCCTGGGCCTGCAGGCGATCGATCTCGTCCTGCAGGGCCTGCCGCGCCTGCTCGGCGGCGTCCAGGCGGGCGCCCAGGTCCGCGTGATCCTGTTGCAGCCGTGCCAGCGCCGCCTCGCGCCCGGCCTGCGCCAGCGCCGCCGTCCGCGCACCGCGCCGCCACACCAGCCACGCCGGCACCGCCACGATTGCCGCGCCCAGCAGCGCCCCTATCAAATACTCACCCATGCTGCGTGTTCCTCGTCCTGATCCTGAATGCTGATGCCGGCCAGCGCGGCCGGGCTACAGCGGCATGGGCGCCGGCGTCTCGGCCAGCACGGCGACGCTGTCGACGGCAAAGCGTTCCGGCAGGCTGACCACGGTCTGGAACTGCCGGAACGGCGCGCCGGCGTGGGCGTCCGTGAAGCGCAGCGCGATGCTGCCGCCCGAGCGGGCCAGGAACTCGCGCACGGCGTCCATGCCGACGCCGCGGCCCGAGATCGTCGTGACCGTATCCGCTGTCGAGAAGCCCGGGCGGAAGATGAGCTGCGCGAGCGCGTCGTCGCCGGGCGTGGCGTCCGGGGCAATCCAGCCGCGCGCCACGGCCGTGGCGCGGATCTTGTCGAGTGCCAGCCCGCGGCCATCGTCGGCCACGGTGATCTGCAGCGCCTGCTGGTCCACGCCGGCCTCGATGACGATGCGGCCCGCCGCCGGCTTGCCGGCCGCCAGCCGCGCCGGGGCCGGTTCGATGCCATGGTCGATGGCGTTGCGCAGCAGGTGCGTCAGCACGTTTTCCAGCATGCCGGTGACCTCGGCGCGCAGCCGGTAGCCGTTGTCCTGGATGCTGACCTCGGGCGCGGCCTTGCCCAGTTCGGCCGCCAGCGAGGGCAGGGCGTCGACCACGGGCGCCACCACTTCGGCCAGGCTCGTGGCGTCCAGCACGCGCAGGATGCGGTGCACGGCCGCCCGCATCGACAGCAGCTCGGCCAGGCTGTCCGTGGGCGTGGTTTCCAGCAGGTGCAGGCTCTGGCGGATGCGCTGCAGCTCGGCGTCGGCCAGCCGTGCGGCCTCCTGTGCCGGCGTTGCGCGGCTGCGGCCCTTGCGGCCGAGCTTGTCCTCGCTGATGGTGGCGTAGCGGCTCAGTGTGTCGCGCACGCGCGCCACGTCGCTCAGCAGCGCGTCGGGGTTCCACTCGCCGGCCTCGCGCTCCAGGTTGCGCAGCAGTTCCAGCCGCTGTTCGGCCTCGTGCACCACGTCGGTCAGGTGCTGGAGCTTGTAGGTGCGCGCGTTGCCCTTGATCGTGTGCATGTTGCGGAACAGCGCGGCAATGGCGGCGTTGTCGGCCTCGGTGGCCTGCCGGATGATGTGCTCGTTCTCGTGCACGAAGCCGTGGGCCGTGTCCATGAACTGGTGGAATTTCTCTTCGCTGACGGCCAGGATCTCGCCGATGATCTCCAGGCTGCGGCGCTGCTCGCTGGCCTCGGCGGCCAGTTCGCGGAGCTGCGTGACGTCGCGCACGCAGAGCATCAGCCGGATGATCGTGTCGGCATCGTCGGTGATTGCCGACCAACTCAGGTCCAGCACCTTGGCCGTGCCGTCGGGCAGGCGTTTTTCGATCTCGGTGGGCAGCAGGTGCTCGTTGAAGACGAAGTTGATGCCGTCCTGGCCCAGGCAGGCGTCGATGGCGGCGTCCACCTGCGCCAGGGCGTCGGCGCCCAGCGGGGTATCGGTGAACACCAGGTCCATGAAGCGGCGGCCCGCGATGTCGCCCGTGCCGAAGATCTGCTCCAGGTAGGCCGAGTACTCGGGGTGCACCACGCCGCCTTCGACCACGGTCAGGATGCCCTGCTGCATGTTCTGCAGGATGGCCTGGATGTCGGTGGTCTTCTGGCGCAGCAGCGAGGCGTTTTCCTGGATCCGCTCGATCATCTGGTTGAACGCGGCGATCGAGTGGCCGATCTCGTCCATGCGGCCCACCTCGATGCGGCGCGTGAAGTCCTGGCTGGTGGCAATCTCGCTCATGGTGGCCTGCATGCGCGTGAGCGGGCGGGCGATCTGGCGGTGCAGCAGCCAGCCAATCAGCGTCAGCAGCACCACCGCCGCGCCGCTGACCAGCCCGATGGTGCCGGCCGCGCTGGCCAGCTTGCCGTTCAGCGTGGCGATGGCGTCGTCCTTCTCGCGGTTCTTTTCCACGCGCAGGGTGTCGACGATCTTCTCCATCTCGTCGCGGTAGCGCGCCACGTTGGCGAACAGGAACGCCTGGGCGATCTCGTCGCGGCCGGCGGCCTTCATCTCGGCCGTCTCGCGGATTGCATCGAAGTAGTTGGTCAGGCTTTCGTCGGCCTGGGCCAGCAGGCCCTTCTGCGCGTGCGTGGCGGCGTTGCCGGCCTGCCTGGCCAGCGCGTCGCGCAGGGCTGCCTGGCGGGCCTTGAGGTCGTCCTGCGCCTGCGCCAGCAACTGGGCGTCGGGCGCGTAGACCAGGGTCATGGTGGCCAGCTGGATGTCCTTGACCAGCGACACGACGTCGGCGGATGCCAGCGCGCTGGGCACCACGCCTTCGGTCACCTGTTTGACTTCAGAAGCGCTGGAACGGGTCTGTAGCACCGCGTAGCCGCCAATCGCGGCCAACGCCAGGCACATCAGGACGATCAGCAGCACGATGCGCTGACGAATGGTCATGGCAAAAGCTCCCCGGCATTACGAATGTCAAGCCCTTCGGCGAAGGGATCCGGCCTCGTTCTGTGCAAGGCCATCCAACGAATAATGGGCGTGATTATGGGGAGCGCTGTATGACCCCGGCATGACCGGACGGGGCCGGCCGGGCCCCCCGGAGGGAGGGTAGGGGCTGGATATAACGGCCACTCTGGGCTATGGATGATGCTCAGGGTTTGCCGCTTGGCAAGTGACAACAGCTTGAGGAGTCAATGCGAATGATCGGGATGGCGCACGAGTCGATTCCCCCCGAAATTGCCGGGCAGGTACTGCTGGCTTGCGCCGTGATCGCCCGGCACCTTGGCGATACGCTGCGGAGCATCCACCTGTTCGGATCGGCGGTGGAAGGCGGGCTGAAGCCGGGCAGCGATATCGACCTGCTGGTCAGCGTGTCCACCCCGCCAGCCGACGCGGCACGCCAGGGGCTGCTGCAAGAACTGCTGACGGTCTCCGCGCGCCCCGGCGTGGACGGCGCGTGGCGGCCGCTGGAGGTCACCGTGGTCACGCAAGACGCCGTGGCGCCGTGGCGGCATCCCGCGCGGCGCGAGTTGCAGTTCGGCGAATGGCTGCGCGCCGACCTGCTGGCCGACCGCTTCGAGCCGCCCATGACCGATCCCGACCTGACCCTCCTGCTGACCCAGGCGCGACGGCACAGCGTGGCCGTGGTGGGGCGTCCGGCCAGGGACTGCTTCGACCCCGTACCGGCCGCCGACTTCGCCGCGGCGCTGCGCGACACGCTGGCCCAGTGGAACGGCCCGGCCGACTGGCAGGGCGACGAACGAAACGTGGTGCTGGCGCTGGCGCGGATCTGGTACAGCGCGGAGACCGGCGATATCGCCGCCAAGGACACGGCCGCCGCATGGCTGCTCGAACGGCTGCCGGCGGACCATCGCCCCGTCCTGGCCGAAGCCCGCGCGGGCTACCTGGGCGCATCGTCCGGCCTGCCGCTGGACCCAGCCGCGGTTGCGGCTTTCGTCGGCCATGCGCGGCCGGCGATCGAGAAATTGCTGGGGGAGGGGTGAGGCGCGCGCGCCCGTGGGGCGCGGCAAAACAAAAAGCCCAGCATCGCTGCTGAGCTTTTTGATGAAACTGGTGGGTGGTACAGGGATTGAACCTGTGACCCCTGCCGTGTGAAGGCAGTGCTCTACCGCTGAGCTAACCACCCCTGTCTGCTTCGTCACCGTTGTTGCTGGTGTCGTGCAGCGGAGAAACGAGATTATGCCGATGGGGCAGTACCTTGTAAAGCCCTTTTTTCAACTTTCCGCGAAAAAGTTGCGGGCGCGGCTGGCGGGCTACTGGACCGTGGTGCCGACCGGCACTTCGGACGGGACCTCGATCTTCCAGACCGTCTTGCCGCCGCTGGCCTTGTCCAGTTCCTTGAGCACGCCCATGTGGGCCGACAGCTCCGTCTCGGTGGCCAGCAGCACGGGCAGGGTCAGCGCGGACAGGTCGGCCGCGCGGCGGTCTTCGCCGCCGGCGCTGGTGCCGTCGAGCATGTCGATGACCAGCGAGTTCTGGCCGCGCGTCATCGCCAGGTAGACCTCGGCCAGCAGCTCGGCGTCCAGCAGTGCGCCGTGCAGCGTCCGGTGGGCGTTGCTGATGCCCAGGCGGTCGCACAGCGCGTCGAGCGAGTTGCGCTTGCCCGGAAACATCTGGCGCGCCTCGCGCAGGGTGTCGATCACGCTTGCCACGTGGTCGCGGAACGGGGGCAGGTTGTGGAGCTTGAACTCCATCTCCAGGAAGCCCATGTCGAACGCGGCGTTGTGGATGATCAGCTCGGCGTCGCGCACGAACGCCTGGATCTCGTGCATGACCTCGGCAAACTTCGGCTTGTCGGCCAGGAATTCGGCGGTCAGGCCGTGGATGGCCACGGCGTCCTCGGGCACGTCGCGCTCGGGGTTGATGTAGAAGTGCAGGTTGCGCCCGGTCAGGCGCCGGTTGACCAGTTCCACGCAGCCAATTTCGATCAGGCGATCGCCGGTGGCGTGGTTCAGGCCGGTGGTTTCGGTATCGAGAACGATCTGTCGCATGGGGCAGGATTGTAATCGCTGGCGCCGGGGCGCCGGGTGAGGATCTGAGCGGACGTCAGGCGTTGAGCGATTCCACGCCGCGGTTGGCCAGCCGGTCCGCGCGTTCGTTGCCGGGGTGGCCGGCGTGGCCGCGCACCCAGTGCCATTCGATCACGTGCGGCTGGCGCGCTTCGTCCAGCATCTGCCAGAGGTCGGCGTTCTTGACCGGCTTCTTGTCGGCCGTCAGCCAGCCGCGCTTCTTCCAGCCCGAGATCCACTCGCTGATGCCTTTTTGCACGTACTGCGAGTCGGTGTAGATGTTAATCACGCAGGGCCGCTTGAGCGCGCGCAGCGCCTCGATCACGGCCATCAGCTCCATGCGGTTGTTGGTGGTCGGGTTCTCGCCGCCGAACAGTTCTTTCTCGTGGTCGCCGGCGACCAGCACGGCGCCCCAGCCGCCAGGGCCGGGATTGCCCTTGCAGGCGCCGTCGGAATAAATCGTGACTTCTTGCATCGGAAAAAAGTGAGATGGCCCGGCGCTACTGGCCGGGCGGGGTCTTGTGGTGCTTGCCGTGGGTGCCCGTGGGCGTGGCCACCGGGGCCGCCACGGGCGCCAGGGCCGGCTTGGCCGTCTTCCAGGCCGGGCCGACCAGGCGGATGTTCTTGACGCGCTTGACGGCCGAGATCATGTAGACCGAGCCGAAGATGGGCCACCAGCGGTCGCCCGCCTTCTCCATGAACGCGGCGCGCTGCAGCCAGCGCTCGGTGCGGTAGGGCGGGCAGTAGCAGCCAAACCGGCCGCGGATGATCTCGAAGCCCAGCAGCTTGAGCCAGTCCTTGATCCGCACGAAGCCGATGGTCTGGGCGTCGCTGGGCAGGAACGGCGTGGCGCCCAGGCGGTTCAGGCCCTGCCGGGCGCCCCACAGGCTCATGGGGTTGAAGCAGGTCACGACCACGCGGCCTTCCGGCATCAGCACGCGCGACACCTCGCGCAGCACTTCGTGCGGGTCCTCGGAAAATTCCAGGATATGGGGCAGGGTGACCAGGTCGATACTCTGCGTCTCGAACGGCAGTTCGTCGAAGCGGCACAGCAGCTGGCGGGCGTCGGGGTGCGTCTCGCGCGGGCCGTGCGGGCCGGCGCGGCCGTCCAGCGCCAGCGCCGAGAACGGCATGCGGTTCTCGCGCAGCGTGTCGACGTGGGGCAGGCCCAGCTGCACCGCGTGATAGCCGAAGATGTCCGTCACCGTCCGGTCGTACTGGCGCGATTCCCACTCGAGCATGTACTGCCCGGGCGGCGAGGCGAGCCATTCTTCCCAATCTATAATCGGTCGGTTGGACATAGGAGCACACATGTTGAAAGTGGAGCCGATCCCCGCCTTCCAGGACAACTATATCTGGGCGATCCACGACGGCCAATGCGCCGCCGTGGTGGACCCAGGCGAGGCCGGGCCCGTGGAGCGCTTTCTGGCGCAACGCGGGCTGGCATTGGGCGCTATTGTAATCACCCATCACCACGGCGATCACCAGGGCGGCGTTTCGGACCTGCTGGCGAGCCATCCCGACGGCCCCGACGGCGCCCCGGTGCCGGTCATCGGCCCGGCCGGCGAGCGGATCGGCCACCGCACCCAGGCCGTGCGCGAGGGCGACACCGTGTCGCTGGCCCACCCGGCCGCCACGTTCCGGGTCATCGACGTGCCGGGCCACACGGCCGGCCACGTGGCCTATGCGGGGGACCTGCCCGGCGTGGGCCCGGTGGTGTTCTGCGGCGATACCCTGTTCGCCAGCGGCTGCGGGCGGCTGTTCGAGGGCACGCCGGCGCAGATGCTGGCGTCGCTGGACAAGCTGGCCGCGCTGCCCGGCGACACCCGCGTCTATTGCGCCCACGAGTACACGCGCAGCAACGTCCGCTTTGCGCGGGCCGTGGAGCCGGACAACGCCGCGCTGGGCGCCTGGTCAGACCAGGTAGACGCGCTGCGCCAAGCCGATACCCCCACCGTGCCGACCACGCTGGCCCACGAGCGGGCGGTCAACCCGTTCCTGCGCTCACGCGAGCCGGCCGTGCGCGCGGCCGTCCAGGCGCAGGGCGGCGACGTCAGCAGCGACGCCGCGGCGTTCGGCGCGCTGCGCGGCTGGAAGGACAATTTCCGCTGAGCCGGGCGGCCGGCAGTCGATACATTTCAGACGTTTCTCATCCGTCCGGACGGGCTTGGCCGGCCGTCCAGGTATCGGAAGATGTCCAATTTGCATCTTCGGGAAAATCTCATTGACGTGCCCCGGCCTTTTCCATAGGATCAGGCCAAATTTTTGGCGTCACTTTCAGAGAACTTAATGCGATTTGGTCGATTTCTGGCGGTAGTTGCGTGTGCCGCGCTGCTTGCAGCCTGCGCCGGCACACCCACTCCGCCCGCCGGCGAGATGGCCGGCACGCCGACCGCCCTGGAATCCGGTCCGCCCAAGGACCCGCTCAACACCCTGAACAGCACTGGCCGCGCCGGCTCGCTGGCCGGCGCGCCGGTGGTCAACGTCGACCAGGCCAGCGTGGACTGGCTGCGCGGCCCGTCCGCCGATATCTGGGCCCGCATCCGCAAGGGCTTCACGATGCCGGACCTGGAAGGCACGCTGGTCGACGACCGCACGCAGTGGTATGCCGCGCGCCCCGACTACATGGAACGGATGGTCGGCCGGTCGAGCCGCTACCTGTACCACATCGTGGAAGAGCTGGAGCGCCGCAACATGCCCACCGAGCTGGCGCTGCTGCCGTTCGTGGAGAGCGCGTTCAACCCCCAGGCGGAATCGACGGCCAAGGCGGCCGGCATGTGGCAGTTCATCCCGAGCACGGGCAAGTCCTACAACCTCAAGCAGAACATGTTCCGCGACGAGCGGCGCGACGTGCTGGCGTCCACCGACGCCGCGCTGGACTACCTGTCGCGGCTGCACGATATGTTCGGCGACTGGCACCTGGCGCTGGCGGCCTATAACTGGGGCGAGGGCGCCGTGTCGCGCGCCATCGCACGCAACCAGGCGCGCGGGCTGCCCACCGACTACGCCAGCCTGACCATGCCGAACGAGACGCGCTACTACGTGCCGAAGCTCCAGGCGGTCAAGAACATCATCGCCAACCCGGCCGCGTACGGCGTGAAGCTGCCCGACATTCCCGACCATCCGTACTTCGTCACGGTCACCACGTCGCGCGACATCGACGTGGCGCTGGCGGCCAAGCTGGCCAACATGCCGCTGGACGAGTTCAAGGCGCTGAACCCGTCGTTCAACCGGCCCGTGATCCTGGGCGCGGCCAATCCGCAGATCCTGCTGCCGTTCGACAACGCCGAGCGCTTCCAGTACAACCTCAACACCTACCGGGGCGGCCTGTCGACGTGGACGGCGATCTCGGTGGATAGCCGCGAGCGGGTGGAGGCACTGGCGGCGCGGCTCAATGTCGATGCCGATACCCTGCGCGAGATCAACCGCATTCCCAAGGGCATGCGCCTGAAGGCCGGGTCGACGGTGATGATCCCCCGCACCGAGCGCCATGACCAGGACATCAGCGCGTCGCTGGTGGATACCGCGATGCTGGCCGTGGAGCCCGACGTGCCCGACGCCAAGCGCGTGGTCGTCAAGGCGGGCCGGCGCGATACCGTGGTGTCCGTGGCGCGCCGCTACGGCGTGTCGCCCCGGCAGGTGCAGTCGTGGAACAAGCTGTCGGGCAGCAAGCTCGTGGCCGGGCAGAGCCTGGTACTGATGCTGCGGCCCAATTCGGCTGCGGCGGCGCGGGCCGAGCGCGGCGACGATGGCGACGATGCGCCCGCGCGCAGTGCCGCGCGGGGCAAATCGACCGGCAAGCCGGCGGGCAAGGCGGTTGCGGCCCGGTCGTCGAAAGCCGACAAGGCGGAAAAGGCCGAGCCGCGCAAGCGCGTGGTGGTGGAGGCCACGCCGCGCAAGGCGGCTGCTGCCAAGTCCGCCGCCAAGCCGGCGCCGGCCAAGTCGACGTCATCGGCCACGTCGGCCAAGTCCACCAAGGGCCACGCGCGCTAGTTCGCGGCAACCCTGACCCCTGGCTCCAGACGCCCCGGCCCCGCGCCGGGGCGTTTTGTTTTGGGGCGCACGGCGGCGCCGACAAACCGCTTGGCCGCGATGCGGTCATGGTAGATTCTCCAGAAAACAAGGCCGGGCCGAACGCCATCGGCACCGCATTCCGACCATGACAAGCGGAGGAGACACCATGACGGCAAGCCGTGCCCTGCACGCGCGATCCCTGGCCGACAAGGCCGGATTCTGGGCCGAACAGGCCGCGCGGATCGACTGGGAAACCCCGTTCGAACGCGTGCTCGACGACAGCCGCCCGCCGTTCGCGCGCTGGTTCGTCGGCGGGCGCACCAACCTGTGCCACAACGCCGTGGACCGCCACCTGGCCGCGCGCGGCGACCAGCGCGCGCTGGTCTACGTGTCGACCGAGACCGACACCGAGCGCGTCTACACCTACCTGCAACTGCACGACGAAGTGAACCGCATGGCCGCCACGCTGCAGGCGCTGGGCGTGCAGCGCGGCGACCGCGTGCTGGTCTACATGCCGATGATCCCCGAGGCGATGTTCGCGATGCTGGCCTGCGCGCGGATCGGGGCCGTGCACTCGGTGGTGTTCGGCGGGTTTGCGTCGGTCAGCCTGGCCGCGCGCATCGACGATGCCCGGCCGAAGGTGATCGTCAGCGCCGACGCCGGGTCGCGCGCGGGCAAGGTCGTGCCGTACAAGCCGCTGCTGGACGAGGCGATCCGCCTGGCCGGCCATCATCCGGACAAGGTGCTGCTCGTCGACCGCAATCTGGCGGAAATGCCACGTACCGAAGGCCGCGACGAGGACTACGCCGCGTGGCGCGACAAGGTGGCCGGGCAGGTGGTGCCGTGCGTGTGGCTGGAGTCCAGCGAGCCGTCGTACGTGCTCTACACGTCGGGCACCACGGGCAAGCCCAAGGGCGTGCAGCGCGACACCGGCGGCTACGCGGTGGCGCTGGCCACGTCCATGGCGTACATCTTCTGCGGCAAGCCGGGCGACACGATGTTCACGGCATCCGACGTGGGCTGGGTGGTCGGCCACAGCTATATCGTCTACGCGCCGCTGCTGGCCGGCATGACCTCGGTGATGTACGAAGGCACGCCGATCCGGCCCGACGGCGGCATTCTGTGGCGCATCGTGGAGACACATCGCGTCAACATCCTGTTCAGCGCGCCGACGGCCATCCGCGTGCTCAAGAAGCAGGACCCGGCGCTGCTGACCCGCCACGACCTGTCCAGCCTGCGGCTGCTGTTCCTGGCCGGCGAGCCGCTGGACGAGCCCACGGCGCGCTGGATCCAGGACGGCATCGGCAAGCCCGTGGTCGACAACTACTGGCAGACCGAATCGGGCTGGCCAATCATCGCCATCCAGCGCGGCGTGGAGCCGCTGCCGGCCAAGCTGGGCTCGCCGGGCGTGCCGGCCTATGGCTATGACCTGCGCATCGTCGACGAGGTGACCGGCCAAGAATGCCCGCCGAACCAGAAGGGCGTGGTGGCCATCGACTACCCGCTGCCACCGGGCTGCATGACCACGGTCTGGGGCGACGACGACCGGTTCATCCGCACGTACTGGTCGGCCGTGCCAAACCGCCAGTGCTACTCGACGTTCGACTGGGGCGTGCGCGACGACGACGGCTACGTCTTCATCCTGGGCCGCACCGACGACGTGATCAACGTGGCCGGGCACCGGCTGGGCACGCGCGAGATCGAGGAAAGCCTGTCGTCGCATCCGGGCGTGGCCGAGGTGGCCGTGGTGGGCGTGCAGGACGCGCTGAAAGGGCAGGTGGCGCTGGGCTTCTGCATCGCCCGCGACGCCAGCCGCACCGGCTCCGAGGCGGACCGCCTGGCCTTCGAAGGCGAACTGATGAAGACCGTCGAGCAGCAACTGGGCGCCGTGGCGCGCCCGGCGCGCGTGTTCTTTGTCAATGCGCTGCCCAAGACCCGCTCCGGCAAGCTGCTGCGCCGCGCCATCCAGGCCGTGGCCGAAGGCCGCGACCCGGGCGACCTGACGACGATCGAGGACCCGACCGCGCTGGAGCAGGTGAAGACGGCGCTGGGGTAGGGCGGTAGTCTGTTTAGCGATGGTGGTTTTCTCCCCTCTCCCGCAGGCGGGAGAGGGGAGCGAACCCGGCGGATCGGGACAGCCAAAATTCCCCTTGCCATCCCGCCCCATTGCCGCCTAATATTTTAAGCATAAAATATTTAACCCTGATGTAGAACGGCGTCCCGGTGTGACGGGCGGGGCGTGCGGGAGATCGACGGATGCGTGTGCTTTGTATTGGTGGCGGCCCGGCGGGCCTGTATTTCGGGCTGCTGATGAAGCTGCAGGACCCGGCCAACGACGTGATGGTGGTGGAGCGCAACCGGCCCTACGACACGTTCGGCTGGGGCGTGGTGTTTTCCGATGCCACGCTCGAAAACCTGAAGTCGGCCGACCCCGTCAGCGCGGCCGAGATCAATGCCGCGTTCAACCACTGGGATGACATCGACATCCACATCGGCGGCCGGACCATCCGCTCGGGCGGCCATGGCTTCATCGGCATCGGCCGCAAGCGGCTGCTGAACATCCTGCAGGCGCGCTGCGAGGCACTTGGCGTCAGGCTTGTGTTCGAGACCGATGTGTCCGACGACCAGGCGCTGGCCGCGCAGTACCAGGCCGACCTGGTCATCGCGTCCGACGGCATCAACAGCCGCATCCGCACCCGCTACGCCGAGACCTTCCAGCCCGATATCGACACGCGGCAGTGCCGCTTTGTCTGGCTGGGCACCCACAAGCTGTTCGACGCCTTCACGTTTGCGTTCGAGAAGACCGAGCACGGCTGGTTCCAGGCTCACGCCTACCGGTTCGACGACAACACGTCGACGTTCATCGTCGAGGCGCCCGAGGCCGTCTGGCATGCCGCCGGCATCGAGCAGATGAGCCAGGAAGACGGCGTGGCCTACTGCGAGAAGCTGTTCGCGCGCTACCTGGACGGCCACCGGCTGATCAGCAACGCCACGCACCTGCGCGGCTCGGCCAACTGGATCCGCTTTCCGCGCGTGATCTGTCACCGCTGGGTGCACTGGAACACGCTGGCAGACGGCCGGCGCGTGCCCGTGGTGCTGATGGGCGATGCGGCGCATACGGCGCATTTCTCGATCGGATCGGGGACCAAGCTGGCGCTGGAGGATGCCATCGACCTGGCAAGCGAGATCGGCGCGCACCGCGCGGCCGGGCTGGACGCGCTGCCCGACGCCCTGGCGCGCTACGAGGCCACGCGCAGCGTGGAGGTGCTGAAGATCCAGAACGCCGCGCGCAATTCGACCGAATGGTTCGAGAACGTCGAGCGCTACGCCGGGCTGGCGCCCGAGCAGTTCGCCTATTCGCTGCTGACGCGCTCGCAGCGCATTTCCCACGAAAACCTGCGCGTGCGCGACGCCGGCTACGTCGACGGCTTCGAGCAATGGCTGGCCGCCCAGGCCGGTGTGCCCCCGGAGACGCTGAACCTGCGCGCCGCCGCCGGCGAGGCCGGGCTGCCGCCGATGTTCACGCCGTTCACGGTGCGCGGCGTGACGCTGAAAAACCGCGTGGTGGTGAGCCCGATGGCGATGTACTCGGCCGTCGACGGTGTGCCCGGCGACTTCCACCTGGTCCACCTGGGCGCCCGCGCGATGGGCGGGGCGGCGATGGTGGTGGCCGAGATGACCTGCGTGTCGCCGGACGCGCGCATCACGCCGGGCTGCCCCGGCCTGTGGAACGACGCCCAGCGCGACGCCTGGCGGCGCATCGTCGATTTCGTCCACGCCAACAGCGACGCCAGGATCGCCATCCAGCTTGGCCATGCCGGGCGCAAGGGCTCCACGCAGGTGGGCTGGGAGCGGATGGACCATCCGCTGCCCGACGGCAACTGGCCGCTCGAATCGGCGTCGGCCTTGCCTTACCTGCCGGGCATCTCGCAGGTGCCGCGCGAGATGACGCGCGCCGACATGGACCGCGTGCGCGACGACTTCGTGGCCAACGCGCGCCGCGCGGCGCAGGCCGGCTTCGACTGGCTGGAGCTGCACTGCGCGCACGGCTACCTGCTGTCCAGCTTTATCTCGCCGCTGACCAACGTGCGGCCCGACGACTACGGCGGGTCGCTGGCCAACCGGCTGCGCTTTCCGCTGGAGGTCTTTGCCGCGGTGCGGGCCGTCTGGCCGCAGGACAAGCCGATGTCGGTGCGCATCTCGGCGCACGACTGGGTCGACGGCGGCATCACGGCCGACGACGCGGTGGCCATCGCCCGCGCGTTCAAGGCGGCCGGCGCGGACATGATCGACTGCTCGTCGGGCCAGGTCAGCCCGGACCAGACGCCGGTCTACGGCCGGATGTACCAGACGCCGTTCGCGGACCGCATCCGCAACGAGGCCGGCATCCCGACCATTGCGGTGGGTGCCATTTTCGAGGCCGACCACGTCGACAGCATCGTGGCCGCCGGCCGTGCCGACCTGTGCGCGATTGCCCGCCCGCATCTGGCCGACCCGGCGTGGACGCTGCACGAGGCCGCGCGGCTGGGCTACCGCGACGTGGCCTGGCCCAGGCAGTACGTGGCCGGCAAGAAACAGCTCGAAACCAATCTGGCGCGTGCGGCGGCGTACGCGCAGCAGCCGGGGAAGTGACGATGACACGGGCCTTGCAGGGGCGGCACGCGCTGGTCACCGGCGGCGCGCGCGGCATTGGCGCCGCGATTGCGCGCCGCTTGCTCGAAGACGGCGCCAGCGTGACGCTGGTGGGCCGCGACATGACCGCGCTGGACGCGACGATGCAGGCGCTGGCCGCGTCGGTGGCCGAAGGCGCCGCGCTGGGTGCCGCGCCGGCTGACATCACCGACGCCGACGCCGTGTCGGCGGCGTTCACCCGGGCCAGCGCGGAACGCGGCCCGGTCACGCTGCTGGTCAACAACGCCGGCCAGGCGCACAGCGCGCCGTTCGGCAAGACCGACCTGGCGCTCTGGCAGCGCATGCTCGACGTGAACCTGACCGGCACGTTCCTGTGCACGCAGGCCGCGCTGCCGATGATGCTGGCGCAGGGCTGGGGCCGGATCGTCAACGTGGCCAGCACGGCCGGGCTGATCGGCTACGGCTACGTCAGCGCGTACTGCGCGGCCAAGCACGGCGTGATCGGCCTGACCCGGGCGCTGGCGCTGGAACTGGCTGCCAAGGGCATCACGGTCAACGCCGTCTGCCCCGGCTACACCGAAACGGACATCGTGCGCGACGCCGTGGCCAACATCGTCGGCAAGACCGGCCGCACCGAAGCCCAGGCCCGCGCCGAACTGGCCGCCCGCAACCCCCAGAAGCGTCTGGTGCAACCCGAGGAAGTGGCTGACGCCGTGGCCTGGCTGTGCCAGCCCGCCGCATCCGCCATCAACGGGCAGGCCATCCCGGTGGCGGGCGGGGAGGTGATGGCGGGGTGATGCGCGCGCGCACCCGCCCTTCGCAATGACTGGATTCCCAACCCGAGACCTTCCATGACTGACATCGCACTCGACATGCGTCACCACAAGCGGGCCTTTGCCGACTACCAGCCCAGGCATTTCCTGTGGTCGGTGTCGGCCGACGGCAAGGTGGCGACCCTCACGCTGAACCGGCCCGAGCGCAAGAACCCGCTGACGTTCGATTCGTACGCCGAGCTGCGCGACCTGTTCCGCGGGCTGGCCTATGCCACCGACATCAAGGCCGTGGTCATCACCGGCGCGGGCGGCAACTACTGCTCGGGCGGCGACGTGCACGAGATCATCGGCCCGCTCACGCAGATGACGATGCCCGAGCTGCTGGATTTCACGCGCATGACCGGCGATCTGGTCAAGGCGATGCGGGCGTGCCCGCAGCCGATTGTCAGCGCCGTCGACGGCATCTGCGCCGGGGCGGGCGCGATGATGGCGCTGGCGTCCGACCTGCGGCTCGGTACCGCGCAGGCAAAGACCGCGTTCCTGTTCGTGCGCGTGGGGCTGGCCGGGGCCGACATGGGCGCCTGCACGCTGCTGCCGCGCATGATCGGGCAGGGCCGCGCCAGCGAATTGCTGTACACGGGCCGGGCGATGAGCGGCGAGGAAGGGCTGCAGTGGGGCTTCTTCAACGCGCTGCACCCGAGCGACGCGGTGCTGGCGCAGGCCCAGGCGCTGGCCGCGCAGATCGCGGCCGGGCCGACGTTCGCGCACGGCGTGACCAAGAAGCTGCTGCACCAGGAATGGAACATGGGCGTGGACGAGGCCATCGAGGCCGAGGCCGAGGCGCAGGCCATCTGCATGCAGACGCGCGACTTCCGGCGCGCCTATGACGCGTTCGTCGCCCGGCAGAAACCCGTCTTCGAAGGCGACTGAGGAGCGCCGCATGAGCGACAAGAGCTATCTCGACCTGCCGTTCTTCGACCCGGCGCACCGCCAGCTAGAAGCCGAACTGGACGCCTGGTGCGGCAGCCACCTGCGCGACATCGACCATCACGACGCCGACGCGGCCTGCCGCGCGCTGGTGCGCCAGCTAGGCGAGGCCGGCTGGCTGCGCTACTGCGTGCCGGCGGCGCACGGCGGGGCGCTGCCGGGGCTCGATTCGCGGGCGCTGTGCCTGCTGCGCGAGACGCTGGCCCGGCATGACGGCCTGGCCGACTTTGCGTTCGCGATGCAGGGCCTGGGGTCTGGCGCGATCACGCTGGCCGGCAGCGACGCCGTGCGCGCGCGCTACCTGCCGCGTGTGGCGCAGGGCCAGGCCATCGCCGCGTTCGCGCTGTCCGAGCCCGAGGCCGGATCGGACGTGGCGGCGATGCAGTGCAGCGCGCGGCTGTCGGACGACGGCAGCCACTACGTGCTGGACGGCGCCAAGACGTGGATCTCGAACGGCGGCATCGCCGACTTCTACTGCGTGTTCGCGCGCACGGGCGAGGCGCCGGGCGCGCGCGGCATCACCGCCTTCGTCGTCGATGCCGATACGCCGGGCCTGTCGATCGCCGAGCGCATCGACGTGATCGCGCCGCACCCGCTGGCCACGCTGCGCTTCGACCAGTGCCGGGTGCCCGTGGGCAACCGGCTGGGCGAGCCCGGGCAGGGCTTCAAGGTGGCGATGATGACGCTGGACATCTTCCGCGCGTCGGTGGCGGCGGCCGCGCTGGGCTTTGGCCGCGCCGCGCTGGACGATGCGCTGGCGCGCGCCACGTCGCGGCCGATGTTCGGCGGCGTGCTGGCCGACCTGCAGCTCACGCAGGCCGCCATCGGCGACATGGCGACGGCCATCGACGCCGCCGCGCTGCTGACCTACCGCGCCGCGTGGCTGCGCGACGTGCGGCAGCAGCGCACCACGCGCGAGGCGGCCATGGCCAAGATGGTGGCCACCGAGAACGCGCAGCAGGTGATCGACCGCGCGGTGCAGATCTTTGGCGGCCTGGGCGTCAAGGTGGGCACGCGCGTGGAGAGCCTGTACCGCGAAATCCGGTCGCTGCGCATCTACGAAGGCGCCACCGAAGTGCAGAAGCTGATCATCGCCCGCGAGACGCTGGCCGCGCGCCAGGCTCGCTGAACCGGTAACAGGAGACAAGCATGGCCGCCCCCGCAACCGCCGCAAGCGCAGCCCCCGCCACGCCCACCGCCCACGTCGACACGTTCGCGCGGGACCGCCTGCCGCCGCCCGAAAGCTGTCCGGTGTTCCAGTTCAACGCCGACACGCAGTATCCGGCGCGCTTCAACGCGGCCGTGGAACTGGTGGACCGGCATGTGGCGGTCGGCCACGGCGAGCGCGTGGCCGTGCGCCACGCCCCCGACGGCCGCATCGAGACCGTGACCTACGCGCAACTGGCGGCGCTGGTGAACCGGATCGCGCACGTGCTGGTGGCGGACATGGGGCTCGTGCCCGGCAACCGCGTGCTGCTGCGCGGGCCGAACAACCTGATGATGGCGGCAAGCTGGCTGGCGACGGTCAAGGCCGGGCTGATCGCGGTGCCGACCATGCCGCTGCTGCGCGCCAAGGAGCTGCGCCAGATCATCGACAAGGCGCAGGTGTCGGCCGCGCTGTGCGACGCGCGGCTGCGCGACGAGCTGGAGGCCAACCAGCGCGCCGGCGGCGAGCACCACTGCCCGACGCTGACCACGGTGCGCTATTTCAATGGATCGGGCGCCGATGCGCTGGAAACGGCCATGGCGGGCAAGCCGGATACGTTCGACGCCTGCGACACGGCTGCCGACGACATCTGCCTGATCGCATTCACCAGCGGCACCACGGGCCAGCCCAAGGGCACGATGCACTTTCACCGCGACGTGCTGGCGATGTGCGACCTGTTTCCGCGCCACGTGCTCAAGCCGACGCCGGACGACATCTTCTGCGGCACGCCGCCGCTGGCGTTCACGTTCGGGCTGGGCGGCATGCTGTGCTTTCCGCTGCGGATCGGCGCCAGCACGGCGCTGGCCGAGAAGCTGACGCCCGAGACGCTGCTCGGGCTGATCCAGGACCATCGCGCCACCGTGGTGTTCACCGCGCCCACGTTCTACCGGCAGATGGCGACGCTGGCGGGCCAGTACGACATCGGCAGCCTCAGGAAGAGCGTGTCGGCCGGCGAGGCGCTGCCCGATGCCACGCGCCAGGCGTGGAAGGCCGCCACCGGCATCGAGATGACCGACGGGCTGGGCGGCACCGAGATGATGCACATCTTCATTTCCAGCGCCGGCGCCGACGTGCGGCCGGGCGCCGTGGGCCGCGTGGTGCCCGGCTACGAGGCGCGCATCGTCGACGACGCCATGCAGCCGGTGCCGCCGGGCACCGTGGGCAAGCTGGCGGTGCGCGGGCCCACGGGCTGCCGCTATCTCGACGATCCGCGCCAGGCGGCGTACGTGCGCGACGGCTGGAACCTGCCCGGCGACACCTTCATGGCCGACGCGGACGGCTACTACTTCTACCAGGCGCGGTCCGACGACATGATCATCTCGGCCGGCTACAACATCGCCGGGCCCGAGGTGGAAGGCACGCTGCTGAAGCACGCGTCCGTGGCCGAATGCGGCGTGGTCGGCGCGGCCGATGCCGAGCGCGGGCAGGTGGTGACGGCCTACGTGGTGCTGCGGCCCGGCGTGGCGCCGGACGATGCCACGCGCACGGCGCTGCAGGAGTACTGCAAGCGCGAGATCGCGCCGTACAAGTACCCGCGGCGCATCGAGTTCGTGGCCGCGCTGCCGCGCACGGAGACCGGCAAGCTGCAGCGCTTTCGGCTGCGCCAGCTGGCGAACGAAGGGTTGCAGCCATGAGCGAGGTGTTCCGCAATCACGTGCGCGTGCGCTTCAAGCACTGCGACGCGGCCGGCATCGTGTTCTACCCGCGCTACTTCGAGATGCTGAACGACTTCATCGAAGACTGGTTCGCCGACGCGCTGGACTGGCCGTTCGATGCGATGCACGGCGCCGGCCACGCGGGCGTGCCGACCGCCACGCTGGACTGCCGCTTTGCCGCGCCGAGCCGGCTGGGCGAGCAGCTCACGCGCGAGCTGCGCGTGACGCACGTCGGCCGCACCAGCTTTGCCGTGGACATCCGCTTTGCCGGGCCCGATGGCGGCACGCGCCTGACCGTCGCCCAGCGGCTGGTCTGCGTCGACACGCGCGCGATGATCCCGCAGCCGCTGCCCGAAGCCGTACGCACCGCGATGGAGCGCTACTTGGCCCCATCCGCGTCCCCGTCCCCCCATACCGCTGCACCCAACGAATACTGAGAGACGACCATCATGCTGAAAACGTTGCAACCGCCCGGCTGGGCGCCTCCGAAAGGCTACGCCAACGGCATCCAGGCCGAGATGCAGGTGGGCAGCCGCCTGATCTTCGTCGGCGGGCAGATTGGCTGGAACGGCCAGTGCGAGTTCGAGACCGACGACTTCGCGCTGCAGGTGGCGCAGGCGCTGCGCAATATCGTGGCGGTGCTGGAGCAGGGCGGGGCGCGCCCGGAGCACATTGCGCGGATGACGTGGTACGTCAAGGACAAGGCCGAGTATGTGGGCGCCTACAAGGCCATCGGCCAGCATTACCGCGACATCATCGGCCGGCATTTTCCGGCGATGACGGCGGTGGAGGTGGCCGACCTCGTGGAGCCGCGCGCCAAGGTGGAGATCGAGGTCACGGCCGTGGTGCCGCCGGCTGCGTGAATCGTTGCGGAAAGGTAAAGGCGGCGCAGGGGCGCGGCGGGCGGCGCGCCGCCTGTCCATCGTAAGTTCTTGAATACTTGAGAAATTGGGTGCGGCGGGATATAATTCGAAAGTTTCGCTTTCAGAACCCTTCACCCTAGCGCCTACCGTATTCCACCTTCCGCCGCCCTGTCTGCGCGGGCCTTTCATGCACTGCACAAATGTGATGAAAGCGTCATGCCGCAAAAGCCAGCCCGCCATGGGCTGCGCGGGGCACGAGGCGTTGAGCAGGTCGGTCACGGGGTGAGTCCAGCAGGAGCCTACCCGTGTTACCGTCTTTTCCGTCCGCCATCCTCGCGCTTGCAGACGGCACGGTCTTTCGTGGCTATTCCATCGGCGCTTCCGGCCATACGATCGGCGAAGTGGTGTTCAACACTGCCATCACCGGTTATCAGGAAATCCTCACCGACCCGAGCTATTCCCGGCAGATCGTCACGCTGACGTATCCGCATATCGGCAATTACGGCGTCAATCCTGAGGATGTCGAAGCCACGAAAGTCCATGCCGCCGGCCTGATCATCAAGGATCTGCCGCTTCTGGCCTCCAATTTCCGCAAGGAACACACGCTCGCCCACTACCTGAAGCAGGAAAAGGTGGTGGCGATCGCCGGTATCGACACCCGCAAGCTGACCCGCATCCTGCGCGAGAAGGGCGCCCAGAACGGCTGCATCCTGGCCGGCGAGGACAACGTCCAGAAGGCCATCGACCTGGCGCGCTCGTTCCCGGGCCTGGCCGGCATGGACCTGGCCAAGGTGGTGTCGGTCAAGGAACCGTACGAGTGGACCCAGACCGAGTGGAAGCTCGGCGAGGGCTACGGCAAGCAGGACAAGCCGCAGTTCCACGTGGTGGCCTATGACTACGGCGTCAAGTTCAACATCCTGCGCATGCTGGCCGAGCGCGGCTGCAAGGTCACGGTGCTGCCGGCCCAGGCCAGCGCCGCCGACGCGCTGGCGCTGAATCCGGACGGCGTGTTCCTGTCCAACGGCCCCGGCGACCCCGAGCCGTGCGACTACGCCATCGCCGCCACGCGCGAGTTCATCGCGCGCGGCATCCCCACGTTCGGCATCTGCCTGGGTCACCAGATCATGGCGCTGGCCGTGGGTGCCAAGACGCTGAAGATGAGCACGGGCCACCATGGCGCCAACCATCCGGTCAAGGACCATGACGATGGCCGCGTGGTGATCACGTCGCAGAACCACGGCTTCGCGGTGGACGCGTCGACGCTGCCGGCCAACGCGCGCGTCACGCACACGTCGCTGTTCGACGGCACGCTGCAGGGCTTTGCGCTGACCGACAAGCCGGCGTTCTGCTTCCAGGGCCACCCGGAAGCGTCGCCCGGTCCGCACGACATCGCGTACCTGTTCGACCGCTTCACGAAGCTGATGCAGGACGCCCGCGCCAGGAAGGCGGCGTAAGCGGCGGTCCGGACGACAACGAGAACCTGAACGGGATGCGACCATGACGGAATTCATGCACGCCAGCTTCGGCATCACGGATTTCTGGACCTACGTGCTCGGTACGATCTTCATCGTGCTGCTGCCGGGGCCGAATTCGATGTACGTGCTGTCGGTGGCGGCCCAGCGCGGCGTGCGCGCCGGGTACAAGGGCGCGTGCGGGGTGTTCCTGGGCGACGCGATCCTGATGGTGCTGTCGGCGGCGGGCGTGGCCTCGCTGCTCAAGGCGAGCCCGGCGCTGTTCCACGTGGTCAAGTACGTGGGTGCGGCCTACCTGGCCTGGATCGGCTTCCAGATGCTGCGCGGCGCGCTGCGCAACTGGTCGAAGCCGGCCGGGGCGGACGGGCAGGGCGCCGCCGTGGCCGTGGACCGCGCGGCCAACCCGTTCACCAAGGCGCTGGTCATCAGCCTGCTGAACCCGAAGGCCATCCTGTTCTTCATCTCGTTCTTCATCCAGTTCGTCGACCCGCAGTTCGCGTATCCGGCGCTGTCGTTCGTGGCGCTGGGCCTGGTCTGCCAGATCTGCAGCTTCGCCTACCTGACCACGATCATCTTCGTGGGCGCGAAGCTGGCCGATGCGTTCCGCCGCCGCCGACGCCTGTCCGCGGGCATGTCGAGCGGGGTCGGGGCCATGTTCATCGGCTTCGGCGCCAAGCTGGCGACCGCCACCCTGGGCTGACAGTTCAAACCTGATATCCGGCACGGCCAGCGCGGCACCGCGCGGCCGGCCAACAAAGAGAGCGTGCAATGCCAAAGCGCACAGACATCAAGAGCATCCTAATCATCGGCGCCGGCCCGATCATCATCGGCCAGGCGTGCGAATTCGACTATTCCGGCGCACAGGCCTGCAAGGCGCTGCGCGAGGAAGGCTTCAAGGTCATCCTGGTCAACTCGAACCCGGCGACCATCATGACGGACCCGAACACGGCGGACGTCACCTACATCGAGCCCATCACCTGGGAAGTGGTCGAGCGCATCATTGAGAAAGAGCGCCCGGACGCCATCCTGCCGACCATGGGCGGCCAGACCGCGCTGAACTGCGCGCTGGACCTGCACCGCCACGGCGTGCTGGACAAGTACAAGGTGGAGCTGATCGGCGCGTCGCCCGAGGCCATCGACAAGGCCGAGGACCGCCAGAAGTTCAAGGACGCGATGACCAAGATCGGCCTGGGCTCGGCCAAGTCCGGCATCGCCCACTCGATGGACGAGGCCGTGGCCGTGCAGTCGCGCATCGCCCAGGAAACCGGCTCGGCCGGCTACCCGATCGTGATCCGCCCGTCGTTCACGCTGGGCGGCACCGGCGGCGGCATTGCGTACAACCGCGAGGAATTCGAGGAAATCTGCAAGCGCGGGCTGGACCTGTCGCCCACGCGCGAGCTGCTGATCGAGGAATCGCTGCTCGGCTGGAAGGAATACGAGATGGAAGTGGTCCGCGACAAGGCGGACAACTGCATCATCATCTGCTCGATCGAGAACCTGGACCCGATGGGCATCCACACCGGCGACTCGATCACCGTGGCGCCGGCCCAGACGCTGACCGACAAGGAATACCAGATCCTGCGCAACGCCTCGCTGGCCGTGCTGCGCGAGATTGGCGTGGACACCGGCGGCTCGAACGTGCAGTTCTCGATCAACCCGGTGGACGGCCGGATGATCGTGATCGAGATGAACCCGCGCGTGTCGCGGTCGTCGGCGCTGGCCTCGAAGGCCACCGGCTTCCCGATCGCCAAGGTGGCGGCCAAGCTGGCCGTGGGTTACACGCTGGACGAGTTGAAGAACGAGATCACCGGCGGCCAGACCCCGGCGTCGTTCGAGCCGTCGATCGACTACGTGGTCACCAAGGTACCGCGTTTCGCGTTCGAGAAATTCCCGGCGGCCGACAGCCACCTGACCACGCAGATGAAGTCCGTGGGCGAGGTGATGGCCATGGGCCGCACGTTCCAGGAATCGTTCCAGAAGGCGCTGCGCGGCCTGGAAGTGGGCGTGGACGGCCTGGACGAGAAGTCGACCGACCGCGACGAGGTGGTCGAGGAAATCGGCGAACCGGGCCCGGACCGCATCTGGTACGTGGGCGACGCGTTCCGCCTGGGCATGTCGCTGGAAGAGGTGTACGCCGAGACGGCCATCGACCCGTGGTTCCTGGCCCAGATCGAGGACATCGTCAAGACCGAGGGCGTGGTGCGCGGCCGGACGCTGGAAAGCCTGTCGGCCGCCGAGCTGCGCTTCCTGAAGCAGAAGGGCTTCTCTGACCGCCGCCTGGGCAAGCTGCTGAAGACCGACGCCAAGGCCGTGCGCCAGGCGCGCCTGGCGCAGAACGTGCGCCCGGTGTACAAGCGCGTGGACACCTGCGCGGCCGAGTTCGCCACCAACACGGCGTACATGTACGGCACGTACGAGGCCGAGCATGGCGAGTGCGAGGCCGACCCCACGGCCAACAAGAAGATCATGGTGCTGGGCGGTGGCCCGAACCGGATCGGCCAGGGCATCGAGTTCGACTACTGCTGCGTGCACGCCGCGCTGGCGCTGCGCGAGGACGGGTACGAGACCATCATGGTCAACTGCAACCCGGAAACGGTGTCGACCGACTACGACACGTCGGACCGCCTGTACTTCGAGCCGCTGACGCTGGAAGACGTTCTGGAAATCGTCGACAAGGAAAAGCCGGTGGGCGTGATCGTCCAGTACGGCGGCCAGACCCCGCTGAAGCTGGCGCTGGACCTGGAAGCAAATGGCGTGCCCATCATCGGCACGAGCCCGGACATGATCGACGCCGCGGAAGACCGCGAGCGCTTCCAGAAGCTGCTGCAGGAGCTGGGCCTGCGCCAGCCGCCGAACCGCACGGCCCGCGCCGAAGACGAAGCGCTGCGCCTGGCCGAGGAAATCGGCTACCCGCTGGTGGTGCGCCCGTCGTACGTGCTGGGCGGCCGCGCGATGGAAATCGTGCACGAGCCGCGCGACCTGGAGCGCTACATGCGCGAGGCCGTGAAGGTGTCGAACGATTCGCCGGTGCTGCTGGACCGCTTCCTGAACGACGCGATCGAATGTGACGTGGACGCCCTGTGCGACGGCCAGCGCGTGTTCATCGGCGGCGTGATGGAGCACATCGAGCAGGCGGGCGTGCACTCGGGCGATTCGGCGTGCTCGCTGCCGCCGTACTCGCTGTCGCAGGCCACCGTCGACGAACTGAAGCGCCAGACCGCTGCCATGGCCCGCGCGCTGAACGTGGTGGGCCTGATGAACGTGCAGTTCGCCATCCAGCAGAAGGGCGGCGAGGACGTGGTCTACGTGCTGGAAGTGAACCCGCGCGCGTCGCGGACCGTGCCGTACGTGTCGAAGGCCACCGGCCTGTCGCTGGCCAAGATCGCCGCGCGCTGCATGGCCGGCCAGTCGCTCGATTCGCAGGGGATCGGCGAGGAAGTCGTGCCGCCGTACTTCAGCGTCAAGGAAGCGGTGTTCCCGTTCAACAAGTTCCCGGGCGTGGATCCGGTGCTCGGACCCGAAATGCGCTCGACGGGCGAGGTGATGGGCGTGGGCAAGGTGTTCGGCGAGGCGCTGTTCAAGAGCCAGCTGGCCGCCGGTTCGCGCCTGCCCGAGAAGGGCACGGTTCTGATCACGGTCAAGGACAGCGACAAGCCGCGCGCCGTGACCGTGGCCCGCATGCTGCACGACCTGGGCTACCCGATCGTCGCCACGCGCGGCACGGCGTCGGCCATCGAGGCGGCGGGCATTCCGGTGCGCGTGGTGAACAAGGTCAAGGACGGCCGTCCGCATATCGTGGACATGATCAAGAACGGCGAACTGGCACTGGTCTTCACGACGGTGGACGAGACGCGCACGGCGATTGCCGATTCGCGCTCGATCCGTATCGCCGCGCTGGCCAACCGCGTGCCGTACTACACGACCATCGCCGGCGCCAACGCCGCGGTGGAGGGCCTGAAGCACATGCAGAGCCTGGAGGTCTACGACCTGCAGGGCCTGCACAAGCAGCTGGCCTGACGGTCCGCCGGGTCATGGCCCGATGCTGCGCCGCGGGAGACGCCCGGCGCGGCGCGGTCCGGCCGCCGGGTTGAAACCGGCGGCGGTTCTGGCCTACACTACGTCGAATTCGTCGATCGACCCGGCACCGTGCCGGGTCGATTCCATCTGAAAGCCGCGGTCGAGCGGAAGTGTCCCAGGAAGCTGTTGCCGGGACATGGTTCCAGCTCCGCTGCGGCTCATTTTTTTGTTGAACAAGACATGAGCACCATTCCGATTACAAAGCGTGGCGCCGAACTGCTCAAGGAAGAGCTGCAGCGCCTGAAGGCCGTCGAGCGTCCCGCGGTGATCAATGCCATCTCCGAGGCGCGTGCCCAGGGCGACCTGTCGGAAAACGCCGAATACGACGCGGCCAAGGAAAAGCAGGCATTCATCGAGGGCCGGATCCAGGAAGTGGAGGCCAAGCTGTCTGCCGCGCAGGTCATCGACCCGACCCAGCTGGACACGGACGGCCGCATCGTCTTCGGGGCCACCGTGGACCTGGAAGACCTGGAGTCCGGCAAGGCCGTGAGCTACCAGATCGTCGGCGACGACGAGGCCGACCTGGATAGCGGCAAGATCTCCGTCAGCTCGCCGATCGCCCGTGCGCTGATCGGCAAGTTCGAGGGCGACGTAGCCACCGTGCTGGCCCCGGGCGGCGAGCGCGAATACGAAGTCATCACCGTCCGTTACATCTGACGCGGGCGGGACAGCGTGTTCTCGTCGTCGTATTCGAACCTGCCGCCGCTGCCGCACCGGATCTTCCTGCTGCTGACCGTGGTCTGGGCCGGCAGCCTGTGGACCACGGGCTACATGGTGGCGCCGACGCTGTTCGCCGTGCTGCCCAGCCGCGAGACGGCGGGCATGGTGGCCGGCCACCTGTTCCGCTACCAGGCCATCCTGGGCGTGACGGTCGGCGTGCTGCAACTGGTGCTGTGCAACGTGCTGATCCGCCGTGGTGCGGCCCGCTACCGGGCCCTGCGCTGGATCGTGCTGGCGATGCTGGTATGCGTGCTGGCCGGGTACTTCGGGGTGCAGCCGTTCATGGAAGGGCTCAAGGTCAAGGCGCAGGCGATGAACCTGGGCGTGTCCGAATCACCCTATCGCGGCCAGTTCGGCATGCTGCACGGCGTGTCGAGCGTGTTCTACCTGCTGCAGAGCCTGCTGGCCCTGGTGCTGGTGTGGCGCGCCAGCGCGCCGCGCGCCGCCGGCGAGTAAGCCGGAGCCAGGGCATGAAAAAAGGCGGCCGAGGCCGCCTTTCTTTCAGGGTCAGGGAACCGACCGGCGCGTGGCCGATCTGAACCTGCCGGTCAGCCCAGCGCCTTCTTCTTCTGGCTGGACGGCCGGGCCCGGGCGCGCTTGACGTTGCCGGCCTGGGTGACGCGCTCGTTGCCAAGCACCTTGACCGCCGTGCGCGGCGCACGGCGCTGGCCCGAGCCGGCGGCCTTGCGGACCATCACCGTGCGCGGGGCGGCACCGGTGCCCAGCCGGCGGCGGGCGGCGCCCAGGTCGTCGGGCTGGTTTTCTTGCAGGCGGGCGGGGCCCGGGCGCCAGATCACCAGCAGCTTGCCGATGTGCTGGATCGGGGCGGCGTCCAGTTCGTCGCAGATCGCCTCGTAGATGGCGATGCGGGTGTCGCGCTCGTCGCCGAACACCCGGATCTTGATCAGGTCGTGGGCCGCCAGGCTGCGGTCGATTTCGGCCAGCACGGCGCGCGTCAGCCCTTCGGCCCCGATCATGACCACGGGGTTGAGGCCGTGGGCGCGCGAGCGCAGGTCGGAACGTTGGGCGGGGATCAGGTGTAGGGCGGGCATCAGGGCAGCAAATTTCGGATTGGCGCGTATTATCCGCCAAAAATACGCCAGAATGTCGCCGCTGGACGGTAAATATCATCAAATCGGGGAAAAAAGCGCTCCCCGCAATCAGGCAAGTCTCAGGAATGGCCAAGGGCAAGAACAAGTTCAACCAGTCGTGGCTGCACGACCACATCAACGACCCCTACGTGAAGATGGCCCAGCGCGAGGGCTATCGTGCCCGCGCGGCCTACAAGCTCAAGGAAATCGACGACCAGGACAAGCTGATCCAGCCGGGGCAGGTCATTGTCGACCTGGGCGCCGCGCCGGGGAGCTGGAGCCAGTACGCGCGCAACAAGCTGGCGGCGTCCCCGCACGCCCGGGACGGCAAGCCGGACGGCGCCGTGATCGCCATCGACATCCTGCCGATGGAGCCCGTGGCCGACGTGACGTTCATCCAGGGCGACTTCCGGGAGGAAGACGTGTTCCGGGCGCTGGAAAAGGTGGTGCTGGAGGCGTCCGGCGGGTCCAGAATCGACCTTGTTATCTCGGACATGGCCCCCAATTTGTCCGGTGTGGCGTCCGCGGATGCGGCGCGGATCGAGTACCTGTGCGATCTGGCGCTGGAGTTCGCCCAGGCCCACCTGAAGCCGGAAGGGTCGTTGCTGGTCAAGTGTTTCCACGGTTCCGGCTACAGCCAGATCGTGGAGAAGTTCAAACGCCAGTTCAAGGTCGTCGCCAAGCGCAAGCCCAAGGCGTCGCGCGACAAGTCTTCAGAAACCTTCATTCTTGGGCGTTACCTGAAATCGGTGGACTGACATGACGACTGGCAGTGCAGGGCAGACCCCACGGAAGCAGGGGGCTCCGGGTTTGTGCCGGGGGCGCACCGGCTTGCCCGGCGCAGTCCGCTCGGGCACTATCAGGCCCATAGAATCAGATTTCCCTGTGGGGACGGACGCTGCATTACAATGCAATGCAGCTACCCGTTGGCAAGGCAATTGCAAAGGAGTTCGGCCTTGAATAACAACCTGTTTCAAAAGGCGGCAATCTGGCTCGTGATCGCGCTGGTATTGTTCACCGTCTTCAAGCAGTTCGACAAACCGCGCGCGCAGGACGGCGTTACCTATTCGCAGTTCATGGATGACGCCAAGAACGGCAAGGTGTCGCGCGTGGACGTGCAAGGCCGCAACCTCGTGGTGTCGCCCAAGGAAGGGGCGAAGTACACCATCATCTCGCCGGGCGACATCTGGATGGTCGGCGACCTGATGAAGTACGGCGTCCAGGTGACCGGCAAGGCGGACGACGAGCCCAACGTGCTGGTCCAGGCGTTGTACTACCTCGGACCGACGCTGCTGATCATCGTCTTCTGGTTCTACATGATGCGGCAGATGCAGGGCGGCGGGAAAGGCGGTGCCTTCTCGTTCGGCAAGTCCCGCGCACGCCTGATCGACGAGAACCAGAACGCCGTGACCTTTGCCGACGTGGCCGGTTGCGACGAATCGAAGGAGGAAGTGGTCGAGCTGGTCGACTTCCTCAAGGATCCTCAGAAATTCCAGAAGCTGGGCGGGCGCATCCCGCGCGGCGTACTGCTGGTGGGCCCCCCGGGTACCGGCAAGACGCTGCTCGCGCGTGCCATCGCCGGCGAAGCCAAGGTGCCGTTCTTCAGCATCTCGGGCTCGGACTTCGTTGAAATGTTCGTCGGCGTGGGCGCGGCCCGCGTGCGCGACATGTTCGAGAACGCCAAGAAGCAGGCGCCCTGCATCGTGTTCATCGACGAAATCGACGCGGTCGGCCGCCATCGTGGCGCCGGCATGGGTGGCGGCAACGACGAGCGCGAGCAGACCCTGAACCAGATGCTGGTGGAGATGGACGGCTTCGAGGCCAACTCGGGCGTCATCGTGATCGCCGCGACCAACCGTGCCGATGTGCTGGACAAGGCGCTCCTGCGTCCGGGCCGCTTCGACCGCCAGGTCTACGTCGGCCTGCCGGACATCCGCGGCCGCGAGCAGATCCTGAAGGTCCACATGCGCAAGGTGCCGATCGGCAACGATGTCGACGCCTCGGTCATCGCACGCGGTACGCCGGGCTTCTCGGGTGCCGACCTGGCCAACCTGGTCAACGAGGCCGCGCTGTTCGCCGCCCGCCGCAACAAGCGCGTGGTGGACATGCAGGACTTCGAGGACGCGAAGGACAAGATCTACATGGGTCCGGAGCGCAAGTCGACCGTCATGCGCGAGGAAGAGCGCAAGGCGACGGCTTACCACGAGTCCGGCCACGCCGTGGTGGCCAAGCTGCTGCCGAAGGCGGACCCGGTGCACAAGGTCACGATCATGCCGCGTGGCTGGGCGCTGGGCGTGACGTGGCAACTGCCCGAGCATGACAAGTACTCGAAGTACAAGGACAACATGCTTGAGGAAATTGCGATCCTGTTCGGCGGCCGGGCCGCGGAAGAGGTCTTCCTCAACGCCATGAGCACCGGCGCTTCGAACGACTTCGAGCGGGCCACGAAGATTGCCCGCGACATGGTCACCCGCTTCGGCATGAGCGATTCGCTGGGCGCGATGGTCTACGTCGACACCGAGCAGGACGGCATGTTCGGCAAGCTGTCGTCGAAGACTGTGTCGGAAGCCACGCAGCAGAAGGTGGACGCCGAGATCCGCACCATCATCGACACCCAGTACGCGCTGGCCAAGCGCCTGCTGGAAGAGAACCGCGACAAGGTCGAAGCCATGACCAACGCGCTGATGGAGTGGGAAACGATCGACGCCGACCAGGTGAACGACATCATGGCCGGCAAGCCGCCGCGCCCGCCGCGCAACCTGCAGGGCCCGAGCGGTGGCGGCAGCACGCCTCCGGGCGGCTCGCCGGTGGCGCCGAGCAACGCGCCGGCGACGGCGCGCGTCGACGACATGGCGTAAGCGCGTTTTCCCTGGCTGAGACCGCCGCGTAACAGACCGTTTGCGACGGTTTCAAATGTGGCGGATTCTGATAGCCTGCAAAGCCGGTGCCTGGTGCGCCGGCTTTTTGTTTTCAGGACGTACAACTTGTCGACCGAGTTCTTCCAGTGCGGGCGTTACCGCTTTGCCCGCAACCGCCGCCCGCTGGTGATGGGCATCCTCAACGTGACACCCGATTCCTTCTCGGACGGCGGCCAGCATGCCAGCCGCGACGCGGCGCTGCGCCATGCCGGGCAAATGATTGCCGAGGGTGTGGACATCATTGATATCGGCGGGGAGTCGAGCCGGCCGGGGTCGGCCGCGCTGCCGCTGGACCAGGAGCTCGACCGCGTGATGCCGATCGTCGAGGCGCTGGCTGGATGCGGCAAACCGTTGTCGATCGACACCTACAAGCCCGAGGTGATGCGTGCAGCACTGGCGGGCGGAGCCGATTTGATCAACGATATCTGGGGTTTCCGCATGCCGGGCGCCGTGGAGGCCGCGGCGGCCGGCCAGGCGGGCCTGTGCGTCATGCACATGCAGCGCGACCCCCAGACGATGCAGGAAGCGCCCCAATACACCGACGTGGTGGCCGAAGTGGCCGACTTCCTGCGCGAACGGGTGTCAACCCTGCGCGCGGCGGGTGTCGACGATGCACGCATTTCGCTCGATCCGGGCTTTGGCTTTGGCAAGACGCCGGATCATAATCTGCGCCTGCTCGGAAAACTGCCACGCCTGGCTGTCGACGGGCTGCCGGTGCTGGCGGGCCTGTCGCGCAAGTCGACGCTCGGCACCATCGTCGGCGGCAAGCCGCCGCAGGCCCGGGTGGCGGCCAGCATCGCCGCGGCGGTCTGCGCCGCCGAGCAGGGTGCTTTCATCGTGCGCGTGCACGACGTAGAACAAACCGTGGACGCCCTCAAGGTCTGGTGGGCGATCCGCCATGAATCAGTTGCCCCGCAAGGGCAGCAAGGAGAATGAACAGATGACACGCAAGTATTTCGGGACGGACGGTGTGCGCGGCAGGGTGGGCGAGTCGCCGATCACGCCGGACTTTGTGATGCGGCTTGGCTACGCGGCCGGCAAGGTGCTGGCGCTGGGGCAGAAGACGTCGCAAGGGCGGCCCACCGTGCTGATTGGCAAGGACACGCGGATTTCGGGCTACATGCTCGAAGCCGCGCTGGAAGCCGGCTTCACGGCCGCGGGCGTCAACGTCCGCCTGACCGGCCCGCTGCCGACGCCGGCCATCGCCTATCTGACCCGCGCGCTGCGCCTGGCGGCTGGCGTGGTGATTTCCGCGAGCCACAACCCGTACTACGACAACGGCATCAAGTTCTTCTCGGCCGCCGGCGACAAGCTGCCCGACGAGGTGGAATCCCAGATCGAGGCACTGGTCGAGCAGCCGATGACCTGCGTGCGCTCCGAAGACCTGGGCCGCGCCAAGCGCATCGACGATGCCGCCGGCCGCTACATCGAGTTCTGCAAGAGCACGTTCCCGTACGAGCAGGACCTGCATGGACTGCGGATCGTGGTGGACTGCGCGCATGGCGCGGCGTACCACATCGCGCCGCACGTGTTCCATGAACTGGGTGCCGAGGTGATTCCGATCGGCAACCAGCCCGACGGCCGCAACATCAACGCCGGCTACGGCGCGACGGCCCCGGAAAAGCTCGTGGAAGCGGTGCGCGCCCATCGCGCCGACCTGGGCCTGGCGTTCGACGGCGACGCGGACCGGCTGCAGGTGGTGGATGCCAACGGCCGGCTGTTCAACGGCGACGAACTGCTGTACCTGATCGTGCGCGACCGCCAGGCGGCCGGGCACAAGGTGGAAGGCGCGGTCGGCACGCTGATGACGAACATGGCTGTGGAACTGGCGCTGCAGCGGCAGGGCGTGGAATTTGTCCGCGCCAAGGTTGGCGACCGCTACGTGCTCGAAGAACTGAACAAGCGCGGCTGGCAGCTGGGCGGCGAAGGCTCGGGCCACCTTTTGTGCCTGGATCGTCACACTACCGGCGATGGCATCGTGTCCGCGCTGCAGGTGCTGGCGGCGCTGCGCCGCAGCGGCAAGACGCTGGCGCAACTGCTGGAAGGCGTGAACCTGTTCCCGCAGACGCTCATCAACGTCCGCGTGGAAAAAGGCTTCGACTGGCAGAGCCATGCCGGCCTGAAGGCCGCCCGCGAGCAGGTGGAGCCGGAACTGGAAGGGCGTGGCCGCGTGCTGATCCGCGCCTCGGGCACCGAGCCCGTGGTGCGTGTGATGGTGGAGGCCGAACAGGTCGAAACCGCTGAGCGCGCCGCGCAGCGCCTGGCCGACGCCTTGCGTACCGCCTGACGCCACCTTGCTGCCCGGACGCCGGCCGCCTGCATGCGGCGCGTCGGGACGATCCCCGAAAGCCACGGCAACCTGCCGTGGCTTTTTTCTTCCTGTTTGGCAATTAACCGCCATAGCTTTCCCGACACCGTCCAGGCGTGGCAGGCAAGGCGGGGCTGAGGCGTTGACGCAGAGGGAGTGATGAGTAACGCACGAAAGTGCGACGTTTTCGTGACGCGGCCGGCAATATCGGCCATTTGGGGGGGAGCTTGAAGAAGATTTCGGGATGTCACGGAACTGTCATACAAGCGGCATACAGTTCGCCTTGTCAAAAATTTGTCATTCCCAACCAATGTTCTCTGGAGGACATATGAAGCTGGTCAAGACTGCCGTAGCAGGCATCGTGTCGATTGTGGTGGCGGGTACTGCGTTCGCGGCGGAAATTACCGGTGCTGGCGCTTCCTTCCCGGCGCCCGTGTATTCCAAATGGGCGGACGCCTATCAAAAAGCAACGGGTAACAAGGTCAACTATCAATCCATCGGTTCGTCGGGCGGGATCAAGCAGATCAACGCCAAGACGGTCGATTTCGGCGCGTCGGACGCCCCGCTGAAGGACGAGGAACTGGCCAAGGGCAACCTCGTGCAATTCCCGACCGTGATCGGCGGCGTGGTGCCGGTGATCAACCTGCAAGGCGTGAAGCCGGGCGAGCTGACCATCACGGGCGACGTGCTGGCCAACATCTACCTGGGCAAGATCAAGAAGTGGGACGACCCCGCGATCAAGGCCCTGAACCCTAAGGCCAAGCTGCCGAGCCAGGACATCCTGCCGGTGCGCCGCGCCGACGGCTCGGGCACGACGTTCATCTTCACGAACTACCTGTCGAAGGTCAGCAATGACTGGAAGAGCTCGGTGGGCGAGGGCACGACCGTGAACTGGCCGGGTGGCGGCACGGGCGGCAAGGGCAACGAGGGCGTGGCCGCCTTCGTGCAGCGCCTGAACGGCGCCATCGGCTACGTCGAGTACGCCTACGCCAAGCAGAACAAGATGACGTACCTGACGATGAAGAACTCGGCGGGCGAAGTGGTGCAGCCCAGCGACGACGCCTTCAAGGCCGCCGCCGCCGGTGCCGACTGGAACAAGACGTTCTACCAGATCCTGACGAACCAGCCGGGCAAGGGCGCCTGGCCGATCGCCGGCGCCACGTTCATCCTGGTGCACAAGAACCAGGAAAAGCCGGCCCAGGGCCAGGAAGTGCTGAAGTTCTTCGACTGGGCCTACAAGAGCGGCGCCGCCATGGCCACGGAGCTGGACTACGTGCCGCTGCCGGAAGCCGTGGTGAACCAGATCCGCACGACGTGGAAGCAGAGCGTCAAGGACGGTTCGGGCAAGGCCCTGTACTAAGCTGGTGCTGTACTGAAGCCCGACCCGTCGCGCAGCGCCCCGCCGGCCCTTGGCCGGCCCCGGGCCGCGTGACGGTGCCACGGTGGCCGGACGGCTGCCGTGGCGCATGTTCCACCTACCGATTTCCATCATGGCGACTACGTCCGATCTCCCCGCCGTCCGGCCTCCCAGCCGCCTTGGCGACATCCTGTTCGGCGGCCTGACCCGCGGCGCCGCCATCGTCACGCTGCTGCTGCTGGGCGGCATCATCGTGTCGCTCGCCATCAGCGCCTGGCCGTCGATCAAGCAGTTCGGCCTGCCGTTCCTGTGGTCGGCCGAATGGGACCCGCCCGCCGACGTCTACGGCGCGCTCGTGCCGATCTACGGCACCCTGGTGACCTCCCTGATCGCGCTCATCATCGCCGTGCCGGTCAGCTTCGGCATCGCCCTGTTCCTGACCGAGCTGTCGCCCGTCTGGCTGCGCCGGCCGCTGGGCACCGCCATCGAGCTGCTCGCCGCCGTGCCGTCGATCGTCTACGGCATGTGGGGCCTGCTCGTGTTCGCGCCGATCTTCGGCGAATATTTCCAGAAGCCGCTCGCCAACACGGTGGGGCAGGTGCCGGTGATCGGCAAGCTGTTCCAGGGCGCGCCGCTGGGCATCGGCCTGCTGTGCGCGGGCGTGATCCTGGCGATCATGATCATCCCGTACATCGCCTCGGTGATGCGCGACGTGTTCGAGGTGACGCCGGTCCTGCTCAAGGAATCGGCCTACGGCATCGGCTGCACCACGTGGGAAGTGATGTGGAAGGTCGTGCTGCCCTACACGCGCGCCGGCGTCATCGGCGGCATCATGCTGGGCCTGGGCCGCGCGCTGGGTGAAACGATGGCCGTCACGTTCGTGATCGGCAACACCAACCTGCTCGACAACGTCTCGCTGTTCTCGCCCGGCAACAGCATCACCTCGGCACTGGCGAACGAGTTCGCCGAAGCCGGTGCCGGCCTGCATACCGCAGCGCTGATGGAACTGGGCCTGATCCTGTTCTTCATCACGTTCGTCGTGCTGGCCCTGTCCAAGATCCTGCTGTTGCGCCTTGCCAAGAATGAGGGTGGCAAATGAACCAAGCCAGTCAAGCCGTATCGACCTCGTCCATTCCCGCTGTTCGTCCGGATTCCGACGCCATCCGCGGCCGGCTCCAGGGCTCGCGCCGCCGCACCAACGCCTTTGCGCTGACCGCGTCGCTCGCGGCCATGGCCTTCGGGCTGTTCTGGCTGGCGTGGATCCTCTGGACCACGATCTCGCTGGGCGTGGGCGGCCTGTCGATCGACCTGTTCACGCAGATGACGCCGGCCCCGAACACCGCCGGCGGCGGCCTGGCCAACGCCATCTTCGGCAGCTTCGTGCTGGTGGGCGTGGCCACGCTGGTCGGCACGCCGCTGGGCATCCTGGCCGGCATCTACCTGGCCGAGTATGGCCAGAAGTCGCCGCTGGCCAGCCTGATCCGCTTCATCAACGACATCCTGCTGTCGGCGCCGTCCATCGTGATCGGCCTGTTCGTCTACGCGCTGGTGGTGACGCGCATGGGCCACTTCTCGGGCTGGGCCGGCGTGTGCGCGCTGGCGCTGCTGCAGATTCCCATCGTGGTCCGCACTACCGAGAACATGCTGAACCTGGTGCCGAACGCGCTGCGCGAGGCCGCGGTGGCCCTGGGCACGCCGAAGTGGAAGATGGTGATGTCGATCACGGTCAAGTCGTCGTACGCGGGCATCGTGACCGGCGTGCTGCTGGCCGTGGCCCGGATCGCCGGCGAAACCGCGCCGCTGCTGTTCACCGCGCTGTCCAACCAGTTCTGGAGCGCGGACCTGAACAAGCCGATGGCCAACCTGCCGGTGACGATCTTCCGCTTTGCCATGAGCCCGTTCACGGAATGGCAGCAACTGGCCTGGGCCGGCGTGTTCCTGATTACTGTCGGCGTGCTTGCGTTGAACATTGTCGCGCGCATGCTGTTCAAGAAATAACCGGCGCCTCCAGCCAACTACCGAATTCAAGCGAGACATCAGCATGACCTCTACCGTCATCGATATTCCCGATACCGTGCGCGCCAAGATCGACGTCCGGAACCTGAACTTCTACTACAACCAGTTCCACGCGCTGAAGAACATCAACATGTCGATCCCGGACCGCAAGGTCACGGCGTTCATCGGCCCGTCGGGCTGCGGCAAGTCCACACTGCTGCGCACGTTCAACAAGATGTTCGCGCTCTACCCGGAGCAGCGCGCCGAGGGCGAGATCAACATGGACGGCGAGAACCTGCTGACCAGCAAGCAGGACATCTCGCTGCTGCGCGCCAAGGTGGGCATGGTCTTCCAGAAGCCCACCCCGTTCCCGATGTCGATCTACGACAACATCGCGTTCGGCGTGCGCCTGTTCGAGAAGCTGTCGCGCTCGGAAATGGACGACCGCGTGGAATGGGCGCTCTCCAAGGCCGCGCTGTGGAACGAGGCCAAGGACAAGCTGCACCAGTCGGGCTACGGCCTGTCGGGCGGCCAGCAGCAGCGGCTGTGCATCGCCCGCGGCATCGCCATCCGCCCCGAGGTGCTGCTGCTGGACGAGCCGTGCTCGGCGCTGGACCCGATCTCCACGGGCCGCATCGAGGAACTGATCGCCGAGCTGAAGGACGAGTACACGGTCGTGATCGTGACGCACAATATGCAGCAGGCCGCGCGCTGCTCGGACTACACGGCGTACATGTACCTGGGCGAGCTAATCGAGTTCGGCGAGACCGAGAAAATCTTCATCAAGCCGCACCGCAAGGAAACCGAGGACTACATTACCGGCCGCTTCGGTTGATCCGGGGCGGGCAGCGCAGGACCCATCCAGCATTCGGCAAGCGGCCAGGAGCACACCATGACTGACAAACACCTGTCGACCCAGTTCGACGCCGACCTCAACGCGATCAACACCAAGCTGCTGCAGATGGGCGGGCTGGTGGAGTCGCAGATCGAAATGGCCATGCGCGCGCTGGCCGACTTCGACGCCGACCTGGCCGACCAGGTCATGGTGCGCGAACAGCAGCTCAACTCGCTCGAAGTCGAGATCGACGCGGACTGCGGCAACATCATCGCCCGCCGCCAGCCCACCGCGCGCGACCTGCGCCTGGTGATGGCGATTTCCAAGACGATCACGAACCTGGAGCGCGCCGGCGACGAGGCCGAGAAGATCGCCAAGCGCACCAAGCACATCATGGAAGATGCGGCTGCGCACAACATCAACTATGCCGAGGTGAAGCTGTCCGGCGAGATGGCCATCAACCTGCTGCGCCAGGCGCTGGACGCCTTTGCCCGGCTCGACACCGTGGCTGCCGCGCGGATCGTCAAGGACGACAAGGCCATCGACGAGGAATTCCGCGCCTTCGTACGCAAGCTGATCACCTACATGATGGAAGACCCGCGCACGATCTCGGTGGCGCTGGACTTCCTGTTCATCGCCAAGGCCGTCGAGCGCATTGGCGACCACGCGAAGAACATCGCGGAATTCATCATCTATATCGTGAAGGGCACGGACGTGCGCCATGCCTCGCGCGAAGACATGGAGCGCGAAGCATTAAGCTGACGACGCGCCAGGACTGATAAGCGGAGAAAAATTACATGCCAAGCAGTATTCTCGTTGTCGAGGACGAACCGGCCATCGCCGAGCTGATTGCCGTCAATCTCCAGCACGCGGGACACTATCCCATTCGCGCCTACAACGCCGAGCAGGCCCTGTCGCTGATGAGCGACGTGCTGCCCGACCTGGTGTTGCTGGACTGGATGCTCCCGGGCAAGTCCGGGGCCACCTTCGCCAAGGAGCTGCGGACCAACGACCGCACCAAGCAGATCCCGATCATCATGCTCACCGCCCGCAGCGAGGAGCAGGACAAGGTCATGGGCCTGGAAGCCGGTGCGGACGACTACGTCACCAAGCCGTTCTCGCCCAAGGAACTGCTGGCGCGCATCAAGGCGGTGCTGCGCCGCCGCGCGCCGCAGCTGACCGACGACGTGGTGGCCATCAACGGCCTGCGGCTGGACCCGGCCACGCACCGCGTGACCGGCCAGGACGAGACCGGCCCGATCAAGCTGGACCTGGGCCCCACCGAGTTCCGCCTGCTGCACTTCCTGATGACCCATCCGGAGCGTGTGCACAGCCGGTCCCAGTTGCTGGACCAGGTCTGGGGCGACCATGTGTTCGTCGAGGAGCGGACCGTCGACGTCCACATCAAGCGCCTCCGTGCGGCGCTGACGCCGGGCGGCTACAGCAACATGATCGAGACCGTGCGGGGCAGCGGCTACCGCCTGGCGCGATCGCCAAATCACTGACGCCGGCCGGGCCGGCGGCGGTGCAGCGGGGGCCGCGCCGGCCGATAGCGGATAATGCCGGGCGGACGCAACGCCGCGGCGCTTGTTGTGGCAGACTGTGCCGCAATGCGAACGCAGTCTGAACCTCATCTACTCCTCGCATGAATGTCATCTGGGCCCGCTCCGTGGCCATCCTCGTCGGCCTGGCAGCCGTGGCCGGCGGTCTGTACGCCGTGGCCGGCGCCGTGCCCGGCCTGCTGTTCCTTTGCCTTTCCCTGCTCGGCCTGCTGGCCTACTACCTGTTCCAGATCAACCGCCTGTGGCGGGTGCTCGACGCCCCGGCATATGGCGAAATCCCCAGCGCGCTGGGCCTGTGGGGCGAGGTCTACTACCGGCTCCACCGGCTGGTCAAGCGCTGGCGCACGCAGGTGCTGCAGGTGGAACAGCAGCACACGCGCTTCATCCAGGCCATCCAGGCGTCGCCGTACGGCGTGCTGATGCTCGATGACGCGGACCAGATCGAATGGTGCAACGACGTGGCCGAGCAGCATTTCGGGCTCAACGCGCGGCGCGACGTGCGCCAGCGCATCACGCACCTGATCCGCCGGCCGGAATTCGTCCATTACCTGACCCGCGAGCGCTACGACGAGCCGCTGGTCATGCGCGACATGGGCGAGCACAAGCGCAGCATCACGTCGGTGCAGATCCTGCCCTATGGCGAAAACCGCAAGCTGGTGCTGACGCAGGACATCACCAAGGTCGAGAACACCGAGGCCATGCGGCGCGACTTCGTGGCCAACGTCTCGCACGAGCTGAAGACGCCGCTGACGGTGCTCACCGGCTTCCTGGAGACCGTGCGCGACCTGCCGGTGTCCGAGGAAGACCGCAACCGCTACGTCGACATGATGCTGGTGCAGTCCATGCGGATGCAGCATATCGTCGAGGACCTGCTGGCGCTGGCCAAGCTGGAGTCCGACGCCCAGCCGCCCGGGCACGACCGCGTCAACGTTGCCGCGCTGGCCGCCCATCTGGTGCACGATGCCGAGGCGCTGTCGCAGGGCCGGCACGAGATCGAGACCGAGATCGACCCGGCCGTGGTGCTGCGCGGCGCCGAGGGCGAGCTGCTGTCGGCGCTGGGCAACCTGGTGTCCAACGCGGTGCGCTACACGCCCGACGGCGGCCGCATCGCCATCCGCATGACCTTTACCGATGGCCACTCGGTGTTCTCGGTCAGCGACACCGGGCTGGGCATCGCGCCCGAGCACATCCCGCGGCTGACCGAGCGTTTCTACCGGGTCGACCGCAGCCGGTCGCGCGATACCGGCGGCACTGGCCTGGGGCTGGCCATCGTCAAGCACGTGCTGTCGCGCCACCATGCCGACCTGCGCGTGACCAGCGAGGTGGGCCGGGGCAGCACGTTCCGCATCGTATTTCCCGTAGATCGGAGCGGCTACGACGCCGACACGTCGCGCCACGCGGCGTAGCCCGGCGGAAGCGGGCAGGGCCGGCAAACAGAAAGGCGGACCGTGGTCCGCCTTTTTTGTCGCCCGCCGCGCCCGGCCGGCCAGGGTCAGGTGCCGAACCTCAGCAGCAGTTCCTGCTGGCTCACGCGCTGCAGCTTGGCGCGCGACGCCTTACGCACGTACTCGCCATCGGGCTCCATGATCCAGGCCGACGCATTGTCGTGAAGGTGGACCTGCAACCCTTCCTTGATCACGCGCGCCTTGAGCGAGCGGTCCAGGATCGGGAACGCCACCTCGACACGGCGGAACAGGTTGCGGTCCATCCAGTCGGCGCTGGACAGGTACAGCACGTCCTCGCCGGCCGCGTGGAAGTAGTAGACGCGATGGTGCTCCAGGAACCGGCCGACGATGGAGCGCACCGAGATGCTCTCGGACAGCCCCGCCACGCCGGGCCGCAGCGCGCAGACACCCCGCACGATCAGGTCGATCTTCACGCCCGCGCGCGACGCCTTGTACAGCTCGTCGATGATCGTCGGCTCCAGCAGCGCGTTCATCTTGGCGATGATCCGCGCACGCTTGCCGGCGCGCGCATTGCGGGCCTCGGCGCGGATGTGCTCGACGAGGTTGCTGTGCATCGTGAACGGCGACTGCCACAGGTGATTGAGCCGGATGGTGCCGGCCGTGCCGGTCAGCAGCTGGAACACGTGGTGGGCGTCCTCGCAGACCTGCTCGTTGGCGGTCAGCAGCCCGAAATCGGTATACAGCCGTGCCGTGCGCGGGTGGTAGTTGCCGGTACCCAGGTGGACGTAGCGCCGCAGCACCGCGTGCTTGACCTTGGCGCTGGCCGGCTCGCGCCGCACCACCAGCAGCATCTTGGCGTGGCACTTGTGGCCCACCACGCCATACACCACGTGGGCGCCGGCCGATTCCAGCCGCTCGGCCCAGTTGATATTGGTTTCCTCGTCGAAGCGTGCCAGCAGCTCCACCACCACGGTCACTTCCTTGCCGTTGCGGGCCGCCGTCATCAGCGCCTCCATGACGGCCGACTCGTTGCCGGTGCGATAGACGGTCTGCTTGATCGCCACGACGTTCGGGTCGTTGGCGGCGGCCTGGAGCAGGTCCAGCACCGAGGCAAAGCTTTCGTACGGATGATGGAGCAGCACGTCGCGCTGGCGGATCACGTCAAACATGTTCGCGCCCGGCGGGAACGCCTTGACCGGCGCCGGCACGTGCGGCGGGTACTTCAGGGCAGGGCGGTCCACCAGGTCCGGGATCTGCATCAGCCGGACCAGGTTCACCGGCCCGCTGACGCGGTACAGGTCCTGCTCAGTCAGCCCCGATTCCAGCAGCAGCCGGCGCGCCAGCGCGGGCGGGGTGTCGGACGAGACTTCCAGCCGGACCATGTCGCCAAAGTGACGGGTAGGCAACTCGCCCTGCAGCGCCTCGCGCAGGTCCGTGATGTCGTCCTCGGACACGAACAGGTCGGAGTTGCGGGTGACGCGAAACTGGTAGCAGCCCTCGACCTCGATGGCCGGGAACAGCTCGTGCACGAACGCCTGCATGAACGACGACAGCATCACGAACCCGAACGGGTAGCCCGACAGCGCCTCCGGCATCCGCACCACGCGCGGCAGCGCGCGCGGGGCCTGCACGATGGCCAGGTCGGCGTCGCGGCCAAAGGCGTCCTTGCCGGACAGCTCGATCACGAAGTTCAGGCTCTTGTTGAGCACGCGCGGGAACGGGTGCGCCGGGTCGAGCGCAATCGGCGTCAGCACCGGGCCCAGTTCGCGGACGAAGAAGTCGCGCGCCCATTCGCGCTGGGCGTCGGTCCAGGTGCTGGTCAGGTGAAAAAACACCCCCTCTTTTTCAAGCGCGGGGAAAATCACGTTCTGCAGCATGTCATACTGCGAGGCCACGAGCCGCTGCGTGCGCTCGGTGACAAGCTGGTAGGCCTGCTGGAAGGAAAGGCCGTCGGGCGTCAGGCCCGATGCGTTGTCCCGCATCTGTTCCTTCAGCCCGGCCATGCGGATCTCGAAGAACTCGTCCAGATTGCTGGAGACGATGCAGATGAATTTCAGCCGTTCCAGGAGCGGAACATTGGGGTCGGCGGCTTGCGCGAGCACTCGCGCGTTGAATTCCAGAATGCCCAGCTCGCGGTTCAGCAGCGTGCCGGGCGGCGTCGTCGACATGTCTAAGACCTTGTTTTGGCGATGTGGCGACTTTTTCATAGAATCGTGTCAATTTGATGACACTTTGATTTTGTCATGCTGCGGACATGACACAGACATAATCTTACGGGCTTGGCCATCGTCGGCCTATCCCGCGTAATACTGACGCAATGACACAGAATCCCCGCTTGCTGGCCGCCGTCGACATGGGCTCCAACAGCTTCCGCCTGATGATCGGGCGGGTGGATGAGACGCCCACCGCCTCGGGCCCGGCCAGCCAGATCTTCCAGGTCGATGCGCTGCGCGAGCCCGTGCGGCTGGCGGCCGGCCTGACGCCGGACAAGTACCTGGACCAGCCCGCGCGCCGCCGCGGCGTGGACGCGCTGCGCCGCTTTGGCGACCGCCTGCGCGACTTCGCCCCCGAGCAGGTGCGGGCCGTGGCCACCAATACCCTGCGCGTGGCCAAGAATGCATCGGACTTCCTGATCGAGGCGGAAGCCGCGCTCGGCTTCCCGATCGAAGTCATCGCCGGCCGCGAAGAGGCGCGCCTGATCTACCTGGGCGCGTCGCACGATGCGCCGGCCTGCCAGGGCAACCGCCTGGTCGTCGACATCGGCGGCGGCTCTACCGAATTCATCATTGGCAGCGGCTATCAGTCCAAGCTGATGGAAAGCCTGTACATCGGCTGCGTCTCGCACAGCCGCCAGTTCTTTCCCAGCGGCAACGTGGACGAATACGCGTTCAAGCAGGCCGAGCTGGCCGCGCGCCGCGAGATCCAGGTGCTGGTGCGCCAGTACAAGGCGGCGGGATGGCAGCAGGCCGTGGGCTCGTCGGGCACGGCGCGCGCGCTGGCCGAACTGATCGAGCTCAATGGCATGAACGACAGCGCGTCCGAGCACGGCATCACGCGCGAAGGGCTGGAGCGCCTGAAGCGCGCGCTGATCAAGGCCGAGAATACGAACCGGGTCAAGCTGACCGGCCTGAAGGCGGACCGGATTCCGGTGCTGCCGGGCGGCCTGTCGATCATGCTCGGCGTGTTTGCCGAACTCGATGTCGACCGCATGGACGTGACCGACGGCGCGCTGCGCCTGGGCGTGCTGTACGACCTGCTCGGCCGCAGCCATCACGAGGACATGCGGACCGTGACCGTGGATCAGTTCATGCGCCGCTACGCCGTGGACCGCGCCCAGGCCACCCGCGTCGGCCAGGCCGCGCGCGACCTGCTGGCGCAGTTTCCCGAGCCGCGCAACGAGCGCCGCGACGACAACCTGGCGCTGCTGGGCTGGGCCGCCAGCCTGCACGAGATCGGCATGACGATCTCGCACAGCGGCTATCACAAGCACTCGGCCTACATCGCCACGCACGCCGACATGCCGGGCTTCTCGAAGACCGACCAGGCGCGGCTGGCCACGCTGCTGCTGGGCCATGCGGGCAAGCTCGGCAAGCTGTCGGGCAGCGGCAAGTTTGTCGACTGGCGGATGCTGTTCAGCCTGCGTCTGGCGTTTGTACTATGCCGGCGCCGTGGCGACATGAAGCTGCCGGACATCCAGGTCAGGCAGCGTGCCGACGAACTGGACGAAGGGTTCGAAGTGCGCCTGCCGAAGACGTGGATCGACGCCAATCCGCTGGTCGAATACAGCCTGGCGCAGGAAGCCGACGAGTGGGAACGCGTGGGCAAGCGCTACAAGGTTGTCTACGTCTGATACTGGCAAGCCAATGAAAAACGGCGACTCGCATTGAGTCGCCGTTTTTCTTTTGCCTTCCGTACGATCAGCCGTTTCGTCCGGTGGCAGGGGCCGTGGTCGCCGGAGCGGTCAGGCCGATTGGATGCCCAGGAAGTGCCGGGCGTAGCGCGGGTTCATGTCGCGCACGCGCAGCAGCGTCAGGAAATCGGCAACGTTGAAATCGGGGTCCCAGGCGGGCAGGCCGCAGATCTTGGCGCCCAGGCGCAGATAGCCCTTGATCAGCGCCGGCGGTTCCACATCCAGCGCCTGGTTCAGGTCGTCCACGGGCAGCGGCACGCGCGGGAAGGCGTGGTACTCGATCGGCGCCAGCGACTTCTCGGCGAACTGGCGATAGAGGCTGGCCGCGTAGTGGCCGCCGTCGCTCATCGGCACGCTGGCGCAGCCCAGCATCGATTCGAGGTTGTAGCGCTGCAGATATTCGCCCAGGCCGCCCCAGAGCGCCATGATGACGCTGCCCGAGCGGTAGTCGCGGTGCACGCACGAGCGGCCCAGTTCCAGCATCTTCGGGCGCAGGTGCGCGAGCCGCACGAGATCGAATTCCGATTCCGCGTACAGGCAGCCGATGCGCTTGGCCTGGTGCGGCGGCAGCACGCGGTAGGTGCCCACCACCTTCAGCGTCTCCTGGTCGCGCACGATCAGGTGGTCGCAGTAGGCGTCGAACATGTCGACGTCGGTTTCGGTGGCCGAGGACTGCAGGCGCGCGCCCATTTCCTCGGCAAAGACCTTGTAGCGCAGGCGCTGGGCCTCGGCTACTTCGTCCTGGTGACGTGCCCACGCCACGCTGAAAGCAGGCGCCGGAGCTTGAATCTGGGTTTGGTGCTGTGCTGGCTGACGAGGAAGACGCCTCCGCGCCGACTGGCCGGACAGGCCAGTGGGCAAGGAGTCGAAAAGCGGCTGGGTAGGCGTCGGGAGGTCTCGCATCAGTGTGTCCTTTCGGTGACGAAACGGCTTCGAAACAATGTAGAGAGGCCGGGTGACAGCGCCGTGAATCGATCGTGACCGTTCCGTGACTGACACATCGTTGTCGCGACGCAAGCCTTAACCATAGAACAGGCTTACGATTGCGCACATCGTTGTTCGCCGAAATGCGACAGGCTGATGACAAATATGTGACTTCCGGGGCGCTTAACTTCGAACGCCGCCGTGCATTTAGAGAAAATCTGGTTGGACGACCGCTCGCAGGACCACCTGGGCTTCGTGCTCACGCGTGCGTCCCGCCAGCCACCAGATGCCGCTCTTCTTGACGCTCCAGGGCATCTCGTGGCCCGCCAGCAACAGGCTGGCGAGTTGGCCGATCCACGGCTGGTGGCCAACCACGACGGTGTGGTCATGGCCCTGCGGCCAGTCGATGGCGGCGAGCACGGCGCCCACGTCGGCGCCCGGCGCCAGGTCGTCGAGGATCTCGGCCTTGCCAGACAGCGCCGCAGCGGTCTCGCGTGTGCGCAGGGCGGGGCTGCAGACCACGCGGTAGTCGGCCGGCAGATGGGCGCGCAGCCAGTCGGCGGAGGCCTCGGCCTGCTTGCGGCCACGGCGCGTCAGCGGACGCTGCAGGTCGGCGCTGCGCGAGATGCTCAGCGCGTCGGGCAGGTCCTCGGCTTCGGCGTGGCGCCACAGAATCAGATTCATGTTCGGCAGGGGCTTCGTCGAGCCTTGAGTATGGTGAGTCGCGGCGGCCCCGGCAAGGTCGTCGCGCCGCGGCCGCCCAAAAACAAAACGGGCCATCCGGTGGGCAAGGCCCACGGATAGCCCGTCAGTGTCGGCAGCGCCGGTGTCACCCGCATGACAGCGGGGCACCGGCCGGATGCAGCGAACTCAGGACTTGTGGCGGAAATTGATGCGGCCCTTGGTCAGGTCGTAGGGCGACATTTCCAAGGTCACGCGGTCGCCGGCCAGGATGCGGATGCGGTGCTTCTGCATCTTGCCCGAAGCGTATGCCCAGATTTCCACGCCGTTTTCCAGCGTCACGCGATAACGGTTGTCGGGCAGGGCTTCCGACACCACGCCGCCAAATTCAATGAGTTCTTCCTTAGCCAATCTGTTTTCCTTTGTGGCAGCCCGCAACGGCTGCGTTGAGTTGGTGAGTATTCTGTGGACGCCCGGTGGTCTGTGCGCGGCCACGCATCGCCACCCGAGGGCGGCAGCCGCGCGTAACGTTCCGGGAAGCAATCCGGCGGGCCGGGCTTGCAGGCCAGGCGGGCCGGAGAATCGAGAAGGGAGCGCGGATGACCCTGACGATTACCTTGCCATGCCGGCCGCGCGCGCAATGGGCGCAGCCGTGTACATCACGGGGACAGCGGGCAAGGTGTTTCCGGGCCAGGTGACGCATCCGGCCATCCACATACAGCAGAAGGTGGGGGCGGGGCGATGGGTTTTCCAGTGCGCCAGGCGGCGCGATCCCGGTTACAGGGCATGCACAGATACCCCGAACTGACGCGCGATTGTAGCACGTTCCCGCGTTTTCGCAGGCGCGGCATCGCCGTGGCCGCCGGCCCGCGGCGGCGGCGCCAGGAAAAAAGGGCTCACGCCTTGCGGCGTAAGCCCTTGATCCCTCTACCTAAAACAGCTTGCAAATATGGTCGGAGCGATAGGATTCGAACCTACGACCCTCTGATCCCAAATCAGATGCGCTACCAGGCTGCGCTACGCTCCGGAACCGGCGATTCTATCCCGACACGCCACCCCCGGTCAAATGGAGCCTGCCGGCGCCGCAAGTGGCGTGCGCGGCGCCGCCCGGTACCCCGCTTCAGGCGGGATCGCATTTGGCTTGACTTGAGACGGCGCGCTGACATAATCCGCACACCGCAACGGTCCGACCCGGCGATTCGCGCCTGGCATTGCTGTGCCCACCCGGACCAGGTCCCACTATCACAACTATGGCGTGCCACCCCCCGCTTGCGACGCGGGCGGCCGGACATTGCCTGAGCCATCCCCTCGCCATCGATGCCTGCGCGTCGGGGGCCGATGGGCTGCCGGACCCGCGGAAACCATAAGGACGGCTGTTCGCAGGCCGCAATAGAAAGGCTGGCAGGTGCGTGCGGAGCACCGGAAGTGCCTTTGTGAACGGGAATAAAGATGTTTCAGTCGCAGGTGGTGGTGCTGATCGCAGCGTTGTTCGCGCTGCAGATGGCGATCGTCTGTGCCGTGTTGCGGCGCTCGGCCGGTATGGAGCGCAGCGGGCTCACGTCGTGGGCGCTCGGCGATCTGGTCGTGACCGTGGCCGCGGGGCTGCTGGCCGTCCATGCCTACCGGCCCGGCTGGCCGCTGGCCGCCGCGCCGGAGCTGGCGCTGACGCTCGGCCTGTCGATGATGGTCCACGGTACGCGCCATTTCGTCGGCAAGCCCGGGCGGGCCGCGGTGCTCATGGTGCTGAACCTGCCGGGCCTGGTCGGGCTGGGGCTGCATGCCGGCCTGGGCATGGCTGGCGTCGCGCCGCAGGCGCTGCCGCCCATCCTGGCCGACGTGGCGTCGCCCGCCGCCGTGGCGGGGCTGATGCTGGCCGCGTCGGTCATCCAGATGCTGCTGTTGCTGGAAATGATCCGCGTCACGCTGCCTCGCCTGCCGCTCAAGCGGGGCACCGGGCGGCTGGCCGTGCTGTCGCTGACGCTGGTGGCGCTGGCCTGCACGGTCATCGCCGCCGCGCAGGCTTGGGCGCCGCTTTCGACGCTGGTCGACGGCCACCCGCTGCTGGCGCCGGACGAGCGGGACAGCATCACGCTCTGCTTCGTGTTCGGCGTGGTGGGCCTGTCGGTCAGCTTTGCGCTGATGGCGCACGACCGGCTGCGCCGCATCATCGAACGCCGGGCCCGGCACGACGACCTGACCGACGTGCTGTCGCGCGGCGCCTTCTGGGAAGAACTGGAGGACGCCTGCAAGCAGGCCGAGCGCCAGCGCGCGCCGTTCACCGTGGCGTTCATCGACCTGGACCACTTCAAGGCCATCAACGACCTGTACGGGCACCTGGCCGGCGATAGCGTGCTGCGCCACTTTGCCGGCCTGCTGCGCAAGGCGGCGCCGGCGCGGGCCGTGATCGGCCGGCTGGGCGGCGAGGAATTCGCGATCGCCATGCCCGACACGACGCTGGAAACCGGCCGCGCCATCAGCGTGCGGCTGAGCGCGATGGTCCGGTCCACGCCGTGCCCGTCGGAGCCGGACGCCATCGCGTACACGGTCAGCATCGGCATGGCCGAGCGCCAGCCCGGCGAGAACGCCGACGCGATGATGCGCCGCGCCGACCGCGCGCTCTACGACGCCAAGCAGATGGGCCGCAACTGCGTGTCGTCGCACGACGCCGCCGAGGCCGTCGGCATGCCGCGCCGGCCGCGCGTGCGCGAGCGCGAGCCGTCCTGACCCCGGCCCCAGGGGCGCACCCTGGGGCGGCTGATGCCAATTTCGTGGATTTCCGATTCAAGCCCGCGTCCGGCGGTGCTAAAGATGGCGCGGGTCAACTACACGCGCCACGCGCGAACATCCATGGACATCATCCGACCGGAACACGCCGCCGACCAGCCGCGGCGGATTCAGCAGAACATTCCTGGGGCGACCTCGATCTCGATCCTGCGGCGCGTGCATGATTCGCGCTACGCCACGCGCTATTTCGTCGGCGACGGGCTCGACGTGGGCGGCGGCATCGACTCCATCGCGCTCTTTGCCGAAATGTTTCCCGCCATGCGCCATGTCTTCGTCTTCGACAGGCAGCACGGCGACGCCCAGTACCTGGAACGGGTGCCCGACGCCTCGTTCGATTTCGTCTACTCGTCGCACTGCCTGGAGCATGTGGTGGACCCGTCCGTGGCCATCCGCCACTGGATCCGCGTGGTCAAGCCGGGCGGCTACCTGGTGATCCAGGTGCCCGACGAGGACCTGTACGAGCAGGGCCACTGGCCGTCGCGCTTCAACTCCGACCACAAGCACACGTTCACGATGTTCAAGATGCGGTCGTGGTCGCCGGTGTCGATCAACGTGCTCGACTTCGTCCGCGCGATCTCCGACGCGGTCACGCCGCTGTCGATCTTCCGCGTCGACATCGGCGTGCGGCCGAGCCTGCTGGACGGCAGCTTCGACCAGACGCGCACGCCGTCGGCCGAGTGTGCCATCGAGTTCATCCTGCAGAAACACCCGGCATAGCGGCGCCGCCGGCGTTCCCCTGGCGCAGGCGCTGCGGTAGAATGCCTGCCTTGCCGCCATGGCAAGGCAGGCCCCGCCCGTGGGCATGGTTATCCGCCCTTAGCTCAGTTGGATAGAGCACTCGCCTTCTAAGCGAGCGGTCAGAGGTTCGAATCCTCTAGGGCGGGCCAGCTTTCTTTCCTTCCTTTCCTTTTTTCCCCCTCTTTCCCCGCTTGCCCGTCGCCCTTGGTGCCGCCCTTGTCAGGCCGCCGCCAGCAGGTCTGCCGCGCGCTCGGCGATCATGATCGTCGGCGCGTTGGTGTTGCCGCCGATCAGCGTGGGCATGACCGACGCATCGACCACGCGCAACGCTTGCACGCCCCGCACGCGCAGTTGCGGATCGACCACCGCCATCGCGTCGACGCCCATCTTGCAGGTGCCCACGGGGTGGTAGATGGTGTCGGCGTGGTTGCGGATGAAGTCGCGGATGGCTGCGTCATCGCCATCGCCGTCGCCCAGCAGGTCCCGCAGCGGATCGGTGCCGCCGGCGTCGGCCAGCGCCGCCTGCGCGAAGATTCGGCGCATCAGCCGCACGCCGGCCACCATGCCGTCCAGGTCCGCCGATGCCGACAAAAAGCGCGGGTCGATCAGCGGCGCCTCGCGCATGTCCGCCGACCGCAGTTGTACCGTGCCCCGGCTCTCGGGACGCAGCACGCACGCGTGGCACGAATAGCCATGCCCGGGCCGGCCGTTGCGCAACACGTTGGAGTTGCCCAGCAGCGCGGGCGCGAAGTGGAGCTGCAGGTCGGGCGCGTCCAGCCCGGGCCGGGTCTTGACGAACGCGCCGGCCTCGGCCACCGGCGAGGCCAGCATGCCCGTGCGGCGCCAGCGATAGCGCATGACCTCGCCCGCCATCCGCGCCACGCCGCGCAGCGAGTAGCCATAGAGGTGCCACGACGCCACCGGCTTGCCGATGATGATGTCCAGGTGGTCCTGCAGGTTCTGGCCGACACCCGGCAGGTCGTGCACCACGTCCACCCCAACGCTGCGCAGGTGATCGGCCGGGCCGATGCCCGAGGCCATCAGCAACTGCGGCGAATGGAACGCGCCGCTGCTGACGATGACCTCCCGCCGCGCGTAGAGCGTCCGCGTCTGGCCGCCTTGCGATACCGCCACGCCCACCGCCCGCTTGCCCTCGAAGACGATGCGCAGCGCCTGGGTGCCGGTCATCACGCAGAGGTTCTGGCGGCCGCCGTTGTGGCCTGCGTCGCCCCGGTTGCCGCGATGCAGGTAGGCGCGCGCCGCGTTCCAGCGTTCGCCGTTGAACTGCGTGGCCTGATAGAGGCCCACGCCTTCCTGCTCCGGCCCGTTGAAGTCGTCGTTGACCGGCAGCCCGGCCTGGGCGGCGGCCTGCACAAAACGCCGCGAGAACGGGTTGGGCGTGCGCAGGTCGCTCACGTGCAGCGGGCCGCTGCCGCCGTGCCAGGCGTCGTCGCGGCCGGCGTTGCGCTGGTTGCATTCGCTGCGGCGGAAGTAGGGCAGCACGTCGTCGTAGCCCCAGCCCTCGCAGCCAAGCGCGGCCCAGCGGTCGTAGTCGGAGCGATGGCCGCGCACGTAGAGCATCGCGTTGATCGACGAACTGCCGCCCAGCCCCCGGCCGCGCGGCTGGTACGACTCGCGGCCGTTGAGGCCGGCCTGCGGCACCGTGCGCAAGCCGTAGTTGCGCGGGCCGGGGTGGGGCACGGTCCGGGCGATGGCAAGCGGCGTCCAGACGCTCGGGTGGTGGTCGTCGGGCCCGGTTTCGAGCAGGGCCACCGAGAGGTCCGGCCGGTCCGCCAGCCGTCCGGCCAGCGCGCAGCCGGCCGAGCCGGCGCCAACGATGATGTAGTCGAAGTGGGTGGGGCCCATGGTGTCTGTCTCCGTCCGCGAGGGGTCTTATTGTTGTGGGACGCTGCGCGGCGTCACGATGGCGAAGTTGCTGTCAAACGTGTCCAGCATGCCGAACAAGCCTGACACGGCCTGCGGATTGCCGTCTATCCGGATGGCTCCCGACTGCATCGCCTGCGGCAGCGTGAGCTGCTTGAGGCTGATCTGGTCCAGCGTCGCCTTGGTCAGCGTGACCGTGGCGGTGGGCTGGGCGTGCTGGGCCTCGGCCACGTAGGTCAGCGCGCTGTTGCGCAGCGTCATCGCGTAGCGCTGCTTCAGGTCGGTGAACTGCCAGTTCAGCGTCAGCGTCTTGCCGGCGGCCTTGTCGGCGTTCAGGCGCACTGCCAGGAAATCGAAAAAGTTCGGTACGGTCAGCGCCCGCACCATGTCCGACGAACTGGTGGCGCCCTTGCTGGGCCGGGCCACGCCGTCGCGCAGTTCCTGGGCGCCGGTCAGGTAGATGTTGCGCCAGGTGGCGTTCTCGCTCTGGTAGCCAAGCTGCTCCAGCGCGTCGGCCTGCAGCGCCCGCGCGGCCGCGTTCGACGGGTCCGCGAAGACCAGCTCGTTGCCGATCTGGCTGACCCAGCGGTATTCGCCGCGCGCGTAGGCGTCGCGCAGCCGGGCCAGCACGGCGTCGGGGCCGCCCATCCATTCGATCGTCTTGCGCGCGGCCTGCACCGGCGGCAGCGGATTCAGGTGGGCCGGGTTGCCGTCGTAGAAGCCCAGGTAGCGCTGGTAGACGGCGCGCACGTTGTGGCTGACCGAGCCGTAGTAGTCGCGCGCATACCATTTGCTGGCCAGCGGCTGGGGCAGCGTCCTGAGCTGGTCGGCAATCTCCAGCGGCGTGTAGCCCTGGTTCATCAGGCGCAGCGTCTGGTCGTTCAGGTAGGCGTACATGTCGCGCTGGTCGGACAGCAGCTCGACGATGCGGGTGCGGCCCCAGGTGGGCCAGTGGTGCTGGCCGATCAGCACGTCGGTGCGCTCGCCGTAGCGCAGCAGCGCCTGCGCCAGGAAGTACGACCATCCCTTGGCATCGCGCACCTGCGCGCCGCGCAGCGTCAGCACGTTGTGCTGGGTGCGCACCGCGTTCTCGGCGATGCAGAGCGTGCGGAACTGCGGCAGGTAGACGTTCATCTCCGCCGGGGCCTCGGTGCCGGGCGTGAGCTGGAACTCGACGTCGACGCCATCGATGCGGCGCACCTCCACCGGCCGGGTGACCAGCGAGGTGGGCGCCAGCAGCGTCATCGTGCCGCGCGCGGTGCCCTTGCCCAGGCCGGTATCCACCTGGCCCGTGGCGCTGCGCGGCAGCTGCGTGCCGTACATGTACTGCGCCCGCCGGCTCATGGCGCTGCCGGCCAGCACGTTCTCGCTGACCGCCTCCTCCATGAAGCCGTGGGGCGCGATGATGTCCACCTTGCCGGACTTGACGTCGGCCTCGTCGACGATGCCGCGCACGCCGCCGAAATGGTCGATGTGGCTGTGGGTGTAGATCACGGCCACGATCGGCTTGCGCGGGCGGTGCGCGTAGTAGAGGTCCAGCGACGCGCGGGCGGTCTCGGCGGTGAGCAGGGTGTCGATGACGATCAGCCCGGTGTCGCCTTCGATGATGTTCATGTTCGCCAGGTCGGCGCCGCGGATCTGGTACACGCGGTCCGTCACCTTGAACAGGCCGGCCTCGTTGTTGAGTTGCGCCAGCCGCCACAGGCTGGGGTTGACCGTGGGCGGGGCGTCGCCCGACTCGAACGCGTAGGCGTCGAAGTCCCAGGCCGGGGTGCCGTCGGCGGCCAGGATGGACCGCTGCGGAAAGCGCGCCACCAGCCCGCGCTGGGCATCGGCGTAGTCGGCGCGGTCCGAGAACGGCAGGCGCTGTAGCCATTCGGCATTCGACTGGGCCGTGAGCGGCGTGGCCGGCCCGGGCGCGGCCAGCGCGGCGGACATCGTCAGGGTGGTGGCAACCAGCATGGCAGTGCGGACAAGGCGCATGGCGAATTGGCTCATCGAAGAAGGGAAGCGTCTATTGGATGCGCGCCGCACCTATAATTCAATTGCAAATTATCTATCGCAGACATGCGTAAGGTGCATATATGAATCTGAGGCGGCTGGAGCATCTGGTGGCGGTGGTGGAAGAGGGCTCGCTGGCGGCCGCCGCGCGGCGCGTGCACCTGAGCCAGCCCGCGCTGACGCGCAGCATCCAGGCGCTGGAGGAAGAAGCCGGCGCGGTACTGTTCGACCGTGGCGCGCGCGGCGTGACGCTGACGGCCGTGGGCCGGATGGTGGCCGAGCGGGCGCGCCGCATCCTGTTCGAGTCGAAATGCCTGGCGCGCGATCTGGCGCTGGTGCGGCAGCACGAGATCGGCAGCGTGCAGATCGGGCTCGGCGCGTTTCCGGCGGCCATCCTGCTGCCTGAGCTGCTGTGCCAGTTGCACCGCCAGTGGCCCAAGCTGCGGATCGCCACCGAGGTCAGCCATCCGGTGGCGTTGCTGGACGCGCTGCACGCTGAGCAGGTCGATTTCGTCGTGATCGAGCACGGCACGGTGCCGACGGCCGCCGAGCTGGAGGTGGAACGGCTGCCGCCCGGGCCGGGCGGGGTGTTCGTCCGCACCGGGCATCCGCTGGCGGCCGGGCCGGTGGACCTGGCCACGCTGCGCGCGTCGGCGCTGGTTTCGGTCGTATTTCCGCCAGAAACGCACGAACGGCTGCGCAAGCTGCTGCGCTGCAAGCCTGGCGAGGACATGCCGTTTCAGGTCGAAAGCAACGATTTCCGCGCGCTGACCCACCTGGTGCGGCACGCCGACGCACTGCTGCTGGCGCCCGCCCGGGCCGTGCGCGACGAGGTGGAGGCGGGGCGGCTGGTGGCGCTGGATATTCCCGAACTGCCGGCCGTGACGATGCAGTTCGCCATCGTCCGGCTGGCCCAGCGCACGCTGTCACCGGCCGCGGCGCGTGCCGTGGCGGTGCTGCAGGCCGTGGCGCAGGCATGAAAAAAGGCGTCCCGCTGGGGACGCCTTGGCAAACCAGGCCGGTAAGGCTTACTCGTCGACCGCCGTGCCGACGATGTTGTAGCCGCCGTCGACGTAGGTGATCTCGCCGGTCACGCCGCTGGACAGGTCCGACAGCAGGAAGGCGGCCACGTTGCCCACTTCCTCGATCGTCACGTTGCGGCGCATCGGGGCCACGTCCTCGAAATGCTTGAGCAGGCGGCCGAAGTCCTTGATGCCCGAGGCGGCCAGCGTCTTGATCGGGCCGGCCGAGATGCCGTTGGCGCGGATGCCGCGCGGGCCCACCGCCGACGCCAGGTACCGCACGCTGGCTTCCAGCGACGCCTTGGCCAGGCCCATCGTGTTGTAGTTCGGCACCACGCGCTCGGCGCCCAGGTAGGTCAGCGTCAGCAGCGATGCCTTGTCGTTGAGCAACGGCAGGGCGGCCTTGGCCAGCGCGGGGAAGCTGTAGGCGGAGATGTCGTGGGCGATGCGGAAGCCCTCGCGCGACAGCCCTTCCAGGAAGTCGCCGGCAATGGCTTCACGCGGGGCAAAGCCGATCGAATGCACCAGACCGTCGAATTTTTCCCAGCGCTGCCCCAATGCGGCGAACGTGGCGGCGATCTGCTCGTCGCTGCCGACGTCGCATTCGTAGATCATGTCGGAGCCGAATTCCTTGGCGAAGTCCGTGATGCGGTCCTTGAATCGCTCGCCGACGTAGGTAAAGGCCAGCTCGGCGCCTTCGCGCTTGCAGGCCGAGGCGATGCCGTAGGCGATGGAACGGTTCGAAAGCAAGCCCGTGATCAGGATCCGCTTACCTGCCAGAAATCCCATAGTTTCTCCAAGATCGTTTTGTGAGGACGGGCATGCTTCGTGCACAGGCCCGTGTCCGGTGCACGGCGGGCACATTGGCCCGCAGTTTGTTGCGCCGCGTAAAGGGAATGTCCGGATGGCTGGGCGCCACCCGAACGCATGTAAAATTGTCGCACAACTTCGCCCGGCCACAAGCCGCCGGGCTGTCTCGGGCATTGTGGAGGTCTGCAACCGGATGCTGATTCACGCACGTTGGCCGCGTCTGGCGGCAGGGCAGTGCTTCCGTCGACGCGCGGTAGTGCAATGGGCGCTGGCACTGTCATTCGTGCTGGCTTGGGGTTTTCCCGCAGCGGGGCATGCCGCGCACGGCTTTGCGCTGCACGGCGACCTGAAGTATCCGGCCGACTTTGCCAATTTCGACTACGTCAACCCGAACGCCCCGATGGGCGGCACGCTGACGCTGGCCAACCCCGACCGCCGCACCAGCTTCGACAAGTTCAACCCGTTCACGCTCAAGGGCACGTCCGCGCCGGGCCTGACCGCGCTGATGTTCGAGACGCTGCTGATCAGCAGCGCCGACGAGTCGGCCAGCGCCTACGGCCTGCTGGCTAACGACGTGACCGTGGCGCCGGACAGGCTGTCGGTCACCTTCCACATCCGCCCCGAGGCGCGCTTCGTCAATGGCGACCCGGTGCTGGCGTCCGACGTCAAGTATTCGTACGACATGCTGATGAGCAAGGCCGCCAGCCCCGGCTACCGCAGCATGTGTACCGACGTGAAGGGCGTGGTGGTGACCGGCGAACGCTCGATCCGGTTTGACTTCAAGCAACGCAACGCCGAATTGCCGCTGATCGTCGGCCAACTGCCCGTGTTCTCGAAAAAATGGACCGCCAAGGTGCCGTTCGAGAAGCTGACCTTCGAGGCGCCGATCACCAGCGGCCCGTACAAGATCGAACGCTACGACGCCGGCCGCGGCATCGTGTTCCAGCGCGACCCCAACTACTGGGGCAAGAACCTCAACGTCCGGCGCGGCACGTTCAACTTCGGGCGGGTGGTCTACCGGCTCTACAAGGACGAGACGGCCAAGCTGGAGGCGTACAAGGCGGGCGAGTTCGACGCCATCGTCGAGTACCGGTCGAAGAACTGGGCCAAGAGCTACGTCGGCACGCGCTTCCGCGACGGGGCGCTGATCAAGACCGAATTCCCGCACCGCAATGGCGCCGGCATGCAGGGCTTCGTGATGAACATGCGCAAGCCGATGTTCCAGGACGTGCGCGTGCGCCGGGCGCTGATCCTGGCGCTCGACTTCGAATGGCTGAATCGCCAGTTGTTCTACGGCGCCTACAAGCGGCTCGATAGCTGGTTCTCGAACAGCGACCTGGCCGCCAGCGCCACGTTCGACGGCAAGCCGGGCGCCGGCGAGCTGAAGCTGCTGGACCCGCTGCGCAGCCAGCTGCCGCCCGAGGTATTCGGCGCCGAGGTGGTGCAGCCCAGCACCAATCCGCCGCGCTCGCTGCGCGACAACCTGCGCGAGGCCCGCCGCCTGCTGGCCCAGGCCGGCTGGACCTACGACGACGGCGCGCTGCGCAACGCCAAGGGCGAGGCGATGGTGTTCGAGTTCCTGGACGACGGCGGCGCCATGAGCCGCGTGATCACGGCCTACGTGCGCAACCTGGAAAAGCTCGGCATCCAGGTGCACCAGCGCACCACCGACTTCGCGCTGTACCAGAAGCGGCTGGAAGACTTCGATTTCGACATGGTGTCGATCCGCTTCCCGGACTCGCAGAGCCCGGGCAACGAACTGCGCGACCGGTTCTCGTCCGAGGCGGCCACCACGCCGGGGTCCGACAACCTGTTCGGCGTGAAGTCGCCGGCCATCGACAAGCTCGTGGACGCCGTGCTGCACGCCGAAAGCCGCGAGGAACTGGTGACCGCCGGCCGCGCGCTGGACCGCGTGCTGATGCATGGCTACTACATCGTGCCGAACTGGTACAGTGCCTTCCACCGTGTGTCGTACCGCAAGGAGCTCGGCTATCCGACGCGCCTGCCGTACTACTACACCGCCGAGGGCTGGATCCTGTCGAGCTGGTGGCGCCGCGACCTGGCGCCGAAGACCCAGTAATCCAGTCACCCGCACCCCTTACGGACGGCCAATGCTCGCCTATCTGCTCAAGCGCATCCTGCTGATGATCCCGACGCTGGTCGGGGTGGTGACGCTGACCTTCGTCGTGATCCAGTTCGTGCCCGGTGGCCCGGTCGAGCAGATGATGCTCGAAATGAAAGGCCGCGGCGGCGCCGGCGAGGCCAGCGGCGGCGGGGCGGAATACCGCGGCCGGCGCGGCGTGGACCCCGAGAAGATCAAGGAGATCCAGGCGCTCTACGGCTTCGACAAGCCGCCGCTGGAGCGCTACCTGATGATGCTCAAGCGGTTTGCCCAGTTCGACCTGGGCCAGAGCTACTTCCAGCACCGCAGCGTCTGGGAGCTGGTCAAGTCGAAGCTGCCGGTATCGGTCAGCCTGGGGCTCTGGACGTTCTTCCTGACCTACCTGATATCGGTGCCGCTGGGCATTTCCAAGGCGATCCGGGCAGGCAGCCGGTTCGACGTCATCAGCAGCATGATCGTGCTGGTGGGCTACGCCATTCCCGGCTTCGTGCTGGGCGTGCTGCTGCTGGTGCTGTTCGGCGGGGGCACGTTCGTCCAATGGTTCCCGCTGCGCGGGCTGACGTCCGACGACTGGGAGCAGCTTTCGCTGATGGGCAAGGTGATGGATTACCTGTGGCACCTGGTGCTGCCGATCACCGCGTCGGTCGTCGGCAGCTTCGCGGTGGTGACGATGCTGACCAAGAACGCGTTCCTGGAGGAAATCCGCAAGCAGTACGTGCTGACCGCCCGCGCCAAGGGGCTGTCCGAGCGGCGGGTGCTCTGGAAGCACGTGTTCCGCAACGCGCTGATCCCGCTGGTCACCGGCTTTCCGGCCGCGTTCATCGGCGCGTTCTTCACCGGGTCGCTGCTGATCGAGACGCTGTTTTCGCTCGACGGCCTGGGCCTGCTGTCCTATGAAGCCGTGCTGCGCCGCGACTACCCGGTGGTGCTGGGCACGCTGTACCTGTTTACGCTGATCGGGCTGGTCACGCGCCTGATCTCGGACGTTTGCTACGTGATGGTCGATCCGCGCATTCATTTCGAGGGGATGCACCGATGAGCTTCGGCCCCAAGCACGCCGTGGCGGGCAACGGCCTGCCGCATTCCCTGTCGCCGCGCCAGCGCGCGTGGCAGCGCTTCCGGCGCAACCGGCTGGGCTACTGGAGCCTGGTGCTGTTCGTGATCCTGTTCGTGCTCAGCATGGGCGCCGAGCTGCTGTCCAGCGACCGCCCGCTGGTGGTGCGCTACAAGGGCGAGTACTACTTCCCGATCGTCAAGGTCTACCCGGAGACGACGTTCGACGGCGACTTTCCCACGCGCACGGACTATCTGGACCCGTTCATCCGTGACCGCATCACGTCGAATGGCAATTTCGCCATTTTCCCGCCCAACCGGTACTCGTACGATTCCATCAACTACTTCGCCAAGGAGCCGAACCCGGCGCCGCCGTCGGCCGACAACTGGCTCGGCACCGACGACCGGGGACGCGACGTGCTGGCGCGCCTGCTGTACGGCTTTCGGGTGTCGGTGCTGTTCGGGCTGGCGCTGACCGTGATCGGGGTGCTGATCGGCACGCTGACCGGCGCGCTGATGGGCTTCTTTGGCGGGCGCTTCGACCTGGTGTCGCAGCGGGCCATTGAGATCTGGAGCTCGATGCCCGAGCTGTACCTGCTGATCATCTTCGCGTCGATCTTCGAGCCGAGCCTGGCGCTGCTGATCATCCTGCTGTCGCTGTTCGGCTGGATGGGGCTGTCGGACTACGTGCGGGCCGAGTTCTACCGCAACCGGTCTCTGGACTACGTCAAGGCGGCGCGGGCGCTGGGTTTGTCGAACGTCCAGATCATGTGGCGCCACATCCTGCCCAACAGCCTGACGCCGGTCATCACGTTCCTGCCGTTCCGCATGAGCGCGGCCATCCTGGCGCTGACCAGCCTCGATTTCCTGGGGCTGGGCGTGCCGCCGACGACCCCGAGCCTGGGCGAGCTGCTGGCCCAGGGCAAGGGCAACCTGGACGCGTGGTGGATCTCGCTGTCGACGTTCGCGGTGCTGGTGGTGACGCTGCTGCTGCTGACCTTCATGGGTGACGCGCTGCGCGACGCCTTCGACACGCGCCTGGGGTTGGCCCAGTTGCGCGGCCGCGTGGAGCCGAAGGTACCGGCCGGCGGTACCGCCGCGGAGGCCACGCCATGAGCACGGCCACCCCGATGACGCCGCCCACGCCCGTCTTCCCGGACCCGGTGGAGGCTCCCGCGCCCGGCACCCAGCTCATGTGCGTGGATCACCTGTCGGTCACGTTCGGCGAGGGCGAGCACGCCACGCGCGCCGTGCGCGACGTCAGCTTCGACCTGCGCGCCGGCGAGCGCTACGCGCTGGTGGGCGAATCCGGCTCCGGCAAGACCGTGACGGCGCTGGCCATGCTGCGGCTGGTCGAGGACGCGCACTACCACGGCGCGATCCGCTTCGAGGGCAAGGACCTGCTGGAGGTGTCCGACCGCGAGATGCGTCGCATCCGCGGGTCGGAAATCGCCATGATCTTCCAGGAGCCGATGACGGCGCTGAACCCGCTCTACACGATCGGCAACCAGATCGTGGAGACGCTGGCGCTGCACGAGGACCTGGACCGCCGCGCCGCGCGCGACCGGGCCATCGCGCTGCTGGAGCGCACCGGCATCAGTGACGCGGCCAACCGGTTCAACAGCTTTCCGCACCAGTTGTCGGGCGGGCAGCGGCAGCGGGCGATGATCGCCATGGCGCTGGCCTGCCGGCCCAAGCTGCTGCTGGCCGACGAGCCGACCACGGCGCTGGACGTCACCATCCGCGCCCAGATCCTGGACCTGCTGCGCAGCCTGCAGGCCGAGTTCGGCATGGCCGTGATGCTGATCACGCACGACCTGAACATGGTGCGCGCCTTTGCGCAGCGGGTGGGCGTGATGGAAAAGGGCGTGCTGGTCGAGACCGGCGAGACGGCCGAGGTTTTTGCCAATCCGCGCCACCCGTACACGCGCAAGCTGATCGACAGCCGGCCGCGGCGCGAGGTGCTGCCGCTGGTGCCGCTGGCGCCGGTGCTGCTGGAAACCGATGGGCTGTCGGTCAACTACCAGAAGAAGCGGCCGGGCATCGCCGGCTGGTTCGGCAAGGATGCGTTCGCCGCGGTCAAGGACGTCACGCTGCAACTGCGCGAGGGCGAGACGCTGGGCATCGTTGGCGAGTCGGGGTCGGGCAAGACCACGCTGGCCCACACGGTGCTGGCGCTCCAGCGCAAGAGCGCCGGGGCGATCCAGTTCCTGGGTCGCAGCTTCGACACCTGCTCGCAGAAGGAGCGCAGCGCGCTGCGCAAGCGCATGCAGGTGGTGTTCCAGGACCCGTTCGGCTCGCTGTCGCCGCGCATGACAATCGAGCAGATCGTTGGCGAGGGGCTGGCGCTGCATCAGCCGGGGCTGACGCGCGAGGCCATGCGCGAGCGCGTGATCGAGGCGCTCCGGGAGGTGGGGCTGGACCGCACCGCGCTGGGGCGGTATCCGCACGAGTTCTCGGGCGGGCAGCGGCAGCGCATCGCCATCGCCCGGGTGCTGATTCTGAAGCCGCAGGTGCTGGTGCTCGATGAGCCGACTTCGGCACTTGACGTGTCGATTCAGCAGCAGGTGCTGGCGCTCCTGTCGCAACTCCAGCACAAGTACAACCTCAGCTACCTGTTCATCAGCCACGATCTGGCCGTGATCCGTGCGATGGCGCACCGCGTGATCGTGATGAAAAACGGTGAAGTGGTGGAATCCGGCGAGACCGAAACCGTGCTCGGGGCACCGCAGCATCCGTATACGCGCAAGTTGATGGCGGCGGCCCAGTTGGGCGCGGCCTGAATGATGTGCGCCGCAACACGCTTTGTCACGCGGCGGTAACACGGAATCCTTATAAGGATTCCGAGAAACAGAATACGTTTTGGGTCGTAGTTCGTTGATTTACTAGCGAAATGCGGGAAAGTTGTAACCAACTTTGACACGTCAAGGTTCGGTACTTTACTATCCCGCGATAAGTTTTCACGGGGGTGGTTCGTCCGCCGCATGCTGGCCTTGGGGAAGGCCGTTGTTGCACGCGGCTGGTGCAGTCCTGCTGGCGTACTTCTTGCGTACGATCCGCCCTGATGTTTTCGCGCTGTCCGGCTTTGTCTGATTTGCCGGTCAGCCTTGTCCGATCATCAGGAGAGCCAATGCAAACGGTACTTCATTCCCTGGCGCGCGCCGCTATCGGAATTGCCATTGCCTGCGGTGCGACTGTGTCGAATGGAGTGCTGGCGGATACGGTGTTCAAGGACCCCGACGCCCGGATCGAAGCCCGTGTCGATGGCACGGACGCGCATCCGGAAGGCAAGCGTGGCTTGCTGTCGTCGGTGATGAACTCCACCAGCAACGTTGCCAGCAAGGCTGGCGACCTGGTCATGAACGCGCTGGGCCTGATTGGCGTGCGTTACCGCTTTGGCGGTAACAGCCCCGAATCGGGCCTGGACTGCAGCGGCTTTGTCCGCTACGTGTTCAACGACACCTTCGGCTTCATGTTGCCGCGCCGGTCCGTCGAAATGAGCCAGGTGGGCACCACCGTGGCGGTCAACGAACTGCGCCCGGGGGACCTCGTGTTCTTCAACACGATGCGCCACACGTTCTCGCACGTCGGCATCTACATTGGCGACAACAAGTTCGTGCACGCGCCGTCCACCGGCAGCAAGATTCGCGTCGACGACATGCGCGCGTCGTACTGGGTCACGCGCTACAACGGCGCCCGCCGGATCGACGACTCGGCCAAGGGTTCGGTCGAGAACACGGGCAGCATGATCGAGACGCTCAAGCGCTTCGATCCGAACGCCCAGGGCCGCACGATGCTGGGCGGCTGACGCCCACCGCACCGCTGCGCCAAAAAGAAAAGGACTGCCCCGGCAGTCCTTTTTTGTTGCCCGCGCCGCCCCGCCACCGGTGACACCGTCTGTCATGCCGCTGACGTTTTCTGTCATCGGCGATGACAACGGCTGGCGCGCAGGGCCGGCCGGACGGCTACTGGGTGGCGACAGCGGCGGCAGGGCGCTGGCGAGCCGCCGCCAGTTTGTCGCGCAGGGTGCCCAGCACGGCCGACGTGGCCTGCTCGCCCGCCAGGATTGCCCGGTTGCGCGACGCAAAGTCGCTGCCGCCCATGTCGGGCAGGTCGGGGCGGATCACCACGTCGGCACGCGCCAGTGCCATCCGGTTGATCGACTGGCCCATGATGGCCGTGGTCTGCAGCAGCACGCCGCTCTGCCCGTTGTTCTTCTGGCTGGACGGGTCGGCCGAGATGTTCACGGCGATCACGAAATCGGCGCCCATCTCGCGCGCGGCATCCACGGGCACGGGCTCCACCAGCCCGCCGTCCACGTAGTCGTGCCCGGCGATCGAGACCGGCTGGAACACGCCCGGCACGCTGCTGGACGCCCGCACGGCCTGCCCGGTATTGCCACGCCTGAACACGATCCGCTCGCCGGTCTTCAGGTCCGTGGCGACGATGCCCAGCGGCAGCTTCATCGCCTCGATCGGCCGGTTCTTGACCAGCCGGTTCACGTAGTTCTGCAACGCCTCGCCCTTGAGCCAGCCCCCGAACCTGGTGCCGAACGGCAGCGCCCAGTCGGCGATGGCTGCTTCGTCCATCGTCAGCGCCAGCTTGTTGAGCTGGAAGCCGTCCATGCCCGTGGCGTAGAGAGCGGCCACCACCGAGCCGGCGCTGGTGCCCGTGACGATGTCGGCGTGGATGCCCTGGGCCTCCAGCGCCTTGATCACGCCGATATGGGCAAAGCCGCGCGCGGCCCCGCCGCCCAGCGCCAGCCCGATGCGCAGCGGGCGCGGCGGCGGCGCGGTGGCCACGGGCGGCAGGGTAGGGGCCGGCTTCGGGCCGAACGAGCAGGCGGCCAGCAGCATCGCGGCGGAGGCGCCCAGGAAATGTCGTCGTTGCATCGAGATGGAAGAAAACAGGCCGGAAAGTGATGCGCGGGGCATCGCGACGGTCGCGGCGGGTGACGGAAGGCATGCGCCCGGTGTCAGACCGGTGGCAGCATAAATGATTCCGCGCGCCAATGGCGAGAGAGGCAGCGCGTATAATGCAGCGTTCAACGAAATCCGGCCTGCGCGCATCCGTGCGCGGGCTTTTTTGTTTCTTCCGACCATGACACAACGCGTCCGCACCCGCTTCGCGCCGAGCCCGACCGGCTTCATCCACCTTGGCAACATCCGCTCCGCGCTCTATCCGTGGGCCTTTGCCCGCCGCATGCAGGGCGATTTCATCCTGCGGATCGAGGATACCGACGTCGAGCGCTCGTCCCAGGAGGCGGTCGACGTGATCCTGGAAAGCATGGCCTGGCTGGAACTCGACATCGACGAGGGTCCGTTCTACCAGATGCAGCGCATGGATCGCTACCGCGAGATCGTGCGCCAGATGCTCGACAGCGGCCTGGCCTACCCGTGCTACATGAGCACCGAGGAACTGGACGCGCTGCGCGAGGCCCAGCGCGCTGCCGGCGAAAAGCCCCGCTACAACGGCTTCTGGCGTCCGGAGCCGGGCAAGGTGCTGCCCGAGCCGCCGGCAGGCGTGCAGCCCGTGGTGCGGTTCCGCAACCCCATCGGCGGCAGCGTGGTGTGGGATGACGCGGTCAAGGGCCGCATAGAGATCTCGAACGACGAGCTGGACGACCTGGTGATCGCGCGCCCGGACGGCACGCCGACGTACAACTTCTGCGTCGTGATCGACGACCTCGACATGAAGATCACGCACGTGATCCGGGGCGACGACCACGTCAACAACACGCCGCGCCAGATCAACATCATCCGCGCGCTGGGCGGCGACGTGCCGGTCTACGCCCACCTGCCCACGGTGCTGAACGAGCAGGGCGAGAAGATGAGCAAGCGCCACGGCGCGATGGCCGTGACCGGTTACCGCGACGAGGGCTACCTGCCGGAGGCCGTGCTGAACTACCTGGCGCGGCTGGGCTGGTCGCACGGCGACGCCGAAATCTTCACGCGCGAGCAGTTCGTGGCCTGGTTCGACCTCGACCACCTGGGCAAGTCGCCGGCGCAGTACAACCCCGAGAAGCTCGCCTGGCTGAACAACCACTACATCAAGACCGGCGACAACGCGCGCCTGGCCGAGCTGACGCGCCCGTTCATCGAGGCGCTGGGCGGCAAGGTGGAGGGCGCCAGCCTGGCCGACGTGGTGGCGCTGGTCAAAGACCGCGCGAACACGTTGAAGGACGTGGCGCAAACCGCGCTGCTGTTCTACCGCGGCGAGCCGCAGGCCGATGCCGCGCTGCGCGCCGAGCACCTGACCGACGAGATCCGTCCGGCGCTGCAGGCGCTGGCTACGCAACTGGCCGCCTTGCCGGAATGGAAGCGCGAGGCCATCAACGCCACGTTCAAGGCCGTGCTGGCCGAGTTCGGGCTGAAGATGCCGAAACTGGCCATGCCGGTGCGCCTGCTGGTGGCGGGGCAGCTGCAGACGCCGAGCATCGACGCGGTGCTGGAACTGTTCGGCCGCGACACGGTGCTGCGCCGCCTGGCCGCCGCGTAAAAATGTGCAGAAATGTCTCGGCGGGGGCTTGCGCTCCGGCCGGGACTTCAGCATAATCTCGTTCTCCCTGCTGCACGACGCAAGTCAAGCGGATCGGTTGAAAAGCTGAAAAAAGGGACTTGCAAAACGCAGCGATTGATTTATAATCGCCGCTTCGCCGGAAAGCAGTAAATCTGGCGGCAAGCGTAGTAAATGGCAGTTACTATGGGGCTATAGCTCAGCTGGGAGAGCGCTTGCATGGCATGCAAGAGGTCAGCGGTTCGATCCCGCTTAGCTCCACCAAAGTTTCTGTCCCCTTCGTCTAGAGGCCTAGGACATCACCCTTTCACGGTGAGTACAGGGGTTCGAATCCCCTAGGGGACGCCAGACATTGGACGTAACCAGACGTCCAGTTGGCTGTCCGAAGCGAAGCTTCGGGTAGCAACCAACAACGGAGCGGTAGTTCAGTTGGTTAGAATACCGGCCTGTCACGCCGGGGGTCGCGGGTTCGAGCCCCGTCCGCTCCGCCAGACTGAACCCGCTTGGGTAACACCAGGCGGGTTTTTATTTGGGTGAGAGGTGATGTTTCGATAATCACCGTTCGATTACCCCGAAGCAAATGTTGTCAGCTTCGAAAAATCGAAGATAATCGCGGCCCCAGCAATCGCTGCGATTATCAGGCAGTATTGGAAGTATTATGGGGCTATAGCTCAGCTGGGAGAGCGCTTGCATGGCATGCAAGAGGTCAGCGGTTCGATCCCGCTTAGCTCCACCAGATTCAGGAAGCAGCGACGCAGTAAAAAGTTGCTTCGGATCGCGAAAGTTCTGGTAGAATGCCGGACTTCGCGGCAAACGACGGAAAGCGTTGCTTGCAACAGTTTCTGTCCCCTTCGTCTAGAGGCCTAGGACATCACCCTTTCACGGTGAGTACAGGGGTTCGAATCCCCTAGGGGACGCCAAAACAGCCGGGCGTAATCAGACGCCCAGCGGTTAGCCGGAATATCCGGGTAACAGCCGAAAACGGAGCGGTAGTTCAGTTGGTTAGAATACCGGCCTGTCACGCCGGGGGTCGCGGGTTCGAGCCCCGTCCGCTCCGCCAAATTTAAAAAAGCCTGCGCAAGCAGGCTTTTTTTTCGTCTGTACGGAGCGGAGGGCGCTGCCTGCGCAGCGCCCGGCGGGGCGAGAAGGGATTCGCTTGCAAGCGAATCCGCGGCCTGCAGGATGTGGGCGAGCCCCGTCCGCTCCGCCAAACTTAGAAAAGCCTGCGCAAGCAGGCTTTTTTTTCACCCATACGGAGCGGAGGGCGCTGCCTGCGCAGCGCCCTCCTCAGACCCCCTCCCGACTCACCTTCCTGAAATACCGCACGAGCAGCGTCCCGGCGATCGCCAGGCTCACGCTGTTGGCCAGCCAGAAGCCCGAAGCGCCGCGCGTGAAAGCGGGCAACGTGTCGATCAGGCCGAAGCCGAGCACATAGCCGCCGCCCAGCCCCACGCCCCATAGCGACACCGCATAGATCAGCGTCGGGATCAGCGCGATCTTGTATGCGCGCAGGATGAACGCGCTCATCACCTGGATGGCGTCGAACGCCTGGTAGAAGGCCACGAACAGCATCAGGGGCAACGCCTTGGCCACCACGGCCGAGTCCTTGGCGTACGCCTGCAGCAGCGGCTCGCGCAGGCACCAGAGCAGGGTGCCGATCAGCAGCGCCAGGCCGGCGCCAAAGCGGATGCCGCGCCAGCCGATGCGCCGCGCCGCCGCCATGTCGCGCGCGCCGATGGACTGGGCGACGAGCGTCGACGTCGCGATCGACAGCGACAACGGCATCATGTACGCCACGGCGCTCAGGTTGGCGATGATCTGGTGCCCGGCCAGCGTCTCGGTGCCCATCCGCGTGATGAAGATCGACATCAGCGTGAACGATGTGATTTCAATCAGGTACGTCAGCCCCATCGGCACGCCCAGCCGCAGCAGCGGCTCGATGCGGTCCCAGCGCGGCCATTCCCAGTGCGTGAAAATGCTCAGCGGCCGATAGGCGCCGCCGAATCGCAGGATCGCCAGGCCGGACAGGCACCAGACCCACGTGATCAGCGTCGACGCCAGCGCGCAACCGGGGCCGCCCATCGCCGCCACACCCAGGCCGCCGTGGATGAACCAGGCGTTGAGCGGCACCTTGAGCGCCAACCCGGCGATCTGCAGCACCGTGACCATGATCGGCCGTGACAGCGCGTTGTTCAGCGCCATGTAGATCCGGAACGCAAGCGCCGCCGGCAGGCCGAGCGCGACGATATGGAGATAGCGCGATGCCTTGTCGACCAGCTCCGGCGGCGCCTTGGCGAACGCCAGCACCGGCCCTGGAAACAGCAGCAGCAACATGCCCGGCACGGCCAGCGCCAGCCCCAGCCACGCGGCCTGCCGCACCTCCGCGCCGATTTCCGCGCTGCGGCCGGCGCCGTATAGCTGCCCGGCGATGGGCGCCAGTGCCTGCAGCACGCCCATCAGGCTGATGTAGACCGTCACGTAGATCGATCCGCCCAGGCCAACCGCGGCCAGGTCGGCGGCCGACGCGCGGCCGGCCATGATCGTGTCGATCACGCCGAAGGCAATCACGGCCAACTGGCCGACCAGCACCGGGGCGGCCAGGTGGACGATGCGACGGATATCCTGCAGCGCGCTGCTCATCGTTGGGTAGGGGAGTTTTGGGGGCGCCCCGGCGCCACGGCCGGGGAGAGATCGGCGAGCCCAGGGCCCGCCGTCATCGGGAATGGGCCTTACTGGCGCGGCAGCCGGCGACGGGTCGGGGCCGGCGCGGGCTTGATCTGGGACATATCGACCAGCCGATACATGCGGAAGCGCTCGTCACGGTCGGCGGGGCGGCGGCCTTCCCAGATCAGGCGCCATTCGAAATGCGAGATATTGCCCGGCGCGCCATAGTCCACGGCGTCGTGTCGCAGCAGCACATCGCAGCCATCGGCGGGCCCGCCAAAACGGATATGGCCGAAGTACGCGAACGACGCCAGTTGCGCATCGCCCATGCGGATCGGCTGCACGCACTGGTACGTCGAAGGCAGCGCCATGGCGGCGGCGCGCGCCACGTCGCGATAGGTCTTGCCGTAGTTGATCGACGGCAGCCACAGCGTCATGGCCATGACCCACATCAGCGTCGTGCCGGCCGCCGAGATCACCACCGGCCGCCAGATCTGCTTGGGCGCCCGCGACAGGCGCCAGCGCACCACCAGCACCCATGCCACGGTCGCGGCCAGCGCGATGACCACCGCGCTGATCGTGAACGTGTGCTCGAAGCCGGGAATCTGGCGGAACACGTTGTTGGCGATCCTGGGCGGCCAGCCCGTGGTCTTGGCGATCCACATGAACCAGACCGTGCCGCCGAAGATCGTGAAGAACAGCAGCGCGAACCAGTCCACCGCGTTGATGGCCGCGCGCGGCAGCGTGGGCAGCGCGAACGCGGCCAGGATGGCCATCGGCGGCAGCAGCAGGATGAACTGCACGTCGCCCGGGCTACGCTGCAGCACCAGCAGCAGGAACAGCATCGCCAGGATGGCTAGCGGCAGCGCCACATGGGGCGCGCGCCGCATGCCGCGCCACGACAGCCACGCGAAGGCCGCAATCGGCCACACGGGCCAGGCGAACAGCAGGAAGTTGCGGGCGATGAAGCCGGCCGTCGGCAGCGACGGCGGGCCGTAGGTGCGGCGGTCGTAGCGCGCCCATTCGCGGATGTAGGTCACGCCGTCGTCGGTCACGGCCGCGCCCAGGTAGACGGCGGCCATCCAGATGGCGACGATGGCCAGCGCCACGGGCACGCCAATCTGCAGCAGCCGCTTGAGCGGCACAGGCTGCGAGACGGCGCCCGCGATCAGCGCCGCCCCCAGCAGCGCCGCCGCCAGGATCGGCCCGCTGGCCAGGCACAGCGCCGCCAGTCCCACGCCGAACCAGAGGCTGCCCTGCACGGGCTTGTCCAGGCTGCGCACCATGCCGTAGAGCATGAACGCGATGAAGCAGACCTGCCCGACCTGCGCCGTGGTCTCGTGGCCGCGCATCGCCAGGCCCACGCAGGCCAGGAAGATCAGCAGCGCGCCATCGGCCAGCGCGCGGCCGTACGACCGCGCGTCGGGCTGCCCGCCGAAGGCGAACGCAAACGGCTGCACCTCGTCGCGGCGGCCCAGCAGATAGGTGGAATACCAGATGAAGGCGCAGGTGCCGAAGTAGAACAGCGCCGTGGCCAGCCGCGACGCATCCGGCGCGCCCAGCCAGCCGCCGAACAGCCGGATCATCAGCCCGCCCACCCAGTACACCAGCGGCCCTTCCTGGCTGAACGGCCGCCCGACGATGTTGGGCATCAGCCAGTCCTGCACGCCGCCGATGCCGAGCTGCCACATCACGCCGAAGCCCGCGGCATCCTCGTTCTTCCACGGATCGCGGCCGAACAGGCCGGTCAGTCCGTAGATGATGCAGATCGCCAGCAGCAGGTAGCGGGGCAGGGCGCCCGTGGCCGCGGCGGTCAGGTGGACAGGAGAGGTCTTGGTGGCTTGGGACATCGGCAGTGAATCCAGGCGGGCCGGCAGGGCGGGGGCAAGCCGCTATTGTCGGCCACAAATGCAAAAAGGCAGCCGATGCTGCCTCTTTGTCAGGTCGCGCGCCGCGGGAGCATCCGTCCTGCCGCGCGCCGCGGTTGCCCGGTAGTGCTGGGCGATTACTTCTTGGCTGCCAGCTTGCTGCCGAACTTCTGGCGGAACTTCTCGACGCGGCCAGCCGTATCCATGATCTTCTGTTGGCCGGTGTAGAACGGGTGCGATTCCGACGACACTTCGATCTTGGCCAGCGGGTAGGTCTTGCCTTCGTGTTCGATCGTGTCCTTGGTCTGGATCGTCGAGCGGGTCACGAACTTGAAGTCGTTCGACACGTCGTGGAACAGGACTTCGCGATAATTCGGGTGAATGCCTTCTTTCATGGTGCTTCCTTTCAGGTTGGGTAGCCAGTCCGCTCTCATGGCGCCGCAGCTTGCTTGCGGCGAGCGAACCACTTGCCGGTAACGGGCAAACCGGGATTATGGCAGAAAAACAAGAGGCTGGGCAAGATTCGTGGCCGCCTCGGGCCTGCCTGCCACACCTTCCGGATATGCCGGATCAGGCACCTGTGGCCGGGTCTTGCCGATAGAACGTGGCGAGCGTCGCGTAGAGCGTGGGCCAATGGGTCCGAAGCCCGCCCGGATCGACGAAAAATGACTCCGACGCCACCGCGAAGAACTCGCTCGGGGCCTCGCAGCCGTACGGGTCGATCACCCGCAGGCGCGGCGGCAGCCGGTCGGGCGTATCCCAGGCCGAGTCGGGCAGCGCGTCGCAGGCATCGGCAAAGGCGTCGTACTCGGTCAGCAGCGTTTCGGCCCACTGCTCGGCATCGAGGCCCGGATGCAGCACGCGCGAGAACGGCGGCACGCCGTCGGGCTCGCCATCGAGCATGTCCAGCTTGTGCGCGAACTCGTGGATGACCACGTTGTACGAATCCGAGACATTGTCGAGCCCCGACCCGGACAGGTTCACGTCCTGCCATGACAGGATCACCGGGCCATGCTCCCACGCCTCGCCGCTGGCTTCCTCCTCCACGCCGTGCACCAGGCCGATCTCGTCCTCGACGGTCTTGCGGATCAGGAACTCGCCCGGATACAGCACGATGCCGTGCCAGCCGCGATACCACTCGATGCCAAGCTTCAGGATCGGCACGCACGCCTGCACGGCCACGCCGACCACCATCTCGTCGGTCAGCTCCAGTTCGTGCGCGGTGGAGTATTCCTTGCCCGCGATGAATAGCGTGGCCAGTTCGCGCAGCGCCGCCAGGTCGTCGGCGCCGTACCGCTGCACGAAGGGCAGGGTGGCGACGGTGCGTTGCCACAGGTCGTCGGGGATGGCGTAGTGCGCGAGCTGGCGTTCGCGCGAGCGGGCGCGCAGGTAGCTGGACAGTTTGCCGAACATGGTCAGGAGCGTCGGAAAGTAAAAAAGGCGCACCCGAAGGGTACGCCTTTTTGTACGACTGGCAACTGCCGGCGGTCAGCCGCCGCGTCGCATCATGTCGAAGAACTCCGCGTTGTTCTTGGTCGGCTTCATCTTGTCGAGGATGAATTCCATGGCCTGGACCTCGTCCATGTCCGAGATGAACTTGCGCAGAATCCAGATCTTCTGGAGGATTTCCGGCTTGATCAGCAGTTCCTCGCGGCGCGTGCCCGACTTGTTCAGGTTGATGGCCGGGTAGACACGCTTTTCCGCCAGGCGGCGTTCCAGGTGCACTTCCATGTTGCCGGTGCCCTTGAACTCTTCGTAGATCACGTCGTCCATGCGGCTGCCCGTTTCGATCAGCGCCGTGGCGATGATGGTCAGCGAGCCGCCTTCTTCCAGATTGCGCGCGGCGCCGAAGAAGCGCTTCGGGCGCTGCAGCGCGTTGGCGTCCACACCGCCGGTCAGCACCTTGCCCGATGCCGGCACCACGGTGTTGTAGGCGCGCGCCAGGCGGGTGATCGAGTCCAGCAGGATCACCACGTCGCGCTTCAGTTCCACCAGGCGCTTGGCCTTCTCGATAACCATTTCGGCCACCTGCACGTGACGGATGGCCGGTTCGTCGAACGTCGACGCCACCACCTCGCCGCGCACCGAGCGCTGCATTTCGGTCACTTCTTCCGGCCGTTCGTCAATCAGCAGCACGAACAGGTCGGCTTCCGGATGGTTGTTGGCAATCGCGTGGGCGATGTGCTGCAGCATCACGGTCTTGCCGGACTTCGGCGATGCCACCAGCAGCGCGCGCTGGCCGCGGCCGATCGGGGCGATCATGTCGACGATGCGGCCGGTGATGTTTTCCTCGGCGCGGATATCGCGTTCGAGCGTGAGCGGCCGGTTCGGATGCAGCGGCGTCAGGTTCTCGAACATGATGCGGTTCTTCACCGCCTCGGGCGGCTGCCCGTTGACCTTGTCCACCTTCACCAGCGCAAAGTAGCGCTCGCCGTCCTTGGGCGTGCGGACCTCGCCTTCGATCGAATCACCGGTATGCAGGTTGAAGCGGCGGATCTGCGACGGGCTGATGTAGATGTCGTCAGTGCTCGCCAGGTACGACGTTTCCGGCGAGCGCAGGAAACCGAAGCCATCGGGCAGAACTTCCAGCGTGCCGTCTCCGTAGATGGTTTCGCCCATCTTGGCGCGCTTCTTCAGGATCGCAAACATGAGTTCCTGTTTGCGCATCCGTTGTGCGTTGTCGATCTCGAGCGTTGCCGCCATTTCGAGAAGCGCAGACACGTGAAGCGATTTGAGTTCTGTCAGGTGCATAGACAAGGGGTACAGAAGGGGCCCGGACGGGCGAGACCTAGGAGGGGGAAAGAATGAGCGAACGCTCGGGGAAGTTGTTGGGTCGCATCTTAGCACAATCCGGCCGGCGCGCCAGGGCTGGCGCGCGCAGGGCCGGATCGTGCCGGGCCGGAGCGTCGGGCTCCGGCAAACGGGTGCTGGCTTAGACCTGGCCGTCCAGGAACGAGGTGAGCTGCGACTTGGACAGCGCGCCAACCTTCTGGGCCACGACTTCGCCGTTCTTGAACAGGATCAGCGTCGGGATGCCGCGGATGCCGAACTTGGCCGGCACCTGCTGGTTCTCGTCCACGTTGATCTTGGCGATCTGCACGCGGTCGCCGTAGTCCTTGGCCACCTCGTCCAGGATCGGGGCAATCATCTTGCAAGGGCCGCACCATTCGGCCCAGAAGTCCAGCAGCACGGGCTTGTCGGACTTGAGCACGTCGGTGTCGAACGATGCGTCGCTCACATACTTGATTTGGTCGCTCATGGCGGGGAACCTCAGGTTTCGCTCAGTTTATGTTGAAGGCGGGCCGATGCCGTGGGGCTGAACCGCAACCTTACACGACAATCGTGCGGGGCCGCCGGCCGGCAGTGCGTGGCGACACGCGCCGCCATTGACGCCGATATGTTACCAGCTTGCCGGAATTCAAGCCCCGGGCCCGCCCGTCGCGCGCCGCGCGCCACCGGGGCGGGCGCGGCGCCTTGGGGGGCATTGTGCCGCGCCCCGGCCGCTGTTGCCGATGATAGTTTCAATCGGCGCGAAAGGCTGGCTCAATCGGCATCCCTCAAAGGTGGTATTTTGGCGGCGCGGCGGGGGCCGGCGTGGGGTTTTCCCGTAGCGGCGGGCGCCGGGCATGATCTAGAATCCACTTGAACGGATCGCATCCGTGATGCGCGTAGAATGGCAGGCCGGATGCGCCAACCCTGCATCTTCCGACAGAGGCCACCGATCATGACGTCCGATCCCCGCAAGCCTGATTCCGACACGCCCGACCCCGACCAGCTCAGCGACGCCCTGGCGCACCTGAGCAGCGCCGTCGAGTCCGACAGCATCGCCACCGGCGCGGCCAAGGGCCTCGTCTACAGCGTGATGGAAACGCTCGGCACGCTGATCGGCGACCCCGACCTGCCTGAACATGCGCGTTCGGGCTACGAGGGCCTGCTGGAAACCGCGCGCGAACTGCGCGCCCGCCTGGAGGGTGGCGGCGACCGCTGACACCCCCCGGCACGCATCGGGGGCGCCCCGGGCAGCCCCCGCATCCGCATCGGTCCCACGCATCCATGACCCGGCTTTCGTTCCCTCCCGGCCCGTCGTTCCTCGACCAGGCCGCCACGGCGACGTGGTATTTCCTTGATCACTGCGGCCCGGCCGCGTCGGCGGCCCACGTGGTCGTGCCGACGGCCGCGCAGATCCCCGGCGTGCGCCAGGCGCTCGATGCCGCCGCGCGCGCGGCCGGCCAGCCGCGCCTGCTGCCGCGCGTGCTGACGCTGGGCCACTGGCTGCTGGATTTGCCGCCCGACCTCGATGCCGAACCCCGGCCCGCGCGCAGCCACGCCGCGCGGCTGTTGGCCGTGCAGCAGGCCATCCGCGCGCAGGATTGGCTCCGTGGGGCCTTTGGCGCGCAGACCGAGGGCGCGGCGTGGGGCCTTGCGCAGACGCTGCTGTCGATCAGCGACGAACTGAGCGCCCGCTGGCTGGAAGACGCGGCGGTCCGCGACGATGACGACATCGACGGCGACGACCGCGCCGCGCTGCTGCAGGGCGCGCTGCAGCGCACCTACGCGCACCTGTCCGAGCGCTTCCTGGGCCAGGAGGCCCAGATCGTGCTGGCGTTCTGGCAGATGCTGTCCGGCCCCGACGATCCGCTGCCCACGCGGCGCCGCGCGCTGCAACGGCTGGCGCAGCAGGTGGCGGGCCCGGTGGTCTGGATCGGGCCGACGCCGCCGGAGCCCATCGAGGCCAGCTTTCTGCGCCAGGCCGGCGAGATGGTGCCGACGATGGAAGTCGGCTACGACTGGACCGGCGGCGCCGATCTTCCCGCCTTCGATACCCCCGCCGACACCCCCGCCGACTGGTACCGCACGCTGCTGGCCCTGTGGCCCGAGGCGCGCCGCGGCGAAGGCGTCGATGCCGCGCCCATGCCCGCGCTGCCCCGGACGCTGCCGGCCAGCCGCCCCAGCGTGCGCGTGATCGGCAGCGCCCGGTTCGAGGACGAGGCGGCCGCCGCCGCCAGCCAGCTCGTGCAATGGCTCAACGAAGGCCGCAAGCACGTGGCGCTGGTGGCCCACGACCGCGTGGTGGCGCGCCGCACGCGCGCGCTGCTGACGCGCGCCGGGGCCCCGGTCCGCGATGAAACGGGCTGGAAGCTGTCGACCACGCGCGCCGCCGCCGCGCTGATGCGCTGGTTCGACGTGCTGGTCGGCGACGGCGACACCGCCGCGCTGCTCGACCTGCTGAAGTCCCCGTTCTGCCTGCCCGCCGCCGACCGTCGCGGCGCGGCCATCGCGCTGCTGGAGCGCCAGATCCGTCGTGACGCGCTCACGGGCGGCTGGTCGCGCCTGCGCCATCTGTTCCCCGAGCGCGCCGGGACCACGGTCGTGGACGCCGAGGCGATGGCGGCCAGCGACACGGCGCTGCACGTGCGCGCCGCCGCGCGCGCGCTGATCGCCACGCTGGCCGACGAAGCCGCGCAATGGCCACGCGGCCACGCGCAGCAGCCGCTATCGGTCTGGCTGGCCCGGCTCGACGCCACGCTCGATACGCTCGGCATGCGCGCCGCGCTGGCCGACGACGACGCGGGCCGCCAGTTGCTGGACGCCCTGGCGCGCTTGGCCGAGCTGCCCGACGACGAGACCGGCAGCCACGCCTCGCTGAATCAGCAGGAATTCCGCGCGATGCTGGCCGCGCTGCTGGAGACCGTCGCCTACAAGGAGCCGTCCGCGCCGGGCCCGTCGCGCATCACGATCCTGCCGCTCAATGGCGCGCGGATGCGCCGCTTCGACGGCGTGGTGGTGGTGGGCTGCGACGATGCCCAGTTGCCGTCCAGCGCGGCCGAGCTGATGTTCTTCTCGAACCAGATGCGCCGCGAGCTGGGGCTGGAAGACCGCGAGGCGCGCTTCGCCCAGCAGGCGCGCGACCTGGCCGAAGTGCTGCTCAACAATGACGATGTCGTGCTGACGTGGCAGCGCTACGGCAGCCGGGGCGAGCCGCACCACGTCTCGGGCTGGATCGAGCGGCTGTCGGCCTGCTGCGCGCGCGCCGGCGCGCCGATCGAGGCCAACGCGCCCCAGCCGCCGCTGGAAACCGTCGCGCGGCCGTCGTTCATGCCCGCGCCGTCGGCGCCCGCGCACGTGCCCACGCGCTGGAGCGCGGCGGCCTACAACATGCTGCGGCGCTGCCCGTACCAGTTCTTTGCCGGCCGCATGCTCGGCCTGGCCGGACTCGAAGTGCTGAACGACGACCTGGAAAAGCGCGACATCGGCAACCTGCTGCACCGCGTGCTGCTGCAATACCACCAGGAAATCCACGATGCCGGCGAGCGCGACGACGCGCGGCGGCTTGCGCGCCTGCGCGAGATCACGGACACGGTCTTCGGCAAGCAGATGGCCGACGACGGCAACGCCATCAGCTACTACCGCCGCTGGTGCGAGGTGCTGCCGTCGTACGTCGCCTGGCAGGCCGCGCGCGAGGAAATGGGCTGGCACTGGCGCGGCGGCGAGCTCGACGCCGGCGTCGACGTGGCCATGCCCGACGGCGTGCCGCTGCGGCTGGCCGGCCGCATCGACCGGCTCGACAAGGGCCCGGACGGCGCTCACGCTGTGCTCGACTACAAGACCCAGCCCGCCAGCCGCCTGCGCCGCAAGGCCGGCGATGCCGAGGAAGACTGCCAGCTCGCGTTCTACGGCCTGCTGCGGGCCGATGCGGTGGCCGGTAGCTGGGTGGCGCTGGAAGGCGTGAAGCAGGGCGGGCGCGACAGCGCCCCGGGCGCGCAGCGCGAAGTCGACCTGCCGGAGTTCCAGGCCGCCGTGACGTGGCTGGAGCGCCAGCTTCGGCACGATGTGGGCCGCCTGCGCCAGGGTGCGAAGCTGCCCGCGTTCGGTGACGCCGCGGCCTGCACCTATTGCGAAGCGCGCGGCCTGTGCCGCAAGGGCTTCTGGGAATCCACCACCTTGCCCGACCTGAAGACATGAGCCAGAGCCACGACATCCACGCCTACCTGCGCGACGGTCAGCCCGTCGGCGAGGCCGATTTCACGCGCGCGGCCTGCGATCCGGCCCGCTCGGTGGTGGTGGAAGCCTGCGCGGGCAGCGGCAAGACCTGGCTGCTGGTGGCCCGGCTGGTGCGACTGCTGCTGGCAGGCGCCGCGCCGCACGAAATCCTGGCCATCACGTTCACGCGCAAGGCCGCCGAGGAAATGCGCGAGCGCCTGCTGGAGGTGCTGGCGCAACTGGCCAGCGGCCCCGACGACGCCGTGCTGGCCCAGCTTGAGATGCGCGGGCTAGACCCGCAGGCCGCGCGCGCCGCGCTGCCGCGGGCGCGCGTGCTGCACGCGCAGGTGCTGGCGTCGCCCGGCCGGATGGCCATCGACACGTTCCACGGCTGGTTCGGCACGCTGCTGCGCGGTGCGCCGCTGGCGTCGGGCATCGTCCCCGGTGCGTCGCTGCGCGAGGACGCGCTGCGCATGAAGCGCGAGGCGTGGGCGCCGTTCTGGCGCGCGCTGGCGCAGCCCAGGCATGCCGAGCTGCGCCAGGCCTACGAGCAACTGGTCGATGCGATTGGCGATTTCCAGACGCGCAGCCTGCTGGACCGCATGTTCCACGCGCGCAACGAGTGGTGGGCGTTCCGCGAGGCCGGCGACCCGGCCAGCCGGCTGGCCGCCGACCTGGGCGACGACGCCACCACCGACGTGCTGGTCGACGCGCTGGCCGACGACGACTGGCTCGAAGCCTGCGCACAGCACGCGGTGACGCTGGGTCGCGCCGGCAAGACCGAGCAGACGCACGCCACGCGGCTGATGGACGGCCTGCGCGCCATCCGCGCCTGGCGCGACGCGGGAGCGGCGCCCGGCGATGCCGCCACGCAGGCGTTCCACGCGCTGCGCGCCGCGTTCTTCACCGACGCCGGCAAGCCGCGCGCGATGAAGGCCACGTCGGCACTGGTCAAGGTCTGCGGCGGCGAAGGCGCGGCCGAAGACCTGCTCGCCTGCATGGCCGCGCATTGCGCCCGGCTCGACGAGATCGCCACGCGCCGCTGCGAGGCCGCGGTGCTGGCCATCAACCTGGCGCTGTACCGGCTGGGCGACGCGCTGCTGGACCGCTACCAGCGCCACAAGGGCGAGCAGCGCGCGATGGACTTCGCCGATCTCGAATGGCTGGCCGCGCGGCTGATGGCCGACGAGGAAACCGCCACCTACCTGCAGGTGCGGCTCGACGCGCGCTACCGCCACCTGCTGCTCGACGAATTCCAGGACACCAACCCGCTGCAATGGCGCATCCTGCAGGGCTGGCTGGCCGGCTACCAGGGGCTGGGCGACAAGCCGACCGTGTTCCTGGTGGGCGATCCCAAGCAGTCGATCTACCGCTTCCGCCGCGCCGACGCCCGCCTGTTCGACGCCGCGCGCGAGATGCTGCAGGCCGATTTCCGCGCCACCGTGCTGCGGACCAACCGCACGCGCCGCAACCGGCCCGAGGTGCTGCACTGGGTCAACGCCGTGTTCGACCACGCGCGCGCCGAGGGCCGCTATCCGCTGTACGAGACGCAGACCACGGCGCTGCACGACCCGGGCGGCCCGGTCTGGCTGCTGCCGCTGGTGCAGGCCGATGAGGCTGAGGAGGCCGCCGAGGCCACCGGGGGCAAGGATGACGATGGCGGGGCGGACGACACTGGCGACGGCCATCGCGACACGCTGACGCAGCCGCGCGTTCAGCAGGGCGATTCGCTGCGCTTCGAGGAAGGCCGGCGCGTGGCCGCGTGGCTGCACTACCTGCGCGACCACGTGCCGGTGCGCGAGGGCGAGGGCCCGAAGCAGGTATCGCGCCGCGCCACGTGGCGCGACATGCAGCTGCTGGTGCGGCGCAAGACCCATCTGCCCGACTACGAGCGCGCGCTGCGCGAGGCCGGCATCCCGTGCCTGAGCCCGCGCCGGGGCGGGCTGCTGACCACGCTGGAGGCGCTGGACCTGTCGGCCCTGCTGGCGTTCCTGATGACGCCCGAGTCAGACCTGGACCTGGCCCACGTGCTCAAGAGCCCGATCGTCGGCGCCACCGATGACGACCTGCTGCGGCTGGCGTCGATGGAAGGCGAGGGCGGCTGGTGGGCGCGCATCGGCGAGCAGGGCTTGCCGCCGGACACGTCCGACGCGCTGCGCGGCGGCATCGCGCGGCTGGCGGCGTGGCTGGCGCTGGCGCCGCACAGGCCCGTGCACGACCTGATCGACCATATCTACCACCATGGCGAGGTGCGCCGCCGCTACGCGGAGGCCGCGCCGTCGGCCATCCGCGAGCAGGTGCTGGCCAACCTCGACGCGTTTCTGAAGCTGTCGCTCGACCTTGATGGCGGGCGCTATCCGAGCCTGCCGAAGTTCATCGACGAGTTGCAGGAGATCCGGCGCGGTGACGAGGACGAAAGCCCCGACGAGGGCGGCATGGGCGAGGGAATGGAAGAGGCCGAGGCTGGCCCGGACGACGAGGTCGACAGCCAGCTCGATGCCGTCCATATCCTGACCGTGCACGCGGCCAAGGGGCTGGAGGCGCCGTTCGTCGTGCTGCTGGACGCCAACCACAGCGACCCGGCGGCGGACCGAGGCGGCATCCTGGTCGACTGGCCGCCCGCTTCGCCCGCGCCCCGGCATTTTTCCGCCTACGGCAAGCGCAGCGAGCGCGGGCTGGCGCGCGCGCCGATGTTCGAGGCCGAGGCGGCGCTGGCCGAACGCGAGAACTGGAACCTGCTCTACGTCGCCATGACGCGCGCGCAGCAGGGGCTGCTGGTCAGTGGGGTGATGGGGCGCGCCAGCAAGCGCGAGGAGTCGCCCGGCGCCGAGATCGCTGGAAGCTGGTATGTGCGGCTGGCCGCGGCCGGCGTGGGCGACGCGGTCACGCCGTATCCCGAGGACGTGCAGGCCGGCGCCAGTGCCCATGCGGCGGACAGCGAGCGCGTGCGCTACACCGACTTCCGGCTGCGCTACCGCGATGCGGCCGAACTGCAGGTGGCCGATGGCACGGAGGCGTTCGAGGACGACCCCGAATCAACGGTATTCGACGCCCAGGCCGCCGCCCACGGCGAACTGGTGCACGCGCTGCTGGAACGGCTGACGCGCTATCCGGACGCATACGCCGGCGTGCCAGACGCCGCCACGGTGATGCGCTGGTTCCCGCTGACGGGCGCCGGCGCCCCGCAGGCCCGCGAACAGTGGCAGCGGCAGGCGGAAGCGGCCGTGGCGGACCTGCACGCGATGCTGGCGGCGCCCGCGCTGCGCCCGCTGCTGTTCGCGCAGGACGCCGTGGCGGCGCGCAACGAGGTCGAGCTTTATGACGACCGGGGCCGGCTGCTGCGGATCGACCGGCTGGTGGAATTCGACGACCGCGTGGTCATCATCGACTACAAGCAGCGGCTGCTGCCGCAGGAGCACGCGGCCTACGGCGCCCAGTTGCGCCGCTACGTGGCAGCCGTGCAGCCGATGTTCCCGGGCAAGCGCGTGGAGGCAGGCGTGGCCACGGCGGCCGGCGAATGGATCGACGTGCAGGCGCTGCAGGCCGCGCCCCGGCCGCCGACGCCAATTGCCACGACGCAGCAAGGGTCGTTGTTCTGATGCCGGAAATGGGCGCAGAATAGCCGCTGGCCCTTCTTTTCGCACGCAACGTCGCGAAAACAAGACCGGAAAGCGGGAAGGGAACAGATAGGGGGAAAAGAAGGGAAGGGGGACGAGCCTGACCCTCGGCACTGGTGGAAAACGGCTGTGGCTGCTTCGTTCCCGACCTGACCAGGTTGACCGCGCCACCATGCGAGGAGGCCCGTCCGACCGGCATTGTAACCTAACTGGCGCCATGGTCGCGAAATCGTATTTTTACGAGGGTTGTTCGACCGGACATTGATCTGACACCGGGGTGCCGCGCGGCCATGCTGGCAGCATGGCGGACGGCATTTTTCAGCCGGATTTTCAGCCAGTCCGGTTCTTACCTAGACGACAGGTTGGGCATGAACGCAAACGACCAGATCCTCCGCGGCGCACTCGTGCCGCAAGACATTTCCATCGAAGTCCTGCAGGAAAAGTACGCCAAGGGCGAAGAGCGCAGCATCGACGACGTGCGCCGCCGCGTGGCGCGCGCGCTGGCCGAGGTAGAGCCCGCGGCGCAGCGCGAAAGCTGGGCGGCGCGCTTTCTGTGGGCGCTTGAAAACGGCTTCGTGCCGGCCGGGCGCATCAATTCGGCGGCGGGCACCGGTATCCAGGCCACGCTGATCAACTGCTTCGTGCAGCCCGTGGGAGATTCGGTGTCCGAATCGCGCGACGGCAAGCCGAGCATCTATACCGCCGTGGCGCAGGCCGCCGAGACCATGCGCCGGGGCGGCGGCGTGGGCTACGACTTCTCGTCGATCCGGCCCGGCGGGGCGCTGGTGCGCGCCACGCATTCGCGGGCGTCGGGCCCGGTATCGTTCATGAAGGTGTTCGACGCGTCGTGCGCCACGGTGGAATCGGCCGGCGCGCGGCGCGGCGCCCAGATGGGCGTGCTGCGCTGCGACCACCCGGACATCGAAAGCTTCATCCACGCCAAGGACCGGGGCGACCTGACCAACTTCAATATCTCGATCGGCGTGACCGATGCGTTCATGCGCGCGGTGGAGGCCGACGAGGAAGTGGAGCTGGTGCACGAGGCCGAGCCGGGCATGGACGTCATCGAGACCGGCGCCTACCGGCGCGACGACGGCCTGTGGGTGTACCGGCGCGTGCCGGCACGGCGCCTGTGGGACCAGGTCATGCAGGCCACCTACGACCACGCCGAGCCCGGCATCCTGTTCCTGTCGCGGATCAACGCGGACAACAACCTCTATTACTGCGAGACCATCGAGGCGACCAACCCGTGCGCGGAGCAGCCGCTGCCATCGTATGGCTGCTGCTGCCTGGGGTCGATCAACCTCACGCGCTTCGTGCGCCAGCCGTTCTCGGACGAGGCCAGCTTCGATTTCGCCGCGTTCGCGGAGGTGGTGCGGGTGTCGACGCGGATGCTGGACAACGTGCTGGACGTCACGTTCTGGCCGCTGCCCGAGCAGCAGGCCGAAGCCCAGGCCAAGCGCCGCATCGGGCTGGGCTTCCTGGGGCTGGGCAGCGCGCTGGTGATGCTGGGCCTGCGCTACGACAGCGACGCGGCGCGCGAGCTGGCGGGGCGGATTTCCGAGGCGATGCGCGACCATGCCTACCTGGCGTCCGTGGAACTGGCCGACGAGAAGGGCGCCTTCCCGCTGTTCGATGCCGACGCCTACCTGCGCGGCGGCTTTGTCAGCCGCCTGCCCGAGACCGTGCGCGACGCCATCCGCAGCCACGGCCTGCGCAATTCGCACCTGCTGTCGATCGCGCCGACGGGCACGATCACGCTGGCGTTTGCCGACAATGCGTCGAATGGCATCGAGCCGGCGTTCTCGTGGACGTACAACCGCCGCAAGCGTATGCCCGACGACAGCTACCGCATGTTCGAGGTGGCCGACCACGCGTGGCGGCTGTATCGCCATATGGGCGGCGACATGGAGCGGCTGCCGGACAGCTTCGTGACGGCGCTGCAGATGTCGGCACTGGATCACATGCGGATGCTGGAGGCCGTGCAGCCCTATATCGACACCAGCATCAGCAAGACGGTCAACGTGCCGGAGGACTATCCGTACGAGGCGTTCCGCAACCTGTACCTGGAAGCGTGGAAAGCCGGGCTCAAGGGGCTGGCAACGTACCGGCCGAACCAGGTGCTGGGCGCGGTGCTGTCGGTGACGCCGGCCGAAACCCCGGCCGCACCGGCGGCGCAGAACGACGACGACCCGCTGACGCGCCCGTTCGGCAGCCGGCCGCTGGGCGACCTGGAGGGCGTGACGTCGAAGGTGGAATACCTGACCTACGAGGGCCACAAGACCGTCTACCTGACCGTGAACTTCATGCGCGTGTCGGGCACCGTGGACGGCAAGCCGGTGACCATCGAACGGCCCATCGAGTTCTTCATGCCGGCCGGGCAGCGCTCCGAGGGCCAACAGTGGATCACGTCGACCATGCGGCTGCTGTCGATGGTGGCCCGCTCGGGCGGCCCCATCGCCAAGGCGCTGGCCGACATGCGCAACGTGGTGTGGGACAAGGGCACGGTGCGCTATGGATCACTCGTGCGGCAGGACGGCACCGAGGTGCCGCGCTTCCATGATTCGGAGGTGGCCGCGCTGAGCTACGCGTTGCAGCGGATCCTGATCAAGCGCGGATTCCTGGACGACGAGGGCGGCCAGGTGCCGGCCCAGGCGCTGTCCGCCCGGCTGGCCCAGCGCGACGGCGGCGCTCCGGCCGTGACCCTGGCCCACCCGGCCCATGCGTCGGCAGCCAGCGCTACCTCGGTGACCGGCATCGGCACCGGCAAACCATGCCCGGAATGCGGCGCCCACGCACTGCACAAGGTAGATGGCTGCGCGAAATGCGCGAATTGCGGGTATGTGGGGGAGTGCGGGTGAGGGGGGTGAGTGTTTGAGCGGTTGACGGGTCGAACGGCTGAGCGGCTGAGCGGCTGAGCGGCTGAGCGGTTGAGCGGTTGAGCGGTTGAGCGGTTGAGCGGTTGAGCGGTTGAGCGGCGGGGCGGTTCGTGCGGCTGAATGGCCGAGCGGCTGAACGGTTCAATGGCTGAGCGGCTGGACGGCTGGAGCTGGACAGCTGACCGGCCGAGCGGCCGAGCGGCTGACGCATCATCGTCGCCGCGGAGGGTTTGCTCCCCTCTCCCGCACGCGGGAGAGGGGCCGGGGGTGAGGGCGTTGAGGTCCAAATTGCGACTTGTCGCGCTGAGAACCGCCGGCCCTCACCCCCAACCCCTCTCCCGCAGGCGGGAGAGGGGAGCTGCACCGCCGGTCATCCAGCCCGGCCACGACCCGCACGACCGCACACCCCGACACCCCGACACCCCGACACCCCGACACCCCGACATCCCGACACCCCGACACCCCGACACCCTGACACCCCGACACCCCGACACCCCGACACCCCGACACCCCGCACACCCCGCACACCCCGCACACCCCGCACACCCCGCACACCCCGCACACCCCGCACACCCCGCACACCCCGCACACCCCGCACACCCCGCACACCCCGCACACCCCGCACACCCCGAACACCCCGAACACCCCGAACACCCCGAACACCCCGAACACCCCGAACACCCCGAACACCCCGCACACCCCGCACACCCCACCCCAGCCTCCCAAACGCCCGTTTTAGGAGTAGGCTGCCCCGATTGTCAGGTGCGCCAGCCTGCCCCCGCATAAACCCTGATCCCTGAATCCGGTTCATCGCCGCGTTGACGGATTTTTGGGTCGGCGGGCGGGGGTGCGTCCTTACAATCCCCTTTCTGCGCCGTTCGGGCGGCGTTTGCGCCGCGTGGGCGGTGCGCAGCCGGTCGACAGCTTGCCCGTCAGAGGCAGGGGCCGTATCAACCAGAGGAGGATGTGATCGTGTGGAGTCAAGTCTATGACCCGCTAGGCAGCATGGCGCTTTCGACCATTGCCGCGGGTGTCCCGGTGGCCGTGCTGCTTGCGGCGCTGGCGTTCTTTCACATGCAGGCGCACCTGGCGGCCGGGCTGGCGCTGGTGGTTGGCGTCGTGGTGGCGTCGTTCGTGTTCGGCATGCCGGCCGCGATGGCGGGCAAGGCGGCCGGGCTGGGCATTGTCTCGGGCCTGTTCCCGATTGGCTGGATCGTCCTCAACATCATCTTCCTGCACCGGCTGACCACGTTGAACGGGTCATTCAAGGTGTTGCAGAACTCGATCTCGGGCGTGACCGAGGATCGCCGCCTGCAACTGCTGCTGGTGGCGTTCAGCTTTGGCGCGTTCTTCGAGGGCGCGGCCGGCTTTGGCACGCCGGTGGCCGTGACGGGCGCCATCCTGATCGGGCTGGGCTTCTCGCCGCTGGCCGCGTCGGGCCTGGCGCTGATCGCCAATACGGCGCCGGTGGCGTTCGGCGCGCTGGGTGCGCCGATCATCGGGCTGTCGTCGGTGACCGGCATCGACCAGGTGCAGCTCTCGGCGATGATCGGCCGCCAGTTGCCGTTCTTCTCGGTGCTGGTGCCGTTCTGGCTGATCTGGGCGTTCGCGGGCTTCCGCGGCATGCTGGCGATCTGGCCGGCCATCCTGGTGGCGGGCGTCAGCTTCGCGGTGCCGCAGTTCCTGGTGTCGAACTTCCACGGCCCGTGGCTGGTGGACGTGATCTCGGCGCTGATCTCGATGGGCTGCCTGACGCTGTTCCTGAAGGTCTGGCATCCGAAGGAGATCTGGACGTCCACGCGCATCCTGGGCCGCCACGACGACTCCAAGGTCGACCATCCCGAGGCCCTGGAGGCCGACGCCCGCGCCACGGCCGCCTCGGCCGGCATCTCGGTTGTCAAGGCGTGGATGCCGTGGGTGATCCTGACCATCTTCGTGTTCGTCTGGGGCATTCCCGAGTTCAAGAAGCTGATGGACGGCGTGTGGGCCTGGAAATACCCGATCCCGGGCCTGGACAAGGCGATCATCAAGGGCCCGCCCGTGGTGCCGAAGGAAATCGCCGAAGGCGCGGTGTTCAACTTCAACGTGCTGTCGATGGCGGGCACCGGCATCCTGGTGTCGGCCGTCGTGGGCGGCCTGCTGATGGGCTACTCGGTGCCGCGCCTGCTCAAGGAGTACTGGGAAACCATCAAGCTCGTGCGCTATTCGCTGCTGACGATCTGCGCGATGTTCGGCATCGGCTACCTGACCCGCTACTCGGGCCTGGATGCCACGCTGGGCCTGGCGTTTGCCCAGACCGGCGTGCTCTACCCGCTGTTCGGCACGATGCTGGGCTGGCTGGGCGTGGCGCTGACGGGCTCGGACACGGCGTCGAACGTGCTGTTCGGCGGCCTGCAGAAGACCACGGCCGAGCAGCTTGGCCTGTCGCCGACGCTGATGGCGGCGGCCAACAGCTCGGGCGGCGTGATGGGCAAGATGATCGACGCGCAGTCGATCGTGGTGGCGTCCACGGCGACCAAGTGGTACGGCCACGAGGGCGAGATCCTGCGCTACGTGTTCTTCCACTCGGTCGTGCTGGCCGTGCTGGTGGGCCTGTTCGTGACGCTGCAGGCGTACGTGCACCCGTTCACGCTGATGGTGATCCACTGACGGGCCGCCGCCAGACCGGCAGCCGTCCCCGACAGCCCCGCCCCTGGCGGGGCTTTTTCATGGGCGCCGGCCGCGCCCGAATCGCCGTCCGGTTTGCCGATTCCCAGGTCTGCCTTTTGCTACAATCGCCGCCATGAGTTATCAAGTTCTAGCGCGCAAATGGCGCCCACGGGATTTCACCACGCTGGTCGGCCAGGAGCACGTGGTGCGCGCGCTCACGCATGCGCTGGAACAGCAGCGGCTGCATCACGCCTACCTGTTCACCGGCACGCGGGGCGTTGGCAAGACCACGCTGTCCCGGATCCTGGCCAAGGCCCTGAACTGCACCGGCCCCGACGGCAACGGCGGCATCACCGCCCAGCCGTGCGGCCAGTGCAAGGCGTGCCAGGAAATCGACAGCGGGCGGTTTGTCGACTACATCGAGATGGACGCGGCGTCCAACCGCGGCGTCGACGAGATGGCGCAACTGCTGGACAAGGCCGTCTACGCCCCCGGCACCGGCCGCTTCAAGGTCTACATGATCGATGAAGTGCACATGCTGACCAACCACGCCTTCAACGCCATGCTGAAGACGCTGGAGGAGCCGCCCGGGCACGTCAAGTTCATCCTGGCCACGACAGATCCGCAGAAAATCCCCGTGACCGTGCTGTCGCGCTGCCTGCAGTTCAACCTGAAGCAGATGCCGCCGGGCCATATCGTCTCGCACCTGGACCATATCCTGGCCCAGGAAGGCATCGGTCACGACGGCAGCGCGCTGCGGCTGCTGGCGCAGGCGGCCCATGGGTCGATGCGCGACGCGCTGTCGCTGACCGACCAGGCCATCGCCTACAGCGCGGGCCAGGTGTCCGAGGAAGCGGTGCGCGGCATGCTGGGCGCGATCGACCAGAGCTACCTGGTGCAGCTGCTGGACGCGCTGGCTGCCGAGGACGGCGCCGCGATGCTCGGGATTGCCGATGCGATGGCCGACCGCAGCCTGTCGTTCGCCGGCGCGCTGCAGGACCTGGGGTCGCTGCTGCACAAGGTGGCGCTGGCGCAGGCCGTGCCGGCGTCGGTGCAGGACGAGTGGCCCGAGGCCGAGGACGTCCGCCGCCTGGCCGGGCTGTTCGACGCGCAGGAGATCCAGCTTTTCTACCAGATTGCCAACCTGGGCCGCAGCGAACTGGCGCTGGCGCCGGACGAGTACGCCGGCTTCACGATGACGCTGCTGCGCATGCTGGCGTTCCGTCCGTCGTCCACGCCGTTGGCCCCGGCCGGCGGGCAGGGCGGCGGACAGCCGGTGGCGCGCCCGCGCCCGGCCAGTCCCGCAGCCCCGGCCACGCCGCGCGCGATGGCGCCGGCAGCGGTGGCGGCGCCGGCGAAAGCCGAACCGCGCGTCGAACCCGCCCAGCGCGTGGCGCCGCCGGTGGCCGAGCCGCCGGCTGCGCCCGTGGCTGCCGTCGCCCCGGTTGCCCCGGCCGCCCCGGCCGAACCTTTCGAACCGGCCGCCCGCGTCGCCGCTGCCGCTCCTGCCGCCCCCATCGTACCTGCTACCCCCGCCGTGACCCCGGCCCCGACCGCTCCGGCCCCCGCGCCGGCCGCCGGCCGTACGGCGATGTCGCCCGCGCGGGCCGCGCTGGAGGCCGCCCGCCAGGCTTCGGCCGGCAAGGGCGCCAGCCGCCCGGCAGGGGCCAGCGCGCCGCCGATGGCCGGTGCCGCCGCCGCGGCAGCCAGCAGCCAGCGTCCGCCGGCCCAGCCTCTGCGCCCGCCCGCGGCCGCACGTCCGGCAACGGCCGCCACGCCCGCCCCGGCAGCCCCGGTGCCAGCCGCTGCCGCCGAGACTGCTCCCGATACGCCCGCGCCCGGCGAGCCGGTCCGCCCGCAGCCCGCGCCCGCAGCCAAGGCCGCACCGGCTGCCAAGCCTGCCGCGCCGGCCGAGGTGCCGCCCTGGGAGGCCGCCGGCGGCAGCGACGTACCGCCGTGGGAAGCCATGCCGCCCGACATGCCAGTGATCGGCCCGTACGACAGCGATCCCGGTTTCGATGCCAGCTTTGGCGGTTTCGACAGCGCTCCCCACAACGGTTTCGAATCCGATACCCCCGTGCGCCCGTCCCGTGGCGCCGGCCGCGCGGCCCCGGCACCGGTGCAGGCCCGCAAGCCCGAGCCACCGCCCGAACCAGCGGTGCCGCTGGCACCGGCCGTACCGCCGATGGCGCCCAGCGCCGCCGACGATGGCACGCCGCCCGTGTTCACTGGCGACTGGCCGGCGCTGGCCGCCACGCTGCCGCTCAAGGGGCTGGCGCAGCAACTGGCACACCAGAGCGAGCTGCACCGCGTGGTCGGCCGCACGCTGCACCTGCGCGTGCCGGTGGCGGCCATCGCCGAAGCCAACGTGGCCGAGCGCCTGCAGGCGGCGCTATGCGAACAGTTCCAGGTCGACGTGCGCGTGCAGTGCGAGATTGGCGCGGTCACGCATACGGCGGCCGCCGTGGATGCCGCGGCGCGCGCCGAGCGCCAGCGCGAGGCCGAGGCCGAGATCGACCGGGACCCCTTCGTGCAGGGGCTGCTGCGCGAGTTTGGCGGGCAGATCGTGCCCGGGTCCGTGCAGCCGCGCGCGGCCTGAACCTGAATTCGAGAGGCGGCCATTGGCGTGCCAGCCACGCAGCGCCGCCCGTTTCCATACACACATCCAAGGAGTAACGCCATGATGAAAGGTCAACTGGCCGGGCTGATGAAGCAGGCCCAGCAGATGCAGGAAAACATGAAGAAGATGCAGGACCAGCTTGCCCAGATCGAGGTCGAGGGCCAGTCCGGCGCCGGCCTGGTGAAGGTGGTCATGACCTGCAAGAACGACGTGAAGCGCGTGACCATCGATCCGAGCCTGCTGGCCGACGACAAGGACCTGCTGGAAGACCTGGTGGCCGCCGCGTTCAACGACGCCGTGCGCAAGGCCGAGGCCACCACGCAGGAGAAGATGGGCTCGATGACGTCGGGCCTGCCGCTGCCGCCGGGCTTCAAGCTGCCGTTCTGAGCGCCACCCTTATCGCCATTCCCATGCGCGTATCGTTCCAGGCGGTGCCATGAAAGCGGCACCGCCCACCTCGCTGCAGGCGCTGATCGACGCGCTGAAGGTCCTGCCCGGCGTGGGGCCGAAATCGGCCCAGCGCATGGCCTACCACCTGCTGCAGCATGACCGCGACGGCGCGCGCAAGCTCGGCGACGCGCTGCGCGGCGCCGCCGACGGCATCCGCCATTGCCAGCGCTGCAACACCTTCACCGAGCAGGACATCTGCGAGACCTGCCGCGACCCCGACCGGGACCCGGCGCTGCTCTGCGTGGTGGAAACGCCCGCGGACCAGGTCATGATCGAGCAGACGCTGACCTACCGCGGCCAGTACTTCGTGCTGATGGGGCGGCTGTCGCCGCTCGACGGCATCGGCCCGAAGGAGATTCACCTGGAGCGCCTGCTGGCGCGTGCCACGGACCCCGAGTACGGCGGCCCGGCCACCGAGGTGATCGTGGCCACCAATTTCACGAGCGAGGGCGAGGCCACCGCGCACTACATCGGCGAGATGCTGAAGGCGCGCGGGCTGAAGGTGTCGCGGCTGGCGCGCGGCGTGCCGGTGGGCGGGGAACTCGAATACGTCGACGCGGGCACCATCGCCCGTGCCGTGATGGACCGCCGCACGCTCTGACCATGAACCTCGCGCGCTTCGACCTCGTCACGCTCGGCCTGTTCGTCGCCGTGGCCCGCCAGGGCAGCATCTCGGCCGGGGCGCGGCAGTCGCACCTGGCCGTGGCGGCCGCCAGCAAGCGGATTTCCGACCTGGAGGCGTCCGTGGGCGCGCCACTGTTCTTCCGCCACGCGGCCGGCGTGCAGCTCACCGAGGCGGGGCAGGCGTGCTTCCACCATGCGCTGACCATCCTGCAGGACGTGGAGCGGATGGCGGGTGTGATGTCCGACTACGCGTCGGGCGTGCGCGGGCAGGTGCGCGTCTGCGCGAACACGTCGGCCATCACCCAGTTCCTGCCCGACGACCTGGCGCAGTTCATGCGCCAGCATCCGACCATCCGCATCGAGCTGGAAGAACACAACAGCAGCGACATCGTGGCCGCGCTGATGGAAAACCGCGCCGACGTCGGCATCTTTGCCGACCGCACGCCGTGCACCGGGCTGGTCACGGTGGAGTACCGGCAGGACGAGCTGGTCATCATCACGCCCCCGGGCCATCCGCTGGCGCAGGACGGGCCGGTTCACTACGCTGATGCGCTCGAATACGACTTTGTCAGCCTGCCGCAGGTGACGTCGCTGGCCGCGCGGCTGCTGGAGGAAAGCAGCCGGCTGGAACGCCAGTTCCGGCTGCGCATCCAGGTACGCAGCTTCGACGCGATGTGCCGCATGGTGATGGCCGGGCTGGGCGTCGGCGTGCTGCCGCGCATCGCCGCCGAGCCGCACGTCAAGTCGATGGGCCTGGCACTGGTCGGCCTGCGCGACCCCTGGGCCCGCCGCTCGCTGCTGATCGGCATGCGCGACCCGGCCGGGCTCACGGTATCGGCGCGGCTGCTGATCACGCATCTGTGCGGGGATCGGGCGCCGTTCTAGGGCTTGCCTGGCGTGTCGCCAGTTGAACGGCTGGCCCTCACCCCCGGCCCCTCTCCCGCCGTGCGGGAGAGGGGAGAAAACAAGCGGGGACGTTTGAGCTACCGCACGGTTCTGGCTCCCCTCTCCCGCCGTGCGGGAGAGGGGCTGGGGGTGAGGGCGTTGAGGCTCTGCTTGCCGACCTGTCTCAGTTTGAGCCGCTGGCCCTCTCCCCCGGCCCCTCTCCCGCCGTGCGGGAGAGGGGAGAAAACAAGCGGGGACGCCTGAGTTACCGCACGGTTCTGGCTCCCCTCTCCCACAACGTGGTGTACGTACCGGAGACATGGGTAACGGGTGTCCGAGGACATAGGTAACACGTGATCTACGCCTATCATGATAGGCGTAGATCCAGTTCCCCAATGTCAAAGCGGCTGAACCAGATACCGAACAGGCCGTCTTGCTTGGTAGGGCGCAGTGCGATTCTCTGGCCGATGAATGCCTTGCCAATCTTCACTCTGCATCCTTTCACCGTAATGCAGGCTGAGCTGTTGACTTTGTAGACCTTGTCCGTCGATAGATTTTCGACGACTGGCAAGACTTTCGGGTACGGCATTTGGCTGGCCTGGTAGCGGCTGATTGGCACCGCCATGCCCAGCGCCTCATGGGGGCGCTTGGTGTTGTAGCGGTCTCGGAAGCCATCAAAATGACTCTGTGCGTCATCGTTGTCGATGAAACGGCGATGCTGCAGCAGTTCAACCTTGAGCGTGCGGTGAAACCGTTCATCCTTGCCTTGTGTCTGAGGGTGACGAGGCCTGGAATGACTCACCCGAATGCCCAGTTGCAGCAGCCAGACGGTTAGCATCGTGTACCCCAACCCGTCGTTGCCACCGCCCCATGGCGGACCGTTGTCCATCGTCATGCGGCGCGGCAACCCATAGCGCTCAAACGTGGCGATGAGCTGCTTCTGGACCGTCGGGTACTGCTCGTCATTGCAGGCAGCCAGGCACAGGCTGAAACGCGAGTGGTCGTCCAGTACGGTCAGCGGATGGCACAGCCCGCGCTCGTTACGCACGTAGCCCTTGAAGTCCATCTGCCAAAGATCGTTGGGATGCGGGTGTTCGAAGCGTCTGAATGGCCCTTGCTCGGCCGCTGCCTTGCCGCCAATCAGGCAGTCATTGCGACGCAGGATCTCGTGCACCGTGCTGCGGGCTGGAAGCTCCGGCACCTCGCCCTTCATGAGTTCACGTAGCTTGCGCGCGCCCCAATAGGGATTCTCCTCATGCAAGGTCAGCACGCGTCGTTCCAACTCGACGGGCGTGCGCTCCGGACTGGAGCGTGGCCGGCGGCTGCGGTCCGCCAGACCTGCCTCGCCAAACTCCTCATACCGGTCCAGCCATTTGTACAGCGTCTTGGGAGCAATCCCCCAGCGCCGGGCCAGTTCCCGTTTGTTGGCTCCCGGCTGCCCGGCCAGGAGCACCACTTCCCTGCGTTGATCCATGACTAACACGTCCTTCCATGGCATGGCAGGTCTCCTATAAGACACTGCTAGCCAGTCTAGATGTGTTACCCATGTCCCCGGACGAGTGTTACCTATGTCTCCGGTCTATACACGTGGGAGAGGGGCTGGGGGTGAGGGCGTTGAGGCTCTGCTTGCCGACAGGTCGCGGTTTGCACCGCTGGCCCTCTCCCCCGGCCCCTCTCCCGCCGTGCGGGAGAGGGGAGAAACAAGCGGGGACGCCTGAGCCATCCCCCATACCCCTACCGCGCCACCACCGCCTCGTCGGCGAATTCCACGCGGTCGCGGCCCTTGTGCTTGCTGCGGTAGAGCGCCTGGTCGGCGCGCGAGATCATGCCGTGGATGGTGTCGCCGGGCTGGACGCTGGCCACGCCCAGGCTGGCCGTCATCGGGCCGGTTAGCGGGAAATGGCGCTCGGACACGGTGCGGCGCAGCCCTTCGGCCTGGGCCACGGCGGCCGGCGCGTCGGTGTCGGGGCAGATGATCAGGAATTCCTCGCCGCCCCAGCGCCCCACGGTGTCCACGTCGCGCATCGCGTCCAGGATGCGGCCGGCCAGTTCCACCAGCACGCGGTCGCCCACCTGGTGGCCGTGGTTATCGTTGATGGCCTTGAAGCGGTCGACGTCGATCAGGATGATCGAGAACGGGTGGCCGTCGCGGCGGTGGCGCTCCAGTTCGCTGATCAGCACCGCGTCCAGGTGGCGGCGGTTGAAGACGCCGGTCAGCTGGTCGGTCTTCGACAGCGCCTCAAGCTGCAGGTTTTTTTCGACCAGTTCGGTCTGGGTGGCCTGGATCTGCGCGAACGCCTCATGGCTGCGCTGGATGGCGGCGCGCACGGTCAGCTCCGCCTCCGTGCGCTCGGCGATGATCCGCTTGAGCTTGCGCAGCACCTGGTTGAAGCCGTCGATCACGCTGTCGAACTCGGTGCGGCCGATGCGCGACAGCTCGTCCAGCTCGTCGCCATGGCCCGATGCCAGCTGGAACAGCGCCCGCTGCAGGCGTTCCAGCGGGCGAAAGACCATGCGCAGCCCGAACGTCAGCAGCAGCACCAGCACCACGTCGATGGCCGCCACCTCGGTCACGCCGTGCATCATCGCGTTGCGCAGCGCCCGCTCCATCGGCTCGTGCGAAAAGCGGATGACGGCGGTGCCGATCGGCTGCTCGCGCCGGGCGGGGTCGATGCTGGCGGGCGGGTAGATCTGCACCTCGCTCAGCGCGTCGTGCGGGCCGGTGGCGGAGCAGGGCGGGCGGCCCGGCGCGGCCGGATGGCCGGCCGTGGCATAGGTTTCGCGGCCGTCGGGCGAGAACACGCACGCCTCGTAGACTTCCGGATGCACCAGCATGGCTTCCAGCCGGCTGCGCAGGATGCCGACGTTGAGCGCCCAGGCCGGCTCGGCCAGGCTCTGCCCCAGGCTATCGACGATCTCCGCGCGCGCCCGCTCGAAGCGCTGCGTCAGTTCCTGGCGCAACTGCCACTGCCGGTGCGCGGCGAATGCCCCCAGCGTTGTCGTGGTGACAACGATGAACAGCACGATCATCCTGTTCCGGATCGAATGGACCGGGGGAAGCTGTGGCATGAAGGGCTCGACCTGAAGGCATCAGGGACGGATTCTATTGATCCACCGCCTTGTTGAATAGCTGGCGGAAACGCGCCAGTTCCGGGTGCGATGCCTCGTATTTGCGGCTGAAGCCCACATGGACCGATTCGGCGCGGATATTCAGCACGCGCCGGGACTTGTAGCGCATCCGTTCGGGCAGCCCGCGCGCCTCCAGCGCGACCAGCGCCTCGTTGATGACGGCGCTGGGGTTGACCACGCAATCGATCTCGCCAACCAGCATCTTCTTGACCAGGTCGTGGAACTCGTGGCCCTCGACGATCTCGATCCGGCCCTCGCGCGCCATCTCGAAAAAGCGCGGCCCCGGCGCCAGGTACGCGCGCTGGTTGCCGAACCGCAGGCCGGCAAAGTCGTCCGGATAGGTGTGGAACGTGCGGCCGGCAATGGCGTCGCGGTTGCAGTGGACGGCCACCTCCTCGATATAGAACGGTCGGGAGTGGTTCAGGAACGGCCGTTCCTTCGGCCGGTAGTAGACGCCCAGGATGCCGGCGCTGTTGCCGTTGCGGGCTTCCTCGACCACGCGGGCCCACGAGGCGAAGCGGATCTCGACCTTGAACTCGGGCGGCATCCGCTTGAGCACGCGCTGCAGGTGGTCGATGTAGGCGCCCTTGGGCACGCCGTTTTCCTCGTATGACTGCGGCCGCTGGCCGGCCTCGGAGTACAGCACGATGGGGGTGGTCTGCGCCAGCGCGAGCGTCGATGTCCAGCAGGCGCAGGCGGCGCAGAGGATGCGGCAAAGGCGGGTCAGTCGCATGGCATCGGGGCCGCTGAGGTAGGTGCGGGGCAGGGTGTGCCCGGGCGTGTGCCCCGGATAACGGCAGGTCGCGGGGCGAAGTTGACCCAACCCGCCGTCAGGGTTAGCCCCAATCCTTCGCATTCCGAGAAAACCCGCTTTCCGGAATGCCGATTCCGCGTCACCCCGCGCTGTAGCACACTCCGTCGAAACAAAGCCAATCCCCCCATACGGGTCAGTTTCACGGAGACATTTCCAACATGGCGCAACAGATTCTCAACGGCATCAAGGTCCTGGAACTGGGCCAGTTGATCGCCGGCCCCTTTGCCGCCAAGACCCTGGCCGATTTCGGCGCCCATGTGGTCAAGGTGGAGCCGCCCGGCCAGGGCGACCCGTTGCGCAAATGGCGCATGCTGCACGACGACACGTCGGTCTGGTGGGAGGCACAGTCCCGCAACAAGCAGTCGATCGCCATCGACCTGCGCCAGCCGGACGGCCAGGCGCTGGTGCGCAAGCTGGCCGCCGAAGCCGACGTGCTGATCGAAAACTTCCGCCCCGGCACCATGGAAAAGTGGGGCATGGGCTGGGACGTGCTGCACCAGGCCAACCCGAAGCTGATCATGCTGCGCGTGTCGGGCTACGGGCAGACCGGCCCCAAGCGCGATGAACCGGGCTTTGCGGCCGTGGCCGAGGCCATGAGCGGTTTGCGTCACCTGACGGGCGAGCCGGGCCGGCCGCCGGTGCGCGCGGGGCTGTCGCTGGGTGACACCATCGCCGGCCTGCACGGCGCGCTGGGCGTGCTGCTGGCGCTGTACGAGCGCGACGCGCGCGGCGGCGTGGGGCAGGTCATCGACGTGGCGCTCTACGAATCGCTGTTCAACCTCAGCGAAAGCCTGCTGCCCGAGTACTCGGCGTTTGGCGCGGTGCGCCAGCCGGCCGGCGGCGCGTTGCCGGGCATCGCACCGTCCAACGCCTACCCGTGCGGCTGCGGCGACTACGTGCTGATCGCCGCCAACGGCGACGCCATCTTCAAGCGGCTGATGACGGCCATGGGCCGGGAAGACCTGGGCGAGGACCCGGGCTTGGCCCGCAACGACGGCCGCGTGAAGCGCGTGGACGAGATCGACGCCGCGATTGCCGCCTGGACCCGCACCCAGACCGTGGCGTCCGCGCTGGAGGTGCTGCGCGCCGCCGACGTGCCGTCCGGGCGCATCTACACGGTCAAGGACATCGCCGAGGACCCGCACTACCGGGCCCGCGAGGTCATCGAGACCGTGACGTCCGCCAAGGGGCTGGCCGTCGAGGTGCCGGGGATCATCCCGAAGCTGTCCGGCAACCCGGGCGCCATCCATGACCGCGCGCCCACGCTGGGCGAGCATACCGACAACGTGCTGGCGCAGGCCGGCTTTGACGCGGCGGCCATTGCCGACCTGCGTGCCAAGGGGGTGATTGCATGAGTGCCCAGACCTATCCGCTGGCCGGGCCGGCCAGGATCGAGATCAACGAGGTGGCGCCGCGCGACGGCCTGCAGATCGAACCGTTCGTGGTGCCCACCGAGGGCAAGGTCGCCTTTGTCAACGCGCTGGCCCACTGCGGGTTTGCGCGCATCGAGGCCACGTCATTCACGTCGGCCCGGGCCATCCCCGCGCTGGCCGACGCCGAGGCCGTGATGCACCAGGTCGAGCGCGTGCCGGGCGTGCGCTACACGGTGCTGGTGCCCAACCTGCGCGGGCTGGAGCGCGCGCTGTCGTGCCGTCCGGACGAGGTCAACCTGGTGATGTCGGCCAGCGAGACGCACAACCGCGCCAACCTGCGCATGACGCGCGAGCAGTCGAAGGCCCAGTTGCTGGCGATGACCGAGGCGGCCAACGCGGCCGGCGTGCCGGTCAATATCTCGCTGTCGACCGTGTTCGGCTGCCCGTTCGAGGGCGATGTGGCCGAAGCCGACGTGATGGCGCTGGCCCGGACGTTCGCGGACGCCGGCGCGGCCGGCATCACGCTGTGCGACACCACGGGCATGGCCTATCCGAGCCAGGTGGCCGCGCTGTGCCAGGCGTTCCAGCGCACGCTGCCGGGCGTCGGCCTGACGATCCACCTGCACAACACGCGCGGCATGGGCCTGGCCAATGCCATCGCGGCCTGGCAGACCGGCGTGACGCGCTTTGACGCGGCCGCCGGCGGGCTGGGCGGCTGCCCGTACGCGCCCGGCGCCAGCGGCAACGTCAGCACCGAGGAACTGGTGCACATGTTCGCGTCGATGGGCGTGGATACCGGCGTGGACCTGGCGGCGCTGCTGGCGGTGGTCGGCGGCGTGTCCGAGCTGGTCCAGCGCGACGTGCCCAGCCAGTTGCTGCGCGCCGGCCCGCGCCTGCGCACGCACCAGCCGCCGGCCTGGATGGCGGAGTTCTTCGCCGGACAGGCTCGGCAGGCTTGAGACGGGTTGATTACCCACGGATTTCCAAAGTCCCCCATAAAACATACGGAGACAATCATGAAACGCAATTCCTACGGCGCCGCGGCGCTGCTGGCCGCCGGCCTGATGGCGTCGGGCGCCCAGGCCCAGGACGGTGCCTACCCGAACCGCCCGGTCATGCTCGTGGTGTCGGCCGCCGCCGGCGGCACGACCGACCTCGCGGCGCGCCTGATCGCCGAGCCGCTGGCCAAGGCGCTGGGCCAGTCGGTGGTGGTCGACAACAAGCCGGGCGGCAACGGCACCATCGCCGCGCAGAACGTGCAGCGCGCCAAGCCGGACGGCTACACGCTGCTGGTGCAGTACTCGGGCTACCACGTGATCACGCCGCTGCTGACCAAGACGTCGTGGGACCCGGTCAAGGACTTCATGCCGGTGGCCAACCTGCTGTCGGCGCCGCAGGTGCTGGTGGTGCGGCCCAGCCTGCCGGTCAAGTCGCTCAAGGAGCTGGTGGCGTACGCCAAGGCCAACCCGAACAAGCTCAACTATGCGTCGTCGGGCAATGGGTCGCTGCAGCACGTGTCGACGGAGCTGCTCAACCAGATGGCCGGCATCAAGATCACCCACGTGCCGTACAAGGGCACCGGCCCGGCCATGACCGACCTGCTGGGCGGCAACGTCGACATGACGATGACCACGCCGCCGCCGCTGATGGGCCATATCGCCGCCGGCAAGCTGCGCCCGCTGGTGGTGACCAGCAAGGCCCGGCTGGACAGCCTGAAGGACGTGCCGTCGGCGCCCGAGGCCGGCTACCCCGACCTGGACGTGTCGTCGTGGTTCGCCATGTACGCGCCGGCCGGCACGCCCAAGGCCGTGGTGGACAAGCTGACCACCGAGATCGAGAAGATCATGAAGACCGACGCCTTCCGCAAGAAGGCCGAGGAACTGGGCGCCGAGGCGAAGTACATGAACCCGCAGCAGCTTGACCAGTACCAGAAGGCCGAGCTCCAGCGCTGGGGCAAGGTGATCAAGTCCGCCAACATCCAGGCCGAATGAGGCCGGGACCAGCCGATTGAAAGGGCCGCGGCGTAGCATGAGCGCCGCCGCGTTTTCTGCCCGGCCTCCGGTCAACTCCCGATGCGGGAGCCACCGGGGTCGGGTAGCATCGCCGGGAGCCGCTGTGCGGCGGCCCGGCTTTTGCGCGTCGCGCCCCCATTCAAAACAGAAGCAGAAAAGGCAGGAGATCGATATGTACAACAAACGGTTCTGGAAGCAGTTGCTGATTGCGCTGGCGCTGTTCCTGGCAGGCTGGTTCACGTTCGGCAGCGCGTTTGCGCAGGGCAAGCCCGAGAAGCAGAAGGTGACGATCGCCGTGGGCGGCAAGAACCTGTTCTACTACCTGCCGCTGACGATTGCCGAGCGCCTGGGCTACTTCAAGGAAGAGGGCCTGGACGTGGAGATCGTGGACTTTGCCGGCGGCGCCAAGGCGCTGCAGGCCGTGGTGGGCGGCAGCGCCGACGTGGTGTCGGGCGCCTACGAGCACACGATCAACCTGCAGGCCAAGGGCCAGCGCTACCAGGAATTCGTGCTGCAGGGCCGCGCGCCGCAGATCGTGCTGGTGGTGTCGAACAAGACCATGCCGGACTTCAAGTCGATCGCCGACCTGAAGGGCAAGAAGATCGGCGTGACCGCGCCGGGGTCGTCGACCAACATGATGGCCAACTTCGTGCTGGCCAAGGCCGGGCTGAAGCCATCCGACGTGTCGTTCATCGGCGTGGGCGCCAGCGCCGGCGCCGTGGCCGCCATGCGTTCGGGCCAGATCGACGCGATGGCCAACCTGGACCCGGTGATCTCGATGCTGACGCAGAAGAACGAGGTCAAGATTGCCTCGGACACGCGCACGCTCAAGGAAACGCAGTCGGTGTTCGGCGGCAACATGCCGTCGGGCTGCCTGTACGCGTCAACCAAGTTCATCGAGCAGAACCCGAACACCACGCAGGCGCTGACCAACGCGATGGTGCGCGCGCTGAAGTGGCTGCAGAAGGCCGGCCCGTCCGACATCGTCAAGACCGTGCCGGAAAGCTACCTGCTGGGCGACCGTGCGCTGTACCTGGCCGCCTGGGACAAGGTCAAGGAGGCGATCTCGCCGGACGGCGTGATGCCGGCCGACGGCCCCAAGACCGCGCTGACCACGCTGCAGCAGTTCGACCCGGACCTCAAGGGCAAGTCGATCCAGCTGGACAACACCTTCACGAACACGTTCGTGCAGAAGGCCAACGCCAAGTACAAGTAAGCCTCCCGTCCCCCCGGGACGCCCCGTCGCCCGCCGCGCGCCAGCCGCCCGGCGGGCGAAACGTTTCTCAGAGTCATGCCGTCATGAGCACGCCTGCACTTTCCCTTGAAAACGTGACCTGCACGTTTGTCTCGCGCGAGGACCGCGCGCAGCGCTACACCGCCGTGCGCGATGTCACGATGTCCATCCAGCCCGGCGAATTCCTGTCGGTGGTGGGTCCCACCGGCTGCGGCAAGAGCACGCTGCTCAACGTATCGGCCGGCCTGCTGGAGCCGTCGTCGGGCGAGGTGCGCATCTTTGGCGAGCCGCTGCGCGGCATCAACCGGCGCGCCGGCTACATGTTCCAGACCGAGGCGCTGATGCCCTGGCGCAGCGCGCTGGACAACGTCATCGCCGGCCTGGAGTTCCGCGGCGTGCCGCGCGCCGACGCCGTGGCGCAGGGCGAGGAATGGCTGCGCCGCGTGGGCCTTGGCGGCTTTGGCGACCGGTATCCGCACCAGCTGTCGGGCGGCATGCGCAAGCGCGTGAGCCTGGCGCAGACGCTGGTGATGGACCCGGACATCATCCTGATGGACGAGCCGTTCTCGGCGCTGGACATCCAGACGCGCCAGCTCATGGAGAACGAGGTGCTGGAGCTCTGGGCCGCCAAGCGCAAGGCCGTGCTGTTCATCACGCACGACCTGGACGAGGCCATCGCCATGAGCGACCGCGTGGTGGTGCTGTCGGCCGGCCCGGGCACGCATCCGATCGGCGAGTTCACGATCGACCTGCCGCGCCCGCGCGACGTGGCCGAGATCCGCAACCATCCGCGCTTCGTGGAGCTGCACGCCGCCATCTGGGACGTGCTGCGCGAGGAAGTGCTCAAGGGCTACGCGCAGCAGCGCAAGGTGGCCTGAATCTCCCGACCGGACAACAACAAGATCATGGCTTTTCGTGCTGATTCCCAAGGCATGCTGCGCGTCTGGCAGCTGCTGCTTCTCGTCGTCATCCTGGTCGTGTGGCACCTGGCCACGCGCTCCGAGCAGGTGGCGTTCTTCTTCGGCGAGCCGCTGATGGTGGCGCAGCGCATCTGGAACTGGTTCATCGTCGAGCGCGACATCTACATCCACCTGGGCGTGACGCTGCTGGAAACGGTGCTGGCGTTCGGCATTGGCACCGTGGCCGGGCTGGGCGTGGGGCTGTGGCTGGCGCTGAGCCCGTTCACGTCGGCCGTGCTCGACCCCTACGTCAAGGCGGCCAACTCGATGCCGCGCGTGATCCTGGCGCCGATCTTCGCGGTCTGGTTTGGCCTGGGCATCTGGTCGAAGGTGGCGCTGGCCGTGACGCTGGTGTTCTTCATCGTCTTCTTCAACGTCTACCAGGGCGTGAAGGAAGTGAGCCCCGTGGTGCTGGCCAACGCGCGCATGCTGGGCGCCAACCGGCAGCAGTTGCTGCGCCACGTGTACCTGCCCAGCGCCACGAGCTGGGTGTTCTCGTCGCTGCACACCTCGGTGGGCCTGGCGTTCGTGGGCGCGGTGGTCGGGGAATACCTGGGCTCGGCGCGCGGCGTGGGCTACCTGATCCTGCAGGCGGAAGGCACGTTCGACATCAACACCGTGTTCGCGGGCATCGTGGTGCTGACCGCGTTTGCGCTGGTGCTGGACTGGATGGTGACGGCCGGGGAAAAGCGGCTGATGAAGTGGCAGCCGAAGAGCGGGGAGACGGAGAAGCTTTGAGCGGTGGGCGCTGAGCCTGAGCGCTGAGCGTTGGGCGGGACCTGCGGTCCCCTCGCCCGCCGGGCGGGGAGGGGAGCGGACCGCCGCGGTGGCTACGGCTGGATGACGATCTTGCCCGTCACCTTGCGTGCCTCCATGTCCTTGAGCGCCTGGGGCGCCTGGTCCAGCGGATACCGGGCCGAGATATGCGGCCGGATCTTGCCTTCCTGCATCCAGCCCAGCATCTGCGCCATGTTGGCCTGGTTGGCCTTGGGCTCGCGGCGCGCAAAGTCGCCCCAGAACACGCCCACCAGCGACGCGCCCTTGAGCAGCGCCAGGTTCAGCGGGATCTTCGGAATCTCGCCGTTGGCAAAGCCCACCACGAGGTAGCGGCCGCGCCAGGCGATGGACCGGAACGCCGGCTCGGCGTAGATGCCGCCCACCGGATCGTAGATCACGTCGGGGCCCTTGCCGTCGGTCAGCGCCTTGATGCGCTCGCGCAGGTCCTCGGTGCTGTAGTTGATCACCGCGTCGGCGCCGTGCGCCTTGCAGACCGCCAGCTTCTCGTCGGTGGACGCCGCCGCGATCACGCGCGCGCCAATCGCCTTGCCGATCTCGATAGCCGCCAGCCCCACGCCGCCGGCGGCGCCCAGCACCAGCATGGTCTCGCCGGCCTTCAGTTCGCCACGGTCCACCACCGCGTGGTGCGACGTGCCGTAGGTCAGCGTGAACGCGGCGGCCACGTCGAAGTCGATGCCGGGCGGCATCGGCACCACGGCCTTGGCCGGCGCCTTGGCCTGCGTGGCAAACGCGCCGTTGCCCAGGTAGGCGATGACCTTGTCACCCGGTTTCACATGTGTAACACCGGCGCCAACGGCGTTGACCACGCCCGCCAGTTCAGAACCCGGCGAGAACGGCAGTTCCGGCTTGGCCTGGTATTTGTTCTGGATGATGAGCACGTCCGGGAAATTCACGCCGGCGGCCTTGACGTCTATGACGACTTCGCCATCGCCCGGCACGAGGTCCGGCAGCGTTTCCAGCGACAGGGAATCGGGCGGACCCCAGGCTTTGCACAGTACGGCTTTCATCTTGTCTCCCATGTGTGATGTCGTGCGGATCGGGCCGGCCGGGCCGGCGTCCGCGCGGGGCGGGCGAGGGCGGCCCCGGACGGTGTCGGGCAAGTGTAGCGCAAGAAAAGCACGATCGTTCTGCACGAGCAAATCGTTGCATGGCGCCCATTCGGGCGACGCATGGCCGGGGCCGGATTGTCCCGTTTCCGGTGCATCCGCGGTGGCGCCGACGGCCCCTTGCTCAGGTACAATCGCGGCCATGCATATCCTTCTTGCCAACGATGACGGTTACCTTGCGCCGGGCCTTGCCGTCCTGCACGCAGCGCTCGCGCCCCTGGCGCGCGTGACCGTGATCGCCCCGGAACAGAACCACAGCGGCGCCTCGAATTCGCTGACGCTGCAGCGCCCGCTGTCGGTCTACGAAGCGCGCGAGGGCGTGCAGAAGGGCTTCCGCTACATCAATGGCACGCCGACCGATTGCGTGCACGTGGCGCTCACCGGCCTGCTGCAAGACCGGCCCGACCTGGTGGTGTCCGGCATCAACCAGGGCCAGAACATGGGCGAGGACGTGCTGTACTCGGGCACCGTGGCCGCCGCCATCGAGGGCTACCTGTTCGGCATCCCGTCGATTGCGTTCTCGCAGGTGCACCATGGCTGGGAGCACGTGGATGCCGCCGCGCGCGTGGCGCGCGAGATCGTCGAGCGGGTGATTGCCCGGCCGCCGAGCGAGCCGTTCCTGCTGAACGTGAACATCCCGAACCTGCCGTACGAACACATCCGCGGCCAGCGCGCCACGCGGCTGGGCAAGCGGCACCCGTCGCAGCCCGTGATCCAGCAGGCCAATCCGCGCGGCGATCCCATCTACTGGATCGGCCCCGCCGGCGATGCGCGCGATGCGAGCGAAGGCACGGATTTCCATGCCACCGCCAACGGCTACGTCTCGCTCACGCCGTTGCAGCTCGACCTGACGCACCGCGGCCAGCTCGAACAGATCGGACAGTGGCTGGGGTGAGCGTGTCAGCGCCGCGCGCCGCCCGGCCGTTTCTTGGCGATGGCCGTGCCCGTGGCGCGGCCGCCGCCATCGTCGTCATCCCATCCTTGCCTGCCTTGCCCCTGAAATGAGTTCCACGCCGCGCCGATCCCGCTTTCCGCTGCCGCTCGATGCGGTGGTCGAGCGCAAGCCCGCGCCCGCGCGCACCGCCGGGTTGCCCGCGGTGGGCAAGCGCACGGTTGCCGCGCCGGCGCCCGCCACGGTGAAGCCGCGCAAGCCGGCCGCCCCGCCGGCGCCGCCGCCCGCGCCGGGCAGCGCGGTGGAGGCGCGCGCGTCGGCCGCCACGGCCGGCGGCGGGGGCATGGCGTCGGATCGCGCCCGCGCGGCGCTGGCGGCACGGCTGCGGGCCGGCGGCATCCGCGACGAGCGCGTGCTTGGCGCCATCGCCACGGTGCCGCGCCACCTGTTCATGGAGCCGGGGCTGGCGTCGCAGGCGTACGAGGACGCCGCGCTGCCCATCGGCCATCAGCAGACCATCTCCAAGCCGTCGGTGGTGTCGCGGATGATCGAGCTGCTGCGCGAAGGGCTGACGCCCGACCAGCCGCTGGCGCGCGTGCTGGAGATCGGCACCGGCTGCGGCTACCAGGCGGCCGTGCTGAGCCTGTGCGCGCAGGAAGTGTTCTCCATCGAGCGGATCCGTCCGCTACACGAACAAGCCAAGGCGAACCTGCGCCCGCTGCGGGTGCCGAACATCCGCCTGCACTACGGCGACGGCATGCTGGGCCTGCCGCAGGCCGCGCCGTTCTCGTCGATCATCCTCGCCGCGGCCGGCATGGAAGTGCCGCAGGCCCTGCTGGAGCAGCTTGCCATCGGCGGCCGGCTGATCGCGCCCGTCGTGACCCCCGGCACCGGCGCCGCGGGCCAGACGGTGACCCAGCAACTGCTACTGATCGAGCGCCTCAATCGGCATCGTTTTCACCGGACCGCGCTTGAAGCTGTCTTCTTTGTGCCTTTAAAATCGGGCACCATCTGAGTCGAACTATGCACAACATCGTGAATCAGAAGAATTTCACACGAGTCGGACAACACCTGGGCGTCCTGGCCGCGGCAGCCGTGCTGGCCGCCTGCGCCAATTCCCCGATGCCCGCGCCGGTGGTGGACCGCACCTCGGGCGTGGCCACCCAGCCGGCGGCGGTGTCCAACGAGCCGGCGCCGCCCGGATACTATCGGGTCAAGCGCGGCGATACGCTTTACCGTATCGCGCTGGAGAACGGCCAGTCCTACCGCGACGTGGCGGCCTGGAACAACATGGCCAACGCCAACCAGATCGAAGTGGGACAACTGCTGCGCGTGGTGCCGCCGAGCGCCGACGTGAATGCCGCGCCGGGCGTGGCCACCGTGCCCGTGGCACCGGGCACCGTGCAGGCGCAGCCGATCGACGCGACCCGCCCGGTTGGCACGCCGATGAGCGCGTCGTCCGCACCCGCGGCATCTGCCGTGCCGGGCGCCCCGGCGCCGGCCGCCGTGGCCGCCGCATCCGGTGCCGCGTCGGCCCCGGCGGGCGACATCCGGCTGGTCTGGCCGGCCAGCGGCCAACTGGTTGGTAAATTTGACGACAAGGGCAACAAGGGCATCGATATCGCAGGTAAGAAAGGCGATGCGGTGCTGGCCGCCGACGAGGGTAGGGTGATTCACGTAGGCCCCTTGCGCGGCTACGGGAATCTTGTCATCATCAAACACAACGACACGTATCTCACCGCCTACGGTTACAACGACAAGGTGCTGGTGGCAGAGCAGTCAACGGTCCGCAAGGGCCAGAAGATTGCCGAAATGGGTAACAGTGATACTGACAGGGTCAAGCTGCATTTCGAGGTTCGCAAGAACGGAAAACCGGTCGATCCGATGCGGTATCTACCGCCACAGTGAGGTTTCATGCCACGCCAGAAAACTGTCTCATCCGGAGTTGTCAGCAGGACCCGTCGTCCCAAGCAGCCGGAAGGCAAGGCTGGCGTGGCAACGCAATCCGATGACGAGGTCGTCGGAGTGTACGAGGCGGAAGCCGACCCGGCATCGGACATGGTGCCGGTGGCTGACGAACCCATCGCTCCCGTGTCGCGCGCCAGCCGGCGCAATGCCGAAATAAGCGCCGAAGAATCGGACCAGGACGAGGAAGAGGAGTCCGAGGACGAGGAGGAGGAAAGCACGACCGAGGCTGCCGCCGAGCCCGACGACTTCCGCACCGTCCTGCATACCGAACTGGCCGCCGATACGGTCCAGCACTATCTGAATCGCATCAGCATCAAGCCGCTGCTGTCGGCCCCGGAGGAACTGCATTTCTCCACGCTGGCCAAGGGCGGCGACTTCTCGGCCCGGCAGGTCATGATCGAGCGCAACCTGCGCCTCGTGGTCAGCATCGCCAAGGGCTACCTGAACCGCGGCGTGCCGCTGCTCGACCTGATCGAGGAAGGCAACCTGGGCCTGATGCACGCGATCGAGAAGTTCGACCCGACGCGCGGCTTCCGTTTCTCGACCTACGCCACGTGGTGGATCCGCCAGAGCATCGAGCGGGCCATCATGAACCAGGCGCGCACCGTGCGGTTGCCGGTGCACGTCATCCGCGAACTGAACCAGGTCCTGCGCGCCAAGCGTCATCTGGAGAAGGGCGGCACCGACGGCCGCGACGCCAGCCTGGAAGACATCGCTCATCTCCTCGGCAAGACGCCGGACGAGGTGCAGGACGTCCTGGCGCTCAACGAACACACCACCTCGCTCGATACGCCGTTCGATCTCGACCCGGGATCGAGCCTGCTTGATTTCCTGTCCGACGAGCACAATGCCGCCCCCGACCAGGAGGTGGCCCACCGCGAACTCGAAAACCTGATGAAGCTCTGGCTGGCGCGCCTGTCGGAGAAGCATCGCTATGTGGTGGAGCGCCGCTTCGGCCTGAACCACATCGAGCCGGCCACGCTGGAAGAGCTGGCCGAGGAAATGGGCCTGACGCGCGAACGCGTGCGCCAGATCCAGCAGGAAGCGCTGGTCAAGCTCAAGCGGCATTTCGCTTCGCAAGGTGTAAGGAAGGACGCCGTTTTATGACCCCTGTGCTGGTATTCGACATCGAGACGATTCCCGATGTCGACGGCCTGCGCCGTTTGCACGACCATCCCGCAGCAATGAGCGACGCCGAAGTGGCCGAGCATGCGTTTGCTGCGCGCCGCGAGAAAACCGGTTCCGATTTCCTGCCCCATTACCTGCAGCGCGTGGCCGCCATTTCGTGCGTGCTGCGCCGCACGCAACGCGACGGCTCCGCGGTGTTCCACGTCGGATCGCTGGGGACGCCCGAGGACGGGGAAGCCACGCTGATCCAGAAGTTCTACGAGCTGATTGCCCGCTACAGCCCGCAACTGGTGTCATGGAACGGCGGCGGCTTCGACCTGCCCGTGCTGCACTACCGTGGTCTCGTGCACGGCGTGGCCGCGCCGCGCTACTGGGAAATGGGCGAAGGCCGCGACGACGACAGCCGCGACTTCAAGTGGAACAACTACATCAGCCGCTACCACATGCGGCACCTGGACCTGATGGACCTGCTGGCGATGTACCAGCCGCGGGCCAGCGCGCCGCTCGATGACCTGGCAAAGCTATGCGGCTTTCCCGGCAAGATGGGCATGGACGGCAGCATGGTCTGGCAGGCGTTCCAGCAGGGCCGGCTTGCCGAGATCCGCGACTACTGCGAGACCGACGTCGTCAACACGTACCTGATGTACTGCCGCTTCCAGTTGATGCGCGGCGGGCTGTCGCCGCGCGAGTTCGACATGGAAGTGTCGCTGGTGCAGGAGACGCTGGCCGAGCTGCCGGGCGAGCAGTGGATGCAGTACCTGCGCGCGTTCCGGCTCCAGCCGATGGCCCCCGAGGCCGAGGACGAGGACTGAGGCGCCCAGCCTCGCAATTCCGGCCTTCCCGGCCTTTAGCGCGCCAGGCTCAGGTGGATTGGCTGATGGTCCGATGCATCGGTGCCGGCATCGACCTCGCAGCGCCTGACATCGCCCAGCAGGTCTTCGGTCACGAAGACGAAATCACATGCGAACGCCGGCTCGGGCCACTGTTCCTTGTCGTACAGCCCGCAGGTTGGCGCATGGTCCTGGTCCGGGTGCATCTGGCACCAGGCATCCTGCCAGTTCACCGTGCCGTCGCTGTACGGCTCCAGCACGCGCCGGTAGGCCACGTCATCGGGCTTGCTGTTGAAGTCGCCGCACAGCACCGCGGCGGTGGGGCGCGGCTCGGGCGTGAACGGGCCCGGCTTCTTCTCGGACTTGCCCGGCCGGCGCGCGTGGTCGCACGCCTCGGTGTGCCACTGGCGTAGCGCGTCGGCCTGGGCCTCGCGCTGGGGCTTCGAGTAGTACTCCAGATGCGTGCAGATGACGCGCAGCGGGCTGGTGCCTGCCAGCACGGTGACTTCCAGCGCCACGCGCGGCATCGACGCGACATCGGGATCGGCCGGCCAGGGCAGGGCATGGCGAAAGATCTCGCGCACGGGCAGCCGCGTGGCGATGACGTTGCCGAACTGGCGCGGCGTGCCGTCGCCGTGCGTCCGGTCAACGCCGGGCGCAAAGATCACGCGATAGCCCGGCAGCAGCGCGGTCAGCTCCGCCACCTGGTCACGCTGCGGATTCCCGTCGATGTCGGAAAAGCCGCGCGTCACTTCCTGCAGGCAGATGACATCGGCGTCCGCCATGCCGCGGATCGTGCGAACGGTGCGCGCAAGGTCGACCTTGCCGTCCGCGCCGCGTCCCCACTGGATATTCCAGGAAACGAGTTCCATCGCCGTCTCTCCTGTGACGTGCTGCTTCGTGACGGCGCGATGACTGGACTACAATCGCGCTTTCGCAAAACAATACGTCAGGTCCCTCTGGTGTCTCAAGCCGTCGTTACTCCCCAGCCCGAGCAAGCGGGCCAGCCGGGTGCCGCACCCGCCGCATCCGCCACGCCCGTGCCCGCCGATCCCGTGGTCTCGATCCACAGCCTCGACATGGAGGCGCGTGGCGTCGGCCGCCTGGAAAACGAGGACGGCACGCCCGGCAAGGTGATCTTCGTCGAAGGCGCGCTGCCCGGCGAGACCGTGGCCTACCGGAGCTACCGGCGCAAGCCGAGCTACGAGCAGGCCCATCTGGTCGAGATCAGGCAGTCGTCGGTGATGCGCGTGACGCCCGGTTGCCAGCACTTTGGCGTCTGTGGCGGCTGCTCGATGCAGCATCTGGACGCGCGCGCGCAGCTAGCCATCAAGCAGCGCGTGCTGGAAGACGACCTCTGGCACCTGTCCAAGGTCAAGCCCGATGTGGTGTTTCGTCCCATCGCCGGCCCGGACTGGGGCTATCGCTACCGGGCGCGGCTGACGGTCCGCTACGTGGCCAAGAAGGGCGGGGTGCTGGTGGGATTCCACGAGCGCAAGAGCAGCTACGTGGCCGACATGACGCGCTGCGAGATCCTGCCGCCGCACGTGTCGGCGATGCTGGTGCCGCTGCGGGAACTGGTGACGGGTTTGTCGATCCGCGACCGCATGCCGCAGATCGAACTGGCCGTCGGCAACGAGGTGACCGCGCTGGTCCTGCGGATTCTGGAACCGCTGACCGATGCCGACAAGGACCTGCTGCGCGCCTTCGCCGACCAGCACGGCGTGCAGTTCTGGCTCCAGCCCAAGGGCCCCGACACGGTCTACCCGTTCTACCCGGCCGAGCAGGAACTGGCCTACACGCTGCCCGAGTTCGGCATCCGCATGCCGTTCAAGCCGACCGATTTCACCCAGGTCAACCATCAGATCAACCGCGTGCTGATCGGCCGGGCGCTGCGCCTGCTGGACGCCCAGCCGTCTGACCGCCTGCTGGACCTGTTCTGCGGCATCGGCAACTTCACGCTGCCGCTGGCCACGCAGGGCGCATCGGTGATGGGCATCGAGGGCAGCGAGGCGCTGACCACGCGCGCGCTGGCCAATGCCGAGTACAACGGGCTGGCCGGCAAGACGTCGTTCGCGTGCCGGAATCTGTTCGAGGTGACCGCCGAGGACATCGCGGCGCTGGGCCGGTTCGACCGCTGGCTGGTCGATCCGCCGCGCGAGGGCGCGCTGGCCGTCTGCAAGGCGCTTGGCGAATTGAACCAGGCCGGCAGCGACCTGCTGCCGAAGCGGATCGTCTACGTGTCGTGCAGCCCGGCCACGCTGGCGCGCGACGCCGGCCTGCTGGTGCACGAGGCCGGATACCGGCTCAGCGGTGCGGGCGTGGTCAACATGTTCCCGCACACGTCCCACGTCGAATCGATCGCCGTGTTCGACCGCGACTGAGCCCTGGCGCGACGGGACCGGACAAAAAAACAGCCGCCCGAGGGCGGCTGTTTCATTGGGTGCGGCGCCGCTCAGTCGCGGTTGCCGCCGAAGATGCCCAGCAGGGCCAGCAGGTTCACGAAGACGTTGTAGACGTCCAGGTAGATCGCCAGCGTGGCGGTGATGTAGTTGGTCTCGCCGCCGTTCACCACGCGTTGCACGTCGATCAGGATGAAGATCGAGAAGATCGCGATGGCGATGACCGACAGCGTGATCATCAGCGCCGGCAGCTGCAGCCAGATGTTGGCGATGCTGGCCAGGATCAGCAGGATCACGCCGACGAACAGGAACTTGGCCAGGCCCGAGAAATCGCGCTTGCTGACCGTGGCGATCGTCGCCATCACGCCGAACACGGCCGCGGTGCCGCCGAACGCGTACATGATCAGCGCCGGGCCGTTCGAGTACGACAGCGTCAGGCTCAGGATCCGCGCCAGCATCAGGCCCATGAAGAACGTGAAGGCCAGCAGCAGGACCACGCCCATGCTGCTGTTCTTGGTCTTCTCGATGGCGAACATGAAGCCGAACGCGACGGCCAGGAACAGGATGGCGGACAGCCCCGGGCTGCCGGCGACCAGGCCCGCAAAGCCGGCGGCCACGCCGATCCACGCGCCGAGCACGGTCGGGATCATCGAGATGGCCAGCAGCCAGTAGGTATTGCGTAGGACCCGGTTGCGGACGGCCACATCGGTCACGCCCGCGCTGTTGCCGAATCCATAGGTATTCAGCTTGTTGTTCATCATGACTCCTGTCATCTGAGATACGTGAGGCGCCGGGGCAACCCGGCCGCACAGCGCCAATGTGGCATCGCGCCCGCGGATTTGCAAGGGCCCTTGTCTTGACAATTACCCTTGTCAGTAGTTGTTTTCCGAAAACGCAGACATTTTGACGCAAGTGCCGGGTATCTGTTCCCGCATTTCAACAATGTAATGTGCTTTCCGGCGCATAATCGGCGGCACGGTGCCGGTGCGTCCGGGCGTCTTTCAAGTCATGCCGGCACGCGCTCGAATCCGCCATGCGGTCGTGCTAGAATTGCACGTTTAATCCATTTGTAACCCCTTCATTTTTCGGAGTTTTTCATGGCGATCGAACGCACCCTGTCGATTATCAAGCCGGATGCCGTGGCCAAGAACGTTATCGGCCAGATCTACGCCCGTTTCGAGGCCGCCGGCCTGAAAGTCGTTGCTGCCAAGATGGTGCACCTGTCGCGCGGCGAAGCCGAGCAGTTCTACGCAGTGCACAAGGAGCGTCCGTTCTTCAAGGACCTGGTGGACTTCATGGTCTCGGGCCCGGTCATGATCCAGGCGCTGGAAGGCGAGAACGCCATTGCCAAGAACCGTGAGCTGATGGGCGCCACCGACCCGAAGAAGGCCGAGAAGGGCACCATCCGCGCCGACTTCGCCGACAGCATCGACGCGAACGCCGTGCACGGCTCGGACGCCGCCGAGACGGCTGCCGTGGAAGTGTCGTTCTTCTTCCCGGGCATGAACGTTTACAGCCGCTGATTGTCTCTGACATCACGACTGAACCTGTAGCAACGCTGGAAACTGCCGTCATGAACTCTCTCGTCAACCTGCTCGATCTCGACGCGGACGCGCTCACCGCCTATTGCGGCGAGCTCGGCGAGAAGCCGTTCCGTGCACGGCAGCTGCAACGCTGGATCCACCAGTTCGGCGCCAGCCGCTTCGACGCCATGTCGGATCTCGCCAAGTCGCTGCGCGAAAAGCTCGCGACGCGGGCCGAGATCCGGGCGCCTGCCATCATCACGGACAACCTGTCCGCCGACGGCACGCGCAAGTGGCTGCTCGACGTGGGCGCCGGCAACGCGGTGGAGACGGTGTACATCCCCGAGGACACGCGCGGCACGCTGTGCGTGTCGTCCCAGGCCGGATGCGCCGTCAACTGCCGGTTCTGTTCCACCGGCAAGCAGGGCTTCTCGCGCAACCTCAGCACGGGCGAGATCATCGGCCAGCTCTGGATGGCCGAGTTCGCCATGCGCGAGCAACTGGGCCGCGGCCCCAAGGACGACCGTGTCATCTCCAACGTGGTGATGATGGGCATGGGCGAGCCGCTGCTGAACTACGATGCCGTCGTGCCGGCCATGCGGCTGATGCTCGACGACAACGCCTACGGGCTGTCGCGCCGCCGCGTGACGCTGTCCACGTCCGGCGTGGTGCCGATGATGGACCGCCTGGCAAAGGACCTGCCCGTGGCGCTGGCCGTGTCGCTGCACGCCTCGAACGATGCGCTGCGCGACGTGCTGGTGCCGCTGAACCGCAAGTATCCGCTGGCCGAACTGATGGCGGCATGCCGCCGCTACCTTGAGTTCGCGCCGCGCGATTTCATCACCTTCGAATACTGCATGCTCGACAACGTCAACGACACGGTCGAGCACGCCCGGGAACTGCTGAAGCTCGTGGCCGACGTGCCATGCAAGTTCAACCTGATCCCGTTCAATCCGTTCCCCGAGTCGGGGCTGAAGCGCTCGAACAACGAGCAGATCCGCCGCTTCGCCCAGGTGCTGATGGACGCGGGGATCGTCACGACGATCCGCAAGACCCGTGGCGACGACATCGACGCCGCGTGCGGCCAGCTGGCCGGCGAGGTCATGGATCGCACCCGCCTGGCCGAGCGCGGCAAGTTCGGCAAGATCACGCCACTGGTGCCGGTGGTTGCCGGCAGCGCTCGGGAGGCCCGTCCTGCATGATCCGTCTGCTTGTCGCTGCCCTGTCAGGGCTGTTGATGCTGTCCGCCTGCACGCTGCCCGCCGGGCCCACGCAGGACATCAAGACCGCTTCCGACCAGACCGCCGCGAACAAGCGCGCCGCGCTCCGGCTGCGCCTGGCGACGCAGTACCTGGAGGCGCGCCAGTACCCGGTGGCGCTTGACGAGGTCAAGCAGGCCATCGCGATCGATCCGGCCAACGTCGACGCCTATCACGTACGCGCCCTGATCTACATGGGCATGAACGAGAACGCGCTGGCCGAGGACAGCTTCCGTACCGCGCTGGGCATGCGCGCGGGCGACCCGGACATCCTGAACAACTACGGCTGGTTCCAGTGCCAGACCAACCGCTACGCCGAGGGCAAGGCGACGCTGGAACGCGCCGTGCAGGCCCCGTCGGCCAATGGGCCGATCAAGCCGCTGACCAACCTGGGCGTCTGCGAATTGCGCCACGGCAACTTTGCCGGGGCAGAAAAATATCTGCAGACGGCCTACGGATATGACCGGAATGATCCGTCAGTGCTCATGAATCTCGCGCAACTGTATTTCCAGCGCGGGGACATGGGACAAGCCCGGCAGTTCGCTGGCCGCATCAACGGCAGCCGTTTTGCCACCGCGCAATCCCTCTGGCTGGGTGCGCGCATTGCCCATCGGCAGGGCGATACCCAGACGCAGGGCGCGATGATCGCGGAACTGCGTAACCGTTTCCCCGATTCGCGCGAGCTGACCGCATACGAGAGAGGAGCTTGGGATGAATGAAGAAGAGCGCGCCGGCAGCCAGGCCGCAACGCAAGTTGCAGGCGGCGCGACAGACTCCGACCGCGAGGCAGTGGCCCGCGAGATCGGGGCGCAACTGAAAGAGGGTCGCGAGGCGCAACGCCTGTCGCTGGAGGATGTCGGCGCACGGCTGAAGGTGGCGCCGAGCAAGCTGGTGGCGATCGAGGCGGGCAATGTGTCGAGCCTGGCGGACGTGACGTTCGCCAAGGGCGTGATGCGGGCCTATGCGCGCACGCTGCAGATCAATATCGATGGCCTGCTGGGCCAATACCATGCCCAGGCGCAGGCCATGCCGGTAACCGGCATCACCCGTCGGCATGAAGGCGCGCTGAACCAGGCGTTCGACGACCGCAAGCGCTTTGGCGGCAAGGCCAAGGGCACGGGCGGCGCCGGTGGCCGCTGGCTGTGGCTGGTCTGCGTGCTGGCGCTGGCTGGCGCCGGCGTGTACTTCGGCTACGACCATGCCAAGGCCTGGCTGGAATCGCACAATCAGGCCGCCGCCGATGCGCCGGCCGGCGACCGCGCGGCCGACAAGCCGGCGGAAGAGGGCGGGACGCAAAGCAACGGTGACGGCACGGTATCGGCCGCGCTGCCGCCGGTGATGGCCGGCAACGATTCGCCCGCGCCGTCCGAGGCGTCGCCCGCATCGGCTACGACGACGACAACGACGACGACCACGCCGACCACCGCCACCGGCATGCCGCTGGCCACTGGCGGCGCGGTGGGCCTGCCGCAGGACAAGCCTGCGGCCCAGCCGGTGCAGGTGCCCGCGACGGCCACGGCCGCCACGCCTGGTGCGCCGGCCGCACCGGCCGCCACCGGTGACGGCGCGGTCCAGATCCGCTTTGCCGCCGATACCTGGTACGAAGTGCGCGACCGCACCGGCAAGGTCATCATGGGCGGCACCGGCAAGGCCGGCGACGCCGTGGCCGGCAGCGGCGCGGGTGGTCCCTACAAGGTCGTGCTCGGCAACGTGAAGGGCGTGGAGTCGATGGCGCACAATGGCGCGCCGGTCAACTTCAAGGCCGCCGACCGGAACAACGTGGCGCGCCTGACCCTGCAGTAATGCGGCCGGGCCGCGCAATCAGCCATGCCATTTGAAGGTGGTAACGCAATGCACCAGAAAGCTTCCCAACCGGTGATCCCGGGTCCGCTGCCACGCCGCGTGTCGCGCCAGGCCAGCGTCGCGTGGGGCGACAACATCGTGACGATCGGCGGCGGCGCACCGGTGCGCGTGCAGTCGATGACGAACACGGACACGGTCGACGCCATCGGCACGGCCATCCAGATCAAGGAACTGGCGCGCGCCGGGTCGGAGATCGTCCGGATCACCGTGAACACGCCCGAGGCCGCCGCCGCCGTGCCGGCCATCCGCGAACAGCTGGACCGGATGGGCGTGAACGTGCCGCTGGTGGGCGACTTCCACTACAACGGCCACACGCTGCTGCACGACTATCCCGAGTGCGCGCAGGCGCTGTCGAAGTACCGCATCAACCCCGGCAACGTGGGCAAGGGTGCCAAGCGCGACAAGCAGTTCGCCGAGATGATCGAGATGGCGTGCCGCTACAACAAGCCGGTGCGTATCGGCGTGAACTGGGGCAGCCTGGACCAGGACCTGCTCGCGCGCATCATGGACGAGAACGCCCAGCGCGCCGAGCCGTGGCCCGCGCAGAGCGTGATGGTCGAGGCGCTGATCACGTCGGCGATCGAATCGGCGCAGAAGGCCGAGGAAATCGGCCTGCCGGGCAACCAGATCATCCTGTCGTGCAAGGTGTCGCAGGTGCAGGAACTGGTGGCGGTCTACCGCGAGCTGTCGCGCCGCTGCGAATACGCGCTGCACCTGGGGCTGACCGAGGCCGGCATGGGCAGCAAGGGCATCGTGGCCTCGACGGCCGCGCTGTCGGTGCTGCTGCAGGAAGGCATCGGCGACACGATCCGCATCTCGCTGACGCCGGAACCGGGCGCGCCGCGCGAGAAGGAGGTCTACGTCGGCCAGGAAATCCTGCAGACCATGGGCCTGCGCAATTTCACGCCGATGGTGATTGCCTGCCCGGGCTGCGGCCGCACCACGAGCACGACGTTCCAGGAGCTGGCCGCCAGCATCCAGTCGTACCTGCGCGAGCAGATGCCGGTCTGGAAGGACCAGTACCCCGGCGTGGAGGAAATGGATGTGGCCGTGATGGGCTGCATCGTCAACGGCCCGGGCGAAAGCAAGCACGCCAACATCGGCATCTCGCTGCCGGGGTCGGGCGAATCGCCGGCCGCGCCGGTGTTCGTCGACGGCGTCAAGGTCAAGACGCTGCGCGGTGACAATATTGCCCAGGACTTCCAGGCGATCGTGGACGAATACGTCCGCACGCACTACGGTCCCGACGCGAAGCAGGCCAAGCAACAGGAAGCGGTGGCCTGAGCGCAGGGGCGCCAGGACACCACCGGTATCACGAAGAGAACATGAGCGAAGACAAGACGAAGGCCGACAAGGCACTGCAGGGCGTGAAGGGCATGAACGACATGCTGCCCGCCGATGCCCCGCTGTGGGAACTGTTCGACAACGCCGCGCGCAGCATGCTGCGCGCCTATGGCTACCAGCAGATCCGCACGCCGATCGTCGAGCATACGCAGCTCTTCGTGCGGGGCATTGGCGAGGTGACCGACATCGTCGAGAAAGAGATGTATTCCTTCACCGACGCGCTCAATGGCGAGAACCTGACGCTGCGCCCGGAAGGCACCGCCGCGGCCGTGCGCGCGACCATCGAGCACAACCTGCTGTACGACGGCCCCAAGCGCCTCTGGTACACGGGCCCGATGTTCCGCCACGAAAGGCCGCAGCGCGGCCGCTATCGCCAGTTCCACCAGCTTGGCGCCGAGGCGCTGGGCTTTGCCGGCCCGGACGTGGATGCCGAGATCATCCTGATGTGCCAGCGCCTGTGGGACGACCTGGGCCTGACCGGCGTGCGGCTGGAGCTGAATTCGCTGGGCCAGGCGCACGAGCGCGCCGCGCACCGCGAGGAACTGGTCAAGTACCTGGAAGGCTTCAAGGACATCCTCGATGAGGATGGCAAGCGCCGCCTGTACACCAATCCGCTGCGCGTGCTGGACACCAAGAATCCGGCGCTGCAGGAGATGGCCGCCAACGCGCCCAAGCTGATCGACTTCCTGGGTGCCGAGTCGCTGGCGCACTTCGAGGGCGTCCAGCGCATCCTGAAGGCCAACAATATCCCGTTCAAGATCAACCCGCGCCTGGTGCGCGGCCTGGACTACTACAACCTGACGGTGTTCGAATGGATCACCGACAAGCTGGGCGCCCAGGGCACGATCGCGGGCGGTGGCCGGTACGATCCGCTGATCCAGCAGATGGGCGGCAAGCCCGCGCCGGCGTGCGGCTGGGCCATGGGCATCGAGCGCATCATCGAACTGCTGCGCGAGGAAAAGCTGACCCCTGAGGCCCAGGGCTGCGACGTGTACATGGTCCACCAGGGCCAGGCCGCCAGCGAGCAGGCGATGATCGCGGCCGAACGGCTGCGTGACGCCGGCCTGGACGTGCTCTTCCACGCCACGCCCGACGGCAAGAGCGGCAGCTTCAAGTCGCAGATGAAGCGCGCCGACGCGAGCGGCGCCTCCTTTGCCGTTATCATTGGCGACGACGAAATCGCCGGCGGCACGGTGGCGGTCAAGCAACTGCGCAGCGGCAACGCCGCCGAGGGCGGTCCGCAGACCAGCATCCCGGCCGAGACCGTGGTGGAGTTCATCATCGAACGGATGGTGGACGCGCTGGAAGCGGACGACGACGAGGACGACGAGCAATAAGGACGTCGGGCAACAGGCGCGTCGTCAGACAAGTGCCGCACGGCCGCTGTCCTGGAAGGAAGCGGCCGTGTCAATTTCAACCAACGCAGGTAACTGCCTCGACATGGCTTACGATCTAGAAGAACAGGAACAGCTTGAGAGCCTCAAGGCCTGGTGGGCACAGTACGGCAACGCCGTCACGTGGGCGGTCATTGTGCTCTTGCTGGCCTTTGCGGGCTGGTCCGGCTGGAAGTACTGGCAGCGCTCGCAGGCCGGTGATGCCGCGCAGCTCTACGAGCAGGTGACGAAGGCCGCCGAAGCGCGCGACGCCGACCGCGTCAAGCGCGCCGCCACGGACCTCGAAGACAAGTTCGGCCGCACCGCCTACGGCCCGATGAGCGCGCTGACCGCCGCCAAGGTGCTGTACGAGGCCGGCGACCTGGCAGGCGCCAAGACCCAGCTCCAGTGGGCCATCGACCACGGTGGCGAAGACTACGCCCCGGTGGCGCGCGTGCGCCTGGCCGGCATCCTGCTCGACGAGAAGGCGTACGACCAGGGCCTGGCGCTGCTCAAGGACGCGCCGGCGCAGTACGAAGCGCTGTTCGCGGACCGCCGCGGCGACCTGCTGGCCGCCCAGGACAAGCGTGACGAGGCCCGCACCGCCTACCGCCGTGCGCTGGAAAAGCTGGGCACCGGCGAAGCCGGCATGCGCCAGATCATCCAGTTCAAGCTCGACGCGCTGGGCACCGCGTGAGCGGACCGCGGACCCTCTCAAAAAATATCGGAACGCATCCTATGACGTCATTACTTCGCACAGCCGCAACCCGCACGCTCGTGGCCGGCACCTGCCTGGGCCTGCTGGCGGGCTGCTCGCTGTTCAGCAAGGAAAACAAGCATCCGCCCACCGAGCTGAAGCCGGTGTCGGCCACGCTGTCGGTCAAGCAGGCCTGGAAGGCCGACGTGGGCAAGAGTGGCCCGTATGTGATGGCGCCCGTGGCGGCTGGCGATGCGGTGTACGTGTCCGGCAAGAGCGGGACGGTGATGGCAATCAGCGCGGCCAGCGGCCAGACGCTGTGGAAGGCCAAGACCGACCGCGACCTGACGTCGGGCCCCGGTTCGGACGGCGAGACCACCGCCGTCGCGGGCGAGAAGGGCGCGATCTACGCGTTCGACAAGTCCGGCAAGCAGATCTGGAAGAAGCAGGTCAATGGCGAAGTCCTGTCGGCGCCGCTGGTCGGCAACGGCCTGGTGGTGGTGCGTACGACCGATACGCGCGTCATCGGGCTGGACGCCGGCACCGGCGACCGCCGCTGGATCTACCAGCGCTCGCAGGCCGCGCTGAACCTGCGCGCCGCGATGGGGATGGTCTATGCCGGCGACGGCATCGTGACCGGCTTTCCGGGTGGCAAGCTGGGCGTGCTGGCCCCGGGCAACGGCGTGCTGCGGTGGGAAAGCACCGTGTCCTATCCGAAGGGCGTGTCGGAAATCGAGCGCCTGAACGACGTGACCGGCGTGCCGGCCGTGCTGGGCCGCCAGGTCTGCGCCACGACGTTCCAGGGCCGGATTGCCTGCCTGGAATTGGCCAACGGCCAGCCGCAGTGGGGCAAGGATTTCTCGTCGCCGATGGGCCTGGCCCAGGATGAGAATTCGCTGTTCTCCAGCGACGAGACGTCGGCGGTGTTCGCATTCGATCGTCAGAACGGCAACGAGCGCTGGAAGAATACGGACCTGCGCTATCGCCAGCTTGGTGCGCCGGCCACGATCGGCCGCTCGGTGGTGGTGGGCGACTATGAAGGTTTCGTGCACTTCCTGTCGCGGGAAGACGGCACGATCGTCGCGCGCATGAAGACCGACGGCAGCGCCATCAGCGCGGCGCCGGTCATCGCCGGGCAGACCCTGGTGGTCCAGACCCGCGACGGCGACGTGTACGGCTTCGTGCCGAACTGATTGCCAGCGGCGGCCCGTGCCGGGGCCGCCATCGTACCGCGTGCTGGCGCACGCGGCCCGGCCGTGCCCCTGTCGCACGGCCGGCGCCAATCCGGTAGCATGATCCCTGGTCGTGCAACACGGCGGGACGGAGCGTCTGGCTCCGACTTGCCCCCCGACAGGACGCCCGACAAACGTGGCCAGCCGTGATGCCCACGGCGGTTGTCGGCTCAACATGACTCCGGAGTTGCTGGGGGACGGCGCAGGCCGCCCCCTGTTCCCATTTATTGCATGAAACCAGTTATCGCACTCGTCGGCCGCCCTAATGTGGGCAAGTCGACGCTATTCAACCGGATGACCCGCTCGCGCGACGCACTCGTCGCCGACCTGCCGGGCCTGACGCGGGACCGCCACTATGGCGAGGGCCGCATCGGCGATCGTCCGTTCATCGTGATCGACACGGGCGGCTTCGAGCCCGTGGCCAAGGACGGCATCGTCGCCGAAATGGCCAAGCAGACCCGCCAGGCCGTGGTGGAGGCCGACGTCGTCATCTTCCTGGTGGACGGCCGCCTGGGCCTGGCGCCACAGGACCGCGTGATCGCGGACTACCTGCGCAAGACCGGCCGCCGCATCATGCTGGCGGTCAACAAGGCCGAAGGCATGAAGTACACCTCGGTGGCCGCGGACTTCTACGAGCTGGGCATGGGCGATCCGTACGCGATCTCGTCCACGCACGGCGACGGCGTGCGCGAACTGGTGGACGAGGCGCTGGAACTGGCCGTGCAGGAGCGGCCCGAGCTGGCCGAGGAAGCCGAGGCCAACCAGCGTGGCACCAAGATCGCCATCGTCGGGCGGCCCAACGTGGGCAAGTCCACGCTGGTCAACACGCTGATCGGCGAGGAGCGCGTGATCGCGTTCGACATGCCGGGCACCACGCGCGACGCCATCTACGTGGAGTTCGAGCGCGGCGGCAAGCCGTACACGCTGATCGACACGGCCGGCCTGCGCAAGCGCGGCAAGGTGTTCGAGGCCATCGAGAAGTTCTCGGTGGTCAAGACGCTGCAGTCGATTGCCGATGCCAACGTGGTGGTGCTGCTGCTGGACGCCCAGCAGGACATCTCCGAGCAGGACGCCCATATCGCCGGCTTCATCGTCGAATCGGGCCGCGCGCTCGTCGTGGGCGTGAACAAGTGGGACGGCCTGGACGGCCACCAGCGCGACCGCGTGAAGCACGACCTGGAGCGCAAGCTGCAGTTCCTGGGCTTTGCGAACTTCCACTTCGTCTCGGCGAAGGAGCGCACCGGAATCGGCGCGCTGCTGCGTTCGGTCGACGATGCGTACGCTGCCGCGATGGTGAAGCTGCCCACGCCGCAGCTCACGCGCGTGCTGCACGAGGCAGTGGAATTCCAGCAGCCCAAGCGCGCCGGCGTGTCGCGGCCCAAGCTGCGCTACGCGCACCAGGGTGGTTCCAACCCGCCCATCGTGGTCATCCACGGCAACGGCCTGCAGAACGTGACCGATGCCTACAAGCGCTACCTGGAGAACCGCTTCCGCGAGGCGTTCAAGCTCAAGGGCACGCCATTGCGCATCGAATTCCGTACGAACAAAAACCCGTACGCGGACTCGAAGGATTGAGCCAGAAAGGTGCCCATCCTCGTCCGAAGTTTCGTTTGCGTTCGTTTGGAACTGCGGCTAAATTCACGGTAGCAGGGGGAGCCCTGCGCGTTGATGCCAGCTTGGTACCGTTTTGATCTTTTTTCTGGCGCGTTTTTGCGCCAACTGACTTGAACCGGGGACTTTCGTCCCCATGATCCATCACTAAATCTATAATTTTGGAGTGTGCCATGAGCAACAAAGGGCAATTGCTACAAGACCCGTTCCTTAACGCGCTGCGCAAAGAGCACGTGCCGGTTTCCATCTACCTCGTCAATGGCATCAAGCTGCAAGGCAATATCGAGTCGTTCGACCAGTATGTCGTCCTGCTGCGCAACACCGTGACCCAAATGGTGTACAAGCATGCGATTTCCACCGTCGTGCCGGCGCGCGCGGTCAATTTCCGTGTGGATGATTCCTCCGAGGGCTGATTTTCCCTCATTTGTGGGTGGCCGCATTGCCATGCGGCCGTCCACGCTGCACGTTCCTGTCCCGCCGTCCTCCGGCGCGAGCCGCCAGCGTTGCCCCGAACGGGCCGCCTCTTCAAATTCCGGTTTCCGATCGATTCCGCACCTGTCCCGCTGCCTGACGGCCGCCCGATGCGACAGGTTGCCGCGCCGCGGCCCGTGGTCGCGACCATTGTCTTGACAATCGGATTTCCCACCGTTTCCAACATTTATCCGGCGCCCCGCGTCCACCCGCTTGCAACCCAGAGCTACTTCCCAGACCGATCCCTCGCGCGCAATCCTCGTCGGCGTGGATTTCGGCAAGCATGATTTCCAGGAAAGCCTTTCCGAACTGGCGCTGCTGACCACCACGGCCGGCTCGGTGCCGGTGCACACGCTGACCGGCAAGCGTTCGCGCCCCGACCCGGCGCTGTTCATCGGCTCCGGCAAGGCCGAGGAGCTCAAGGAGGCGGCGGACGCGCTGGATGCCGACGTGGTGGTGTTCAACCACGCGCTGAGCCCGGCCCAGCAGCGGAACCTCGAACGGTTCCTGCGCCGCCACGTGATCGACCGGACCGGCCTGATCCTCGATATCTTCGGCCAGCGCGCGCAGAGCCACGTCGGCAAGGTGCAGGTGGAACTGGCGCAGGTGCAATACCAGGCGTCGCGCCTGGTGCGGGCGTGGAGCCACCTGGAGCGGCAGAAGGGCGGGATCGGCATGCGCGGCGGCCCCGGCGAGCGGCAGCTCGAACTGGACCGCCGGATGCTGGACGACCGCGCCAAGCGGCTCAAGACTGATCTGGCGCGGCTGCAGCGCCAACACCATACCCAGCGCCGCGCCCGCGCCCGCAACGATACGCTCAGCATTTCGCTGGTCGGTTATACCAACGCCGGCAAGTCGACGCTGTTCAACGCGCTGACGAAGGCCCGGGCATACGCCGCGGACCAGCTTTTTGCGACGCTCGATACGACGTCCCGGCGCCTGTTCCTGGACGGGCTGGGCAACGTCGTGCTGTCGGATACGGTCGGCTTCATCCGCGACCTGCCGACCCAGCTTGTGGCGGCGTTCCGCGCCACGCTGGACGAAACCGTGCACGCCGACCTGCTGCTGCACGTGGTGGACGCGTCCAGCGCCGTGCGCCACGAGCAGATCGAGCAGGTGAACCGGGTGCTGGCGGAAATCGACGCGCTGGACATCCCGCAGATCGTGGTCATGAACAAGATCGACGCGGCGCCCGAACTGCTGGAACTGGGCCCGCGCGTGGAGCGGAACGAGGACGGCGTGCCGACGCGGGTATTCCTGTCGGCGCGCGACGGCCTGGGCCTGGACGCGCTGCGCGAGGCCATCGTCGAAGTGGCCCAGTGGCTGGCCACCCGGCCGGGCGAGCCGGCGCCGTACGATCCCCGGCTGGACGGTGGCGGGCTGGCGGCGGGAAGCGACGGCCAGGGCCTGCCCGAGCCCGATGACGAGGCGGAAAACGGACCCGGGAATCGCCCGGTTGCCGGCGACAACTACCCCAACTGAGCAAGCATTGCCGCCAATGGCGGCCCGATTGGGGGATTTTGAGCAAAAGTGATCAAGATGGCTGCTAGAATCCCCCTGTTCCAAACTTTCCCGGACCCGTGCCCTTCATGCCCCTGTTCCCTCGGAATCCTGACTCGCACTTCGTGCCAGGCAGCCGCGCCGCGCGGCTTGCTCGCTGGCCGCGCCTGCGCGCCATCTTCTCCTTGAACGACCCCCGCTGGGGCCGTAACGGTCAGGACGATGAAGACAAGGACAAGAGCCGCCAGCAGAACCAGCGGCCGCAGGATGGCCCGCCCGACCTGGACGAGCTCTGGCGCGATTTCAACCGCCGCCTGAACGGCCTGCTGGGCCGCAAGGACAACGGCGGCGGCGGGCAGGGCAACGGCTTCGGCTCGCGCCCGTCGGGCAGGGGCTCGAACATCGGCGCCGGCGTGATCGTGGCGGCCGTGATCGGCATCTGGCTGGCCAGCGGCTTCTTCATGGTGCAGGAAGGGCAGACCGCCGTGATCCTGCAGTTCGGCAAGTTCAAGTACACCACGGGCCCCGGTATCAACTGGCGCGCGCCGTGGCCGATCCAGTCGGCCGAGGTGGTCAACCTGTCGGCCGTGCGCTCGGTGGAAGTGGGCCGCGCGACGTCGATCAAGGACAGCAACCTCAAGGACTCGTCGATGCTGACGCAGGACGAGAACATCATCGACGTCCGCTTCACGGTGCAGTACGACATCCAGGACGCCAGCGAATTCCTGTTCTTCAACAAGACCGACCGCGGTGGCGACGAGGAACTGGTGACGCAGGCCGCCGAGACCTCGGTGCGCGAGATCGTCGGCCGCAACAAGATGGACGCGGTGCTGTACGAGAACCGCGAGCAGATTGCGCAGGGCCTGGCCAAGTCGATCCAGTCGATCCTGTCGGCATACAAGACCGGCATCCGCGTGATCTCGGTCAACGTCCAGAGCGTGCAGCCGCCCGAGCAGGTGCAGGCCGCGTTTGACGACGTGAACAAGGCCAGCCAGGATCGCGAGCGCGCGATCAGCGAAGGCCAGGCGTACGCCAACGACATCCTGCCGCGCGCACGCGGCACGGCGGCGCGCCTGAAGGAAGAATCCGAGGCCTACCGGGCCCGCGTGGTGGCGCAGGCCGAAGGTGACGCATCGCGCTTCCGCTCGGTGCAGACCGAGTACGCGAAGGCGCCGCAGGTCACCCGCGACCGCATCTACCTGGAGACCATGCAGCAGATCTACAGCAACTCGAACAAGATCCTCGTCGATGCCAAGGCCGGCAACAACCTGCTGTACCTGCCGCTCGACAAGCTGATGTCGCAGGTGCAGGGCGCCACGCCGCCGGCCGCCGCGCCGGGCACGACTGCGCCGCCGACGACGGATGCACCGTCGCCGGACATCCGCTCGCGCGAATCGATGCGCAACCGCGATCGCGACGTACGCTAAGGAGACCGTCATGAATCGACTGATTTCCTTTGCCATTGGCCTGTTCATCCTGCTGGCCGTCGTGTCGTCGATGCTGTTCGTGGTCGACCAGCGCCAGTACGCCGTGGTGTTCGCCTTCGGCGAGATCAAGCAGGTCGTGCGCGAGCCGGGCCTGCATTTCAAGCTGCCGCCGCCGCTGCAGAACGTGGTCTTCATGGACCGCCGCCTGCAGACGATCGACGTAGCCGCCAACGAGCGCTTCCTGACCGCCGAGAAGAAGTCGATGGTCGTGGACTGGTTCGTCAAATGGCGCATCACCGATCCGCGCAAGTTCTTCGTCGCCTTTGGCGGCAACGTGCGCGGCGCCCAGGACCGCATGACGCAGCGGATCGACGCCGTGGCGCGCGAGGAATTCGGCAAGCGCACGGTGACCGACGTGGTGGCCGGCGAGCGTGAAAAGGTCATGCAGAACATCCGCGTCGGCATGGCCGAGTACGCGCAGTCCGTGGGCGTCGAGATCCTGGATGTGCGTCTCAAGCGTGTGGACCTGCTGCCCGCGATCAGCGAGTCGGTCTATCGCCGCATGGAGGCCGAGCGCAAGCGCGTGGCCAACGAACTGCGTTCGACCGGCGCCGCGGAAGGTGAGAAAATTCGTGCCGACGCCGATCGCCAGCGTGAAGTGGTGCTGGCCGAGGCGTACCGTGATGCCCAGATGGTCAAGGGCGAGGGCGATGCCAAGGCGTCGCAGATCTATGCCGATGCCTTCGGCCGGGATCCGAACTTCGCGCAATTCTGGCGCAGCATGGAAGCCTACCGCAGCACGTTCCGCGACAAGGGCAACGTGATGGTGCTGGAGCCGAACTCCGACTTCTTCCGCTACATGCGGTCGTCGGGCGGCAACACGGCGCCGGCCGCGTCAGGCGGCAAGAAGTAGCGCGCACGGCGCGCACCGGGCATCGCGTCTGACGACAGGTGCCCCGAAACGCAACATTCGACAGAACCCCGGTCCGCCGGGGTTTTGTCCGGCTGGAGGGGTGCATCCCGCCGGCCAGGTTTTTGATAGAAGAGACCCCCATGTCCAACCGCTGGCTCCTGCCTGAAAACATTGCCGACGTCCTGCCGTCGGAAGCGCGCAAGATCGAAGAACTGCGCCGCCGCATGCTGGACCTGTTCCGCACCTATGGCTACGAGCTGGTCATGCCCCCGATGCTGGAGTACCTGGAGTCGCTGCTGACCGGTACCGGGCATGACCTGGACCTGCGCACGCTGAAGCTGGTGGACCAGCTTTCGGGCCGTACGATGGGCCTGCGTGCCGATATCACGCCGCAGGTGGCGCGGATCGACGCGCACCTGCTGAACCGTCCCGGCGTGACGCGCCTGTGCTATGCCGGCAACGTGCTGCACGCGCGCCCGGCCGGGTTCCACGCCACGCGCGAGCCGATCCAGATCGGCGCGGAAATCTATGGCCATGCCGGCCTGGAAGCAGACGTCGAGATCCAGGAGCTGATGCTGGCTGCACTGCAGGTGGCGGGGCTGCGCGACGTTCGCCTGGACTTGTGCCACGCTGGCATCCTGGAAGCGCTGCTGGCGGCGCTGCCGTCGGTGCGCCAGATCGAGGACGCGCTGTTCGCCGCGCTGGAAACCAAGGACGTGCCGGCGCTGCGCGAACTGACGCAGGGCATGCCGGAGACCGAGCGCAATGCGCTGCTGGCGCTGCCGACGTTGTACGGTGGTGTGGAAGTGATCGAAAAGGCCCGCCAGACGCTGCCGGCCAGCCCGGCGATTGGCCGAGCGCTCGATGAACTGGCCGCACTGACCGCCCAGGTGCGCGGCGCGAGCGTGAATATCGACCTGTCCGATTTGCGCGGTTACCACTATCACAGCGGCGTGATGTTCACGGCCTATGTGGCGGGCCTTCCGAACTACGTGGCCCGAGGCGGCCGCTACGACAAGGTGGGCGAGGCGTTCGGCCGTGCGCGGCCGGCCACCGGGTTTTCGCTCGACCTGCGCGAGGTGGCGGCGCTGTCGCCCGTGGAAGTGCGCGCCCAGGCGGTGTACGCGCCGTGGGATGCCGATCCGGCGCTGCGCACGACAATTGCCGCGCTGCGCGCCGCAGGCGAGATCGTGATCCAGTCGCTGCCCGGCCATACGCATGAACTCGACGAGTTCAACTGCGACCGCCAGTTGCAGCGCCAGGGCGACACCTGGGTGGTCGTGCCGCGCTGACCTGTTTGTTTCCGAGCCGGCCATATCGTGCCGGCGTCTCCAGTTGCTCTCGCATGACGTTTGCTGCCCGTGGCGTCCCATGATCGCCCGGAATGGATCCCAAACGTCTGTGACACGGACGTGTGAAAAGCCGGAACCGTAGAACAACGAGAGTAGAATACGTTTTTAACCTTCTGACCAATTCAACATGTCCGCATCCGCAGTAGGCCAGGGACGCAATGTCGTCGTGATCGGAACCCAGTGGGGTGACGAAGGCAAGGGAAAAATCGTCGATTGGCTTACCGATCATGCAAAAGGCGTGGTGCGGTTCCAGGGCGGCCACAACGCTGGCCACACGCTCATCATCGGCGGCAAGAAGACCATCCTGCGACTGATCCCGTCGGGAATCATGCGCGAGAGCACCGTCTGCTACATCGGCAACGGCGTCGTGCTGTCGCCCGAGGCGCTGTTCCGTGAGATCGAGGAACTGGAGGGCGCCGGCCTGCAGGTGCAGAACCGCCTGCGCATTTCCGAAGCCACCACGCTGATCCTGCCGTACCACGTGGCCATCGACAAGGCGCGCGAAGCCCGCCGTGGCGCCGCCAAGATCGGTACCACGGGCCGCGGCATCGGCCCGGCCTACGAGGACAAGGTTGCCCGCCGCGCGCTGCGCGTGCAGGACCTGTTCGATCCGCAGCATTTTGCCGAGCGCCTGCGCGAGAACGTGGACTTCCACAACTTCATGCTGACCCAGTACCTGGGCGCCGAAGCGGTGGACTACCAGCAGATCCTGGACGAAATGCTGGCCTACGCGCCGCGCCTGAAGCCGATGGTGGCCGATGTGTCGGCCGAGCTGTACGCCGTGAACGCGGCCGGCGGCAACCTGATGTTCGAAGGCGCCCAGGGCACGCTGCTGGACGTGGACCATGGCACGTACCCGTTCGTCACGTCGAGCAACTGCGTGGCCGGTGCGGCCGCCGCAGGTGCCGGGGTCGGCCCGGGCCGCCTGAACTACATCCTCGGCATCACCAAGGCCTACTGCACGCGCGTTGGCGCCGGTCCGTTCCCGAGCGAGCTGTACGACAACGACAACCCGGCCCGCCAGGACGCCGTGGGCGTGCGCCTGGCCAACGTCGGCAAGGAATTCGGCTCGGTTACCGGCCGTCCGCGCCGCACGGGCTGGCTCGATGCCGCCGCGCTCAAGCGCTCGGTGCAGATCAACGGCGTGTCGGGCCTGTGCATGACCAAGCTGGACGTGCTGGACGGCCTGGAGGCGATCAACCTCTGCGTCGGCTATGAACTGGACGGCAAGCAGGTGGACATCCTGCCGCGCGGCTCGGACGCCGTGGCGAACTGCAAGCCGATCTACGAGGAATTCCCGGGCTGGAACGAGTCGACGTTCGGCGTGAAGACCTGGGACGCGCTGCCGGAAGCGGCCCGCGTGTACCTGAAGCGGATCGAGGAAGTGGTCGGCATTCCGATCGACATGATCTCGACCGGCCCGGACCGCGACGAGACGATCCTGCTGCGCCATCCGTACCAGGTCGCCTGACGCGACGGAAGTCTCCGTGAGCATGACCGTGGCGCCATGAGCGTCGCGGCCTCACAAAAGCCATTCGGCCCGCGACCAGCGGGCCGATGCTTTATCAAACGGGCCCGACGCGGCCCATAGCAGAAAAGACGCCATGAACCTGCCAACCAATGACGAAGAGAACCTGTGGGTCTCCTGGGATGAATACCACCGCCTGATCGCGCGTCTGGCGCTGAACGTGCACGAGTCGGGCTGGAAGTTCGACAAGATCCTGTGCCTGGCCCGTGGCGGCCTGCGCGTGGGCGACCAGATGTCGCGGATCTTCGACGTGCCGCTGGCCATCCTGGCCACCAGCTCGTACCGCGAGGCAGCCGGCACCCAGCAGGGCGACCTGGACATCGCGCAGTACATCACGATGACCCGTGGCGAACTGTCCGGCAAGATCCTGCTGGTCGATGACCTGGTCGATTCCGGCGTGACGCTGGAACGCGTGGGCCGTCACCTGAAGGAGCGCTATCCGGCCGTGACCGACGTGCGTTCGGCCGTGCTCTGGTACAAGGCGTGCTCGAAGGTCGAGCCGGACTACCACGTGACGTTCCTGCCGTCGAACCCCTGGATCCACCAGCCGTTCGAGGAATACGACACGCTGCGCCCGCACAATCTGGCTGCCTGGCTCAAGCGCGGCAAGCGCGCCAGCCTGCTGGAAGACGACAGCGCCGCCTGACGCGCGGCGCCGCGCCGGCCCACGCTCCCGCACGGGGAGGGTGGGTCCGGGGCATCAGTACCCCACCGTAAAATGCTCCCGCACATGCCTGGGCTGCTCGATTTCGTCGAGCATGGCGATGGCATAGTCTTCCATGGAGATCCAGCTCTTGCCGTCTGCGGCGGTGAGCAGATCGTCCTTCCCCAGGCGGAACCGGCCCGTCCGTTCGCCCGGCGTGAACAGGGCGGACGGCGACAGGAACGTCCAGTCCAGCGACGTCTCGCCCCGCAACGCATTCAGAAAATCGCGACCTGCCGACGCCTCGGCCTTGTAGGCATCGGGAAAGCTCGGCGTATCGACCAGTTGCACGCCCGGCGCCACGTACAGGCTGCCCGCGCCGCCCACCACGAGCAGACGCCGCACGCCCGCCGCCTTGACCGCCGCGGTGATCTGGGCCGCGCTGGTCTGCAGGAACCGCTCGGTGCTGATGACGACGTCGTGGCCAGCCAGGGCCTGCGTCAGGGCCGGGGCGTCGGCGATGTCGACGTCGCGGGTCGTGACGCCGTCGCGGGCGGGTAGTGCCGACGCCTTGCGGGCGAGGGCGGTCACTGCATGGCCGCGCCGCACAGCCTCCTCGGTCAGGCGGCTGCCGACGTTGCCGGTGGCACCGATGATGGCGATCTTCATGTTCGACTCCTTTTGGATCAGGATTGATGTGAAACCATATCGGTTACACATTGGGGTAAAAAAATCAGCGCTTGCGGCGCCGGGCCGCATGTTCGACCTCGTCGAGCATGCTGGCAATCGTGATGGCCTGCAGCGAGGCATCCATGGCCGCCTGGGCGCGATCGGCCACCGTCTGCAGCGCGCCCGTGATCTCGCGGCCGACCATGCACGCCGGATTAGGCGCGCTCTGGTGCAGCGTGATCAGCGCGGTGGTCTCGGTGGCGCGGAACACGTCGAGCAGCGTGATGGCGGACGCCGGCCGCGCCAGCATCGCGCCGCCGGTGCTGCCCATCGTCGTCGTCACGAACCCCGCCCCGGTCAGCGCGCTGATCATGCGCCGGATCAGCGCCGGGTTGGTACCGACGCTGCCGGCGATCATCGACGACGGCACCGGGCCTTCGGCCTGTGCCAGCAGGGTAAGGATATGAACGGCGACGGCGAACCGGCTACTGGTGCTCATGCGGAAATCTCAATGTGAAACCATAATAGTTACAGATGCCCTGGCCGTCAACCGGTGATTTGGCGGCACAGGCCGATGTATTTTTGGCGATGGAATGGGGGAAGATGGCGAGATAATGCCGGAATCGACACTGAAACTGATACACTCATCCACGGCTCGCTGTAAGAAACGAGCGATGGACAAGGCAACGAGAGGAGAGGGTTTGAACGATTCGGCGACGCAAAAACAAAAAACCCGCAACGTGCGTTGCGGGTTTCTCGCTGAATCTCTGGTGCCCAGGAGAGGACTCGGTCACCGGGGCGCGACCCCGGGGTTGCGCTGGCAGGCGCAACCCATTCGAGTCCCCGCGGGACGTCCTCAAGGATGTCCCTTCCTGGGCGTACAAATGAAAAGACCCTGCTCGTGGAGCAGGGTCTCGAAGATGGTGCCCAGGAGAGGACTCGAACCTCCACAGTGTTGCCACCGCTAGGACCTGAACCTAGTGCGTCTACCAATTCCGCCACCTGGGCAGGTGTCGAAACAACCGAAGCGGCCATTATAGCGACCGTCAAACGTTTGTCAAATAGTTTCGAGAAAAATTGAATCAGAACAACTATCCGATCCCCAGCCGGGAAGAAATCCTCGGCGTACTGAGAACTTCGGGGTCGCCCCTGTCGGCCGGCGATATCGCCAAGGCCCTGGCCGTCACGCGCAAGGAGCATGACGGCTTTCAGAAACGGCTCGCCGCCATGGAGCGCGACGGCCAGATCGAACTGAATCGCAAGGGCCGCTACGAGCTGGCCCATCAACCGAACTTCGTGGTCGGGCGCGTGCAGGGCCATCGCGATGGCTTTGGCTTCCTGATCCGCGACGACGGCGAGGACGACATCTTCCTGCCCGAGCGCGAACTGCAGAAGGCCATGCACAACGACCGCGCGCAGGTGCGCGTGGTGGGGTACGACCGTCGCGGCCGTCCCGAGGGGCAGATCGTCGAGATCGTCGAGCGCGCCAACCGCTTCGTGATCGGCCGCCTGCTGTCCGAAAACGGCGTGCTGGTGGTGGCGCCCGAGGACAAGCGCATCGGGCAGGACATCCTGATCCCGCCCAAGGCGCAGGGCAAGGCCCGCGTCGGCCAGGTGGTCAGCGTCGAGCTGGTCGAATGGCCGGACCGCTACGTGCAGCCCGTGGGCCGCGTGGTGGAGGTGCTGGGCGAGATCGACGACCCCGGCATGGAAATCGAGATCGCGGTGCGCAAGTACGGCGTGCCGCACGAGTTCTCGGCCGCCGCCGCCAAGGAAGCCCAGGCACTGCCCGACGAGGTGCGCGACGCCGATCTGGATCACCGGATCGACCTGCGCGACGTGCCGCTGGTGACGATCGACGGCGAGGATGCGCGCGATTTCGACGACGCGGTCTACTGCGAGCCGGTCAAGATCGGCCGCACCAAGGGCTGGCGCTTGATCGTGGCAATTGCCGACGTGTCGCACTACGTGCGGCCCGGCACGCCGCTGGACGCCGACGCGCTGGACCGTGCCACGTCGGTTTACTTCCCGCGGCGCGTGATCCCGATGCTGCCCGAGAAGTTGTCGAACGGCCTCTGCTCGCTGAACCCGAACGTCGACCGCCTCTGCATGGTCTGCGACGCCGTGATCACGGCCAAGGGCGAGCTGAAGGGGTACCAGTTCTACCCGGCCGTCATGCACTCGGCCGCGCGGCTGACCTACAACGAGGTCTGGGCCGTTCTGTCGAACACCAAGGGCCCGGAGGCGCACAAGCGCGCCGAGCTGGTGCCGCACCTGCAGAACCTGTACGAACTGTTCCAGGTCCTGCTCAAGGCCCGGCGCGAGCGCGGCGCGATCGACTTCGACACCACCGAGACCTACATCGTCTGCAACGCGCAGGGCAAGATCGAGCAGATCCTGCCGCGCACCCGCAACGACGCCCACCGGCTGATCGAGGAATGCATGCTGACGGCCAACGTCTGCGCGGCCGACTTCCTTGAGCGCTTCAAGCATCCGGCGCTGTTCCGCATCCACGCGGGGCCGAGCGAGGAAAAGCTCAAGAACCTGCGCGAATTCCTGCGCACGGCCGGGCTGTCGCTGGGCGGTGGCGACAAGCCGCAGGCATCGGATTACGCCGAGGTGATGGACAAGATCAAGTCCCGCCCCGACGCGCCGATGCTGCAAACGATGCTGCTGCGCTCGATGCAGCAGGCCGTCTACAGCCCGGACAACATCGGCCACTTTGGCCTGGCGTACGAGGCCTACGCCCACTTCACCAGTCCGATCCGCCGCTATCCGGACTTGCTGGTGCACCGCTCGATCAAGGCGATCCTGGCGCATACGAAGTACCGCCCGGCCTTTGTGACGGGCACCGAGCTGAACACGCAGATTTCGCCGAAGGCACGCCGCATGCAGGCGGCCGACGCCGAGAAGCGCGCCGAGAACGCCGCCGCCCGCGCCCGCCGCGACGAGGGCATCTGGGACGAACTGGGGCTGCACTGCTCGGCCAACGAACGCCGCGCGGACGAAGCCTCGCGCGACGTCGAAGCCTGGCTGAAGTGCTACTTCATGCGCGACAAGCTCGGCAGCGACTTCGCCGGCACGATCAGCGCGGTTACCTCGTTCGGCATCTTCGTGCAGCTCGACGAGCTGTACGTGGAGGGGCTGGTGCACGTGACCGAACTGGGCAGCGACTACTTCCAGTACGACGAGGCGCGCAACGAACTGCGCGGCGAGCGCACCGGCATCCGCTACCGGCTGACCGATCGCGTGCGCGTGCAGGTGTCCCGCGTGGACCTGGACGCGCGCAAGATCGACTTCCGCCTGGTGCAGGAGCCGTCGGCCAAGACGCTGCGCGCCCGCGCCGGCGTGCCCGAACAGCCGCGCGTACCGGCCGCCCACGCGGTGCCGGCGCGCAAGAAGGGCCGCCAGCTGGCGGCGCTGCTGGGCGGAACGTCGAAGCCGGAGGAATCGTTCGACGAAACGCTCGACCGCGTGATCGAAGAGCAACCCGTGTTCGAAGCGGTGATCACGCCGGTCAAGCCGCGTGAAGCCAATGTCGGACATGCCGCACATCCGGGCCGCAAGGCGCCGGCCGGCAAGCCGGAAAAGCGTGCGGCCAAGCCCAAGCCCGCGCACCTGAAGACGCCGCGCAAGGCGGCGGCCAAGCGGCCGGCCAAGCCGGCTGGCAAGACGGGACGCCCGGCCCGCAAGCGGTAAGCAAATCGGCGTTGTGGAAAGGCCATGGCGGGTACAATGCGCGCCATGGCCAAACACAAACTTCTGATCGGCTTTCACGCCGTCAACGCCCGCCTGCGCCAGAACGCGCAGAGCGTCTCCGACATCTACATCGAAGCGAACCGCAAGGACCGCCGCATGCAGGACTTCATCCGCCTGGCGGAGAGTCTTGGCGTGACGCTGCATCCCGTCGACGCCGACCGCCTGCGCGGCATGGCCGGCACCGACCGCCACCAGGGCGTGGTGGCACGCGCGGACGATATCTCGCTGGCGCTGAACCTGGACGAACTGCTGGACGGCATCGAAGGCACGCCGCTGCTGCTGGTGCTCGATGGCGTCACCGATCCGCATAACCTCGGCGCGTGCCTGCGCGTGGCCGATGGCGCCGGCGCCCATGCCGTGATCGCGCCGAAAGACCGCAGCGTCGGCCTGAACGCCACCGTGGCGAAGGTTGCCAGCGGCGCGGCCGAAACCGTTCCCTATATCACCGTGACCAACCTGGCCCGCACGCTGCGCGAGCTGCAGGAGCGCGGCGTCTGGGTCGTCGGCACGGCCGACGGCACCGAGAAGGCGCTCTACGACGTGGACCTGAAGGGCCCGACGGCAATCGTCATGGGTGCGGAAGGCGAGGGCATGCGCCGCCTGACGCGCGAGACGTGCGACGACCTGGTCGCCATCCCGATGGCGGGCGGCGTGGAAAGCCTGAACGTGTCGGTGGCCAGCGGCGTGTGCCTGTACGAGGCGGTCCGCCAGCGCCGGGGCTGACGCATGGCCGGGGATGCCGCCACGCTGGAGCAGGCCCGCACGTGGATCGCCACGGCGCAAAACATCTTCGTGCTGACCGGCGCGGGGATTTCCGCCGAGTCGGGCGTACCGACGTTCCGCGACGCGCTGACCGGCCTCTGGGCCCGCTTCGATCCCGAGGAACTGGCCACGGAGGTCGCCTACCGGCGCCAGCCGGCGCTGGTGTGGCAGTGGTACCAGCACCGGCGCGAGCTGGTGGCGGCGGCCCGGCCGAATCCCGCGCACTACGCGCTGGCGGCGCTGGCCAGGCAGAAATCGGTAACGCTGATTACGCAGAATATCGACGGGCTGCACCAGCAGGCCGGCAGCGAGCACGTGGTGGAGCTGCACGGCAACCTGTTCGCCAACAAGTGGCTCGATAGCTGCGGCCGGTGCGACACCGTGCCGCCCGTGGCCGGCGATCCGCCGCACTGTGCGCTATGCGGCGCGATGATGCGCCCCGGTGTGGTCTGGTTTGGCGAGGACCTGCCGCGCGTGGCCCGCTTCCGGGCCGATCACGCGGCGCAGACGTGCGATCTCTGTCTGGTGGTGGGGACTTCGGGACTGGTCTATCCGGCCGCGGCACTGCCGGGCCTGGCGAAAGAGCACGGCGCCCGGGTCATCGTCGTGAACCCGCAGCCGTCGGCGCTGGACCAGACGGCCGACCTGGTGGTGTCGGCCGCGGCCGGTGACGCGCTGCCAAAGCTCTGGCCGCCAGCCACCTGACCCTCGGCCCTTCGGCCTCCCGCCCCCTCAGGCCCCTCAGGCTCCTCAGTTCCTTCAGCCCGCCAGTTCGGCGACGAGCTTTTCCAGCTTGACCGCGTCCGCCGCAAACAGGCGGATGCCTTCCGACAGCTTCTCGGTCGCCATCGCATCCTCGTTCAGTTGCCAGCGGAAAGCCGCCTCGTCGGCGGCGATGCGCGCGATGTTGGCTGCCTGCGCCTGCTCGACCGACAGCTTGCGGTCGACCTGGGCGTCGCTGGCCGCCAGTTGCTCCAGCAGCTCGGGGCTGATCGTCAGCAGGTCCGATCCGGCCAGCGACAGGATCTGACCCGTGCTGCGGAAGCTGGCGCCCATGACCTCGGTCGCGTAGCCGAACTTCTTGTAGTAGTCGTAGATCTGGCGCACCGAGCGGACGCCGGGGTCGTTGTCGCCGGCATTGGCGTCGGCGTCCCACTTGTCGCCGGCCTGTTTCTTGTACCAGTCCAGAATCCGGCCGACGAACGGCGAGATCAGTTGCGCGCCGGCTTCCGCGCACGCCACGGCCTGGGCCAGCGAGAACAGCAGTGTCATGTTGCAGCGGATGCCGTCACGCTGCAGGATCTCGGCGGCCTTGATGCCTTCCCAGGTCGACGCAATCTTGATCAGCACGCGCTCGCGCGCCACGCCGCGCTGCTCGTACAGGCCGATCAGGTGGCGCGCCTTGGCGACGGTTGCCTGCGTGTCGAAGGACAGCCGCGCATCCACCTCGGTCGACACGCGGCCGGGCACGATCGCCAGGATCTCGCAGCCGAAGGCGATCAGTAGCTGATCCATCACCGCTTCCACGCCGGCGGCACCGTGATGGTCGCGCGTGGCCTGTTCCAGCAGGGGCCGGTACTCGGGCTTCTGGACGGCCTTGAGGATCAGCGACGGATTGGTGGTCGCGTCCTGCGGGGTGTACTGCTTCATGAGCTGGAAGTCGCCGGTGTCGGCGACCACCGTGGTGAACTGCTTCAGTTGTTCGAGCGCGTTCATGGTCTGGGTTCCGTCTGGAAGAAGTCGGCTGGAAGGGCGCCGGGAATGGGCCATTGTAACGGCGTCGCGCCAGGCGGCAACCGGTTCGGCAACGCCGGCGCGGTATTCCCGGCCAGGGCGGGGCCGCCGGCCGCGATCCGCTACACTACGCGCTTTCCCAACGCTTTTCTGGCTGTTGTCATGACTCAGGATGAACTCAAGGCGCTGGTCGCGCAAGCTGCCGCGGACTATGTGAAGCAGGAAGTGCCCGAAGGGGCCGTGCTCGGCGTGGGCACGGGCTCGACCGCCAATCTCTTCATCGACGCCGTGGCGGCGTTCAAGGAGCGCTTCAGCGGCGCCGTGTCCAGCTCCGAGGCGTCCACCCGCCGCCTGCAGCAGCACGGCTTCAAGGTGCTGGACCTCAACGAGGTGGACAGCATCCCCGTCTACGTCGATGGCGCCGACGAGATCGACGCCTCGGGCGCCATGATCAAGGGCGGCGGCGGCGCGCTGACGCGCGAGAAGATCGTCGCGGCCGTGGCCGACCGCTTTGTCTGCATCGCCGATGGCAGCAAGCTGGTGCCCGTCATGGGCACGTTCCCGCTGCCGGTGGAGGTGATCCCGATGGCACGCGCGGCCGTGGCGCGCCAACTGGCCGCGCTGGGCGGCCAGCCGCGCCTGCGTATGACCAAGGAAGGCGGCATCTACAAGACCGACAACGGCAATGTGATCCTCGATGTCGCCGGGCTGAAGATCGACGATCCGAAGGGTCTCGAATCGCGCATCAACCAGCTGCCCGGCGTGGTGACGGTGGGCCTGTTCGCGCTGCGTGGCGCCAACGTGCTGCTGCTGGGCACCGAGCAGGGCGTGCAGCGCACCGACTACTGAGCGGATGCCCCCGCGCGGTCAGCCGGCCAGCCCGTGCTCGACCGCGTAGACCGCCACCTGCACGCGGCTGGCGAGGTTGAGCTTCTTCAGGATGTTCTGCACGTGGATCTTCACCGTGCTCTCGGCCACGCCCAGTTCCCGCGCAATCTCCTTGTTGCTTTCGCCCCGCACCAGCCCGTTGACGATGTCGCGCTCGCGTGCGGTCAGCGGCGCGCTGTCCTGGCCGCGCCCGGGCGGGACCGGCACTGGCGGTGCCCGGAACTGCTGCACCAGCTTGGCGGTCATGGCCTCGGAAATCACCGGTTCTCCGGCCGCCGCGCGGCGGATGGCGCTGGTCAGCGCCTCGGTCTCGATGTTCTTGAGCAGGTAGCCGCGCGCGCCGCTGCGTAGCGCCGTGGCCAGTTCCTCGGCTTCCTCCGATACGGTCAGCACAATCACGGCGCTGTCCGGCAGGTCCTCCACGAGCAGTTGCAGCGCTTCCAGCCCCGACAGCCCCGGCATGTTCAGGTCCAGCAGGATCACGTCGGGCCGGTGCTGCTTGGCGCGCTTGATGCCCTCCACGCCGTCGGCCGCCTCGTCGACGATCTCGAAGTCCGTCTGCCGCTGCAGCAGCGCCCGGATGCCCGACCGGAACAGCGTGTGGTCGTCGATCAGCAGGATACGGATGGTCATGATGCGGGTTCCTCCTGTGGCGCCTGGCGCCGTTGCCCGGCGGGCGGGGCGCCGCGCGACGGGGGCATGTCGTCGCGCGGCAGGGTCAGTTCGATGCGGACGCCCAGCCCCGGCCGGGCGTCGATGGCCAGCCGGGCGCCCAGCCGTGCCGCGCGTTCGCGCATGATGTGCAGGCCGATATGGCTGGCGTCGCGCTGCGCCAGCCGGCTCGCGTCGAAGCCGTCGCCATCGTCCTGCACCACGAGCTGGAACACGCGGCCGTGGCGGATCGTGATCGTCACGTGCTCGGCCATGGCGTGCTTGCGGACGTTCGACAACGCCTCCTGCAGGATGAACAGCACCTGCAACTGGTGCTCCGGCTGCAGCGGCAGCCCCTTGTCATCCATCGTGAGCGTGGCCTCGGTGCGGCACTGGCGCCGGAAGCGCGCCACCGTTTCCTCCACGGCCGGCCGCAGGTCGCCCGTGGTCAGCCGCGAGCGGAAGTTGTGCAGCAGTTCGCGCACATCCTGGTAGCTTTCCTCCACGCCATGCCGCAGCAGCGGGATGATGTCGTGCACCTCGGCATCGGCGCCACGCTCCACGGCGTCTTCCAGCAACTGCACTTGCAGATTCAGAAAATTCAGGCCCTGCGCGATGCTGTCGTGCAGCCCCTGCGCCACGAGATTGCGCTCTTCCACGACGGCCAGTTGCCGCGCGCTGGCCGACAGTCGAACGTGTTCGAGCGCGGTTGCCAGGTGCTGGGCCATCGTTTCCAGCAACTGGCGGTCCGACGGCGGCAGTTCGCGCGCCACGCGGAAGTGCAGCGTCAGCGTGCCGGCCGGGCCGTGCAGCGTGTCCAGCCGGAAGGCGGCCATCGACAGGAACCCTTCGCTGCGGCACGGCGAGAGCGCGCCGTTCGACGGGGCAGGGACGGGCATCGCTTCGGCAAACATATCGGGCAGCACGGCCCGCCGCAGATCCGCCACGGTGACGATGCCGGTGTGCGTGGCGCGGCCGCAATGGCAGGCGTCGATGTCCGCGCAGTGGTCGTTGTCGGCCAGCGTGGCCGACAGCCCGACGGCCGCCAGCCGATGGAGCCGCCCCTGCCGCGCGTCGTAGACCCGGACCGTGCCGCCATCGGCGCCAAACTGCTGCAGCACGCGTTCCAGAAAGCCGCGCGCCAGCGTTTCCGCGTCGCCGGCCTGGTTCAGGAACGCGGCCATGTCGTACAGCGATTCGAGGTCGCGGTTCTGGCGCGCCAGTTCGGCGGTCTTGCTGGTCACGCGCGCGGCGAGGTCGTGGTAGAGGTCCTGCAGCTCGGCGGCCATCCGGTTGAAGCCGGCGTTCAGCGTGCCGAACTCGTCGCGCGTTTCCACCGGCAGCCGCAGCGAGAACTCGCGGCTGGCCATGCGGCGCAGGCCATCCTGCAGCCGCAGCACGGGCAGGATGATCCAGAGATAGAGCAGGTAGATCACGGCCACCGTGCCCACGCACGCCATCGCCGCCAGGCCCACCTGGGACAGCCGCAGCATGTCGGTCTTGCGCGCGCTGTTCTGCTCGATCTGGCCGACCAGCCGGTCCGCCTGGTCGACGAAGCCGGGCAGCGCCTGCACGTAGGCGGCGGCCTGCCCCGCCAGCGCCATCGGCTTGAGCCGCTCGGACCAGTCGGCCAGCACGGCTTCCAGTTGCGCATGGATCGCCGGATCGTCGGGCACGAACAGCGGCCGCGCCGGATTGCCCTTGCGCAGTTGCGCCAGGGTGCGGTCCAGCGCGGCAATTTGGCTGGTCAGGGTATGGGGTTTGCCGGCTGCCGACAGCGACAGTTCGATGGCGACGCGATTGGCGCGCATCCGCAGGCTGCCGGCATCGTTGATGGCGGCGCCGGCACCTTCGAGCTTCCACGACAGGTAGAGCGTGCCGGCGATCATCGCCAGCACGGCAAGCAGCGACACGAGCGACAGCAGGATGATCCGCGTCGACAACCGGTAGCGCAGCGGCGTGAGCTGCACGGTTTCGGACACGTGAGCCGTGTCCGGGAAGGCTGCCGAGGGAGGATCGGATGGGCCGTCGGGTGTCTGGGATGCCTGGGGCGGGGATTCGGTCGAGGGGTGGGAGGCGAAAGCTGACATGGATGCAGGCTGGCGCAAGGGGGCGGGCACAACCTCGCGCTGATTTTCGGCCCGTCGGGGCCTGCCGTTTCTGCGCCAGATCAATAAGTCGGCGATCGACGGCCGACTGTGGCGTAGATGACCCGCCGCTATTGAAGCGGCCCGCCACGGCGGCGGACAATCGGCGTTTTTCGACGCCGACTGGCGCGGGCGATCCCCATGAAGGCCGTCAATCTCGATTACGCGCGCACCCCGCGGCCTGCCGTGGTGTTCGGTTGCCTGATGCCCGCCCCGTGGCTGGGCGCGGCCGCCGGGCTGTTGCTGGCGCTCGGGCCCGCCGACGGCTTGCCGCACCGCTTTGCGCCGCTGGCGCTGGCGTCGGTCCATATGGTCGCGTTGGCGATGCTGCTGCCGGTGATGCTTGGCGCACTATTCCAGATGATGCCGGTGATCGCCCGTGTGCCGGTGCCGCGCGTGCGATGGATCGCACCGTTCGTCGCCCTGGCCGGAGTTGGCATGGCGACTGCCTTGTCGGCCGGCTTCCTCGGCGCTGGCGGTGCGGCCTTCCGCTGGGCCGCCGCGATGGCGCTGTTTCCACTCGCGGTGGCGATGGTCCTGCTGACGGCGGGGCGGCGCGTGATGCGCGTCGATGCCACGACGCGCACGCTGGCATGGATCGGCGCGCCGTTGCTGGCGACAGTCGCCGCAGGCATCGCATTGGCGGGCACGCTCGGCGGCTGGTGGCAGTTGCCGGTATCGACAGTGCTGCCCCTGCACGTGGCGTGGGGGCTCGGCGGCTGGCTGGGCGCCCTGGTGACCGGCGTGGCAACGACCGTCCTGCCGATGTTCTGGCAGGCGCGACGCCTGCCGGCCTCGCTGCAGCGCTGCCTGCCGATGGCGCATTGGCTGTTGCTGCTGGCTTTCAGCCTCGCCGTCGTGACGGCAGGCGAGGGCGCCATCGCCCGCTACGCGCTGCTGCCGTACCTCGCTTTCATCGTCATCCTCGGCATGGCGATGCTGATCACACTGCTGCGCGCCCGCCGCCGGCACGACCCGCATTGGCTACTCTGGCTCACCGCATCGGCCAGCATGTCCACCGCCGCGACGCTGGCCGCCGTCGCCCAGTTCCATCCCGCGCCGGCATTGCCATGGGTAATCGGCGTCCTGGCCCTGATCGGCTGCGGCGCGCTGCCGGTCACGGCCATGCTCGGCAAGATCGTCCCGTTCCTGGTGTGGCTCCATCTGCGCCGCATGCTACCGCCGCGCGCAAAGATCCCCGTCATGCAGGCCATCATCCAGCCCCACCGCCAACGCCAGCAAGCGATGGTGTTGCTGGCAGCCTTCGCAGCACTGCTCGCGCTGCCCATGGCACCGGAAGCGCTGGCGAAGGTGGGGGGATGCTTGTTCGCGGCTGCTAACGCGATGCTGGGTGTCCAGTTGCTAGGCGCGCTGCGGCGCATGTGGGTTGTGCGTCGGCAGTGTGGGGTGTGGGGGGGTGGGTAGCAGTTTTTTTGCTGAGCCCAACGAAAGAATCTTCGCGCCCCACATTGCCGGTGAACGCGCGGCTAATTGTCAATATCTTCGTATGCTTCCGTTTCCATGTTGGAGTATGCATTCTGATGTATTGAGGCATCATTGGTGCAATGTAAGGAAGACACTCTTTTACGCGCCTTGTATATCACCATCCCCGCGCTTGTTCGCGGCCCGTCATCGTGTCTGACGACCCGGTCATACAAGTAGTAATCGTATTTGCCTCTTGAAAATCTGATGTGCGCCTCGCCGCCGCCAGCATAAGGGGTGTTGCTGAAATAGAATCGTGTCTTCGGCTCCGCGCCGGCATCAGATACTTCGAGATCAATCCCTGATTTCCTGGCGTGGCGATATATAAACGATCGGCTGTCCTTCGTCTGGCATATCGCGGCGGTTCTATTCGCCAGTTCGCAATGGAAGATGACGGTCTCGCTTGACGAGCACAGGCCGCTATCAGCTGAACTTGCTCCTGACCACGAGACGCATACGAAAGCTGCGGCGATGCGTAGTCTTCGCATTACTCAGTGCACAGCCCTGGGTCCTCAGGTGAACCGATCATGTTCACCCCTCAAACACCCACCACCGCCACCCCATTACCCCCTGCCACCGCCGCTGGCTTCTCGCCCGTCAGCAGGTAGTGCATCAGCTCGGCCACCGGGCGGATGGCTTCGCCGAACGGTAGCTTGCCTTTGCCGCGGAAGAACAGCCCGCGCTCGACGTCGCCGCGGACGGCCTGGGCGAGTTTCAGGTCGATGCAGAACTGGCCGATCTTTGCCACGCCGTCGCGCAGGCCGCATGCTTGCAGGCAGTCGAATCCTTCCAGGCAGTCGCGCGGCTTGGCACGGCGCTGCAGGCGGGTTTCGCTGGCCAGGTAGCGGGACAGCCACGGTGTCAGCACGGCCCGGGCGGGCAGGCCGGCGACGCTGGTGAACTCGCGGATGTCGTCGGGAGATGCCGTCGCCAGGACCTGCTTGAATGCGGGATGGGCGTCCGATTCCTCGGTCACGGCGAACGCGGTGCCCAGCTGCACGGCGGCGGCGCCTTCGCCCAGCCAGTGGCGCACCTTTTCGTGTGTGTTGATGCCGCCGGCCAGGATCAGCGGGATGCTGTCCCATGCCAGGCCGAGCGAATGGAACAGTTCGCGGCACTCGTTCAGCACGCGTCCGAACGAGAAGCGTTCGTGGCCGAGGTCCTCGATCGTCGCCGCGCCAAGGTGGCCGCCGGCGTGTGCCGGGTGCTCGATGACGATGGCGTCGGGCAGCCGGCCCTTCTTCATCCACCGGCGCAGTACCAGTCCGATGCCGCGCGTCTCGGACAGGATCGGAATCAGCGCCACCTTGGGATGGCCGGCGGCCAGTTCGGGCAGGTCCAGCGGCAGCCCGGCGCCCATGACGATCGCGTCGGCGCCGCTCTCGCAGGCTTGCCGCACCATTTGCGCGTGGGAGCCGACAGCCTTCATCACGTTGACCGCGATCAGGCCGCGGCCGGCCGACAGCGCGCGCGCCGCCTGGATCTCGCGGTCCAGCGCCACGCGGTTGGCGGCCTCGATCTTCTCCTTGTCCCGCGTGCCACGTGTCCGGGCCATCAGGTCGGGATGATGGTGGCGCAGGTCGATGCTGGCGATCGTGCCGACGCCGTTGTGGGCGGCCACGGTGCCCGCCAGCCGATGGGCGGAGATGCCGATGCCCATGCCGCCCTGGACGAGCGGCAGCAGGCGTCGGCCGGCAAGTTTCAGCCAGAGATCTTTCATGTGTCCATTCCGGAAAGTGTTGGGTCGACGTTGGACCGTGCCGCCTTGCCGTCCGCCTCGCCGTCCGTGCGGGCGCCGTCGCGGCGCCGGGTGGGGCGCAGCCGGTTCCTGATGCCGCCCGGATGGGCGGCGGGCAGCGGGCAGACCAGCGGCAGGAAGCTGTCGGCGCGGTCCGAGTAGGCCAGCAGCGCCCCGGCGGCGATGTCGAAGTACCAGCCGTGCAGCGTCAGCGCACCGCGCTCGCGGGCATCGCGCACGAACGGGAACGATTCGAGGTTGCGTAGCGATACCAGGATCGATGCCTGCTCGCACGCGTGCTGGCGCTGGTCGGCGCTGGCGTCGGGCATGGTCTGGTCCACGAGGTGCCGGGCCGGTGCGGCAATCCGCACCCACGGGCCGATAAAGTCCTGCCGCGGCGCCGGCGTGTCGCCGTCCGCCGCGGGCCGGGCCAACAATGCGCGAATTCCGCCGCAGCCGCTATGACCCATGACAATGATCCGGGCCACGCGCAGCTGCTCCACCGCGAACTGGATGGCGGCGGACACGCCGTGCAGCCGCCCGCTCTCGGTTTCGTGGCACGGCGGCACCAGGTTGGCCACGTTGCGCACCGTGAACAGGTCGCCCGGGTCGCTGCCCAGCAGCAGCCCCGGGTCGACGCGGGAATCGCTGCAGCCGATCAGCAGGGTCTGGGGATGCTGGCCGGCCCGCAGCGCGTCGTACAGGGCCGGCGCCTCCTCGAAATAGTGCTGCTGGAAGCGCTCGAACCCTTTCAGCAGGCGCTCGATCGCGTGCATCCGGGCCCCTCAGCGGCTGCGCACAAGCTGCCAGGCCCGCCCCAGGTACGTCACCGAGGCAAAGCCGCTCCACACGTGCACGAGCCGCGTGAACGGGAAGATCGCGAACAGCGAGATGCCCATGAACAGGTGCGCCTTGAAGATCAGCGGGGCATCGGCGACGTAGCTGGCGGCATCGGCGCGCAGTGTGACGATGTGCTGGGCCCAGGTCATCAGCTGCAGCATCATGTGGCCGTCCATGTGGCTGGCCGACGCGAAGATGGTCGACAGCCCCAGCAGCAGCGTCACCAGCAGCCACAGCAGCAGCACCTTGTCGCCGGTGCGGGTCACGGCGGAAACCCGCGCGTTGGTCAGCCGGCGATGCAGCAGGATCAGCAGCCCGGCCAGGCACATCGTGCCCATCACGCCGCCGGCCACCATCGCCACGCCCTGCTTGAAGCCGTGGGAGACGCCCAGCGCGTCCCACACCGCCACCGGCGTCAGCAGCCCGACCATGTGGCCGAAGAACAGGCCCAGGATGCCCACGTGGAACAGGATGTTGCCCATGCGCAGGTTGCCGCGATAGAGCACCTGCGAGCTGTCGGACTTCCAGGTGTACTGCTCGCGCTCGAAGCGCGCCAGGCTGCCGAACAGGAAGATGGCCGCCGCGATGTACGGGTAGATGCCGAACAGGAACTGGTGGACCAGGTTCATGGTGAGGGTCCTCGGATGTCAGGGGTTGATCGGGGTCGGCGTGGCGCGGTCGCGCGGGTAGAAGCGCACGGGCTCCACCTCCGGCTTGCGCGCCAGCAGCGGTTCCACGCCGTCGGCGCCGGGGCCGAAGGTTTCCAGCGCCTCGTCCATGTCGCGCACCGGTGGGTCTTCCTGGGGCTGCGGCTGGGTGTCGGTCAGCGTGCGCAGCACGTGGAACACCGCCGCGTACGGGCTTTCGTTGCGCGCCAGGCGGTCGCCGATGGCGGCCAGCACGTGGATCGCGTCGCCCAGCAGTTGCTCGGCGCGTTCGTCCTTGCCGTCCATGACCAGCGCGCCCAGGTATTCCAGGAACAGCGGCACGTAGTCGGGCAGCTCGGCCGATGTCATGTCGAAGCCGTCGCGCCGGTATTCCTCCAGCAGGTCCACCATCGCCTGGCCGCGGTCGCGGCTCTCGCCGTGCACGTGCTCGAACAGGTGCAGCGAATGCGCCGGGTTGCGGTCGAAGGTGGCCACGTAGTTTTCCTGCAGGCGGATCAGCGGCTCGTGGCGCAGCACGTCCAGCAGCGGCGCCAGCATGCCGCGGGCCTGCGGCCACTCGGCCAGGGCCCAGTCGATGTCCCCCAGGCCGTCCAGCAGTGGCTGCTCGGGGTAGCTCAGCACGGCGCTCAATACGCGATGAATCGTCATGGTCGTTCTCCGGTGGGCCTCAGGTGGCCAGCGCCTTGCGGCGCGAGCGGGGCAGGTCGGCGTAGGCCACGGCGGGCTGCGGCTTCTTCTTGCCGAACAGCGTGCCGTCCGACGTGCCGCCCGAGCAGCCGTTGCCGAAGCTGAAGCCGCAACTGCCTTTCTCGTCGAAGCTGTCCTCGGTCAGTTCCTTGTGCGATGCCGGCACCACGAAGCGGTCCTCGTAGTTGGCGATGGCCATGGTCTGGTACATGTCCTCGACCTGCGCGGGCGTCAGGCCCACCTGTTCGAGCACGGCCAGGTCCTGTACCCCGTCGACCGACTGGCTGCGCTTGAACGCCCGCATCGCCAGCATCTTCTCCAGCGCGCCCAGCACCGGCATCACGTCGCCGGCGGTCAGCAGGTTGGCCAGGTACTTCACCGGGATGCGCAGGCTGGCCACGTCCGGGATCACCCCGTTCATGCCCATGAAGCCGGCCTCGGCGGCCGACTGGATCGGCGACAGCGGCGGGATGTACCAGACCATCGGCAGCGTCCGGTACTCGGGGTGCAGCGGGAAGGCAACCTTCCATTCCACGGCCATCCGGTAGACGGGCGACTTGCGCGCGGCGTCCAGCCAGTTCTGGGGGATGCCCTGGCGCAGCGCCTCGGCCTGGATGGCCGGGTCGTGCGGGTCCAGGAACACGTCGAGCTGCGACTGGTAGAGGTCGCGCTCGTCGGCCACGGCCGCGGCCTGCTCGATGCGGTCGGCGTCGTACAGCATCACGCCCAGGTAGCGGATGCGGCCGACGCAGGTTTCCGAGCAGACGGTGGGCTGGCCGGCCTCGATGCGCGGATAGCAGAACACGCATTTCTCGGCCTTGCCGCTCTGCCAGTTGAAGTAGATCTTCTTGTACGGGCAGCCGGAGATGCACATGCGCCAGCCGCGGCACTTGTCCTGATCCACCAGCACGATGCCGTCTTCCTCGCGCTTGTAGACCGACCCGGACGGGCACGACGCCACGCAGGTCGGGTTCAGGCAGTGCTCGCACAGCCGGGGCAGGTACATCATGAAGGTGTTCTCGAACGTCGAGTACATGTCCTTCTGGATGTTGTCGAACAGCTTGTCGCGGCTGCGCGCGTCAAACTCGCCGCCCAGGTCGTCTTCCCAGTTCGGGCCCCAGTGGATCTTGTCCATCTTCTTGCCCGTGATGGCCGACACCGGCCGCGCGGTGGGCGGCGTTTGCACCAGCGGGGCCTTCTGCAGGTGCTCGTAGTCGTAGGTGAACGGCTCGTAGTACTCGTCGATCTGGGGCAGGTTCGGGTTGGCGAACATGTTGGACAGGATCTTGCCCTTGCCACCCTGGCGCGGGGTCAGGCTGCCGTCGGCCTGGCGCTTCCAGCCGCCGTTCCACTTGTCCTGGTTCTCCCATTCCTTCGGAAAGCCCACACCCGGCTTGGTCTCGACGTTGTTGAACCAGGCGTACTCCACGCCCTCGCGGCTGGTCCAGACGTTCTTGCAGGTCACGGAGCAGGTATGGCAGCCAATGCACTTGTCGAGGTTCAGCACCATGGCCACTTGCGCGCGGGTCTTCATTGCCATGCTCCTTCAGTCTTGTCTGCCTGGGTTTGGGGGGCGGGTTCCGCCGGGCGCGGCCCTTCGAGCCAGTCCACCTTGTTCATCTTGCGGAGAATCACAAATTCGTCACGATTGCTGCCAACCGTGCCGTAGTAGTTGAAGCCGTAGGCCAGCTGGGCGTAGCCGCCGATCATGTGCGTGGGCTTGGTTACGGCCCGCGTGACCGAGTTGTGGATGCCGCCGCGCATGCCGCTGGTCTCGGCACCGGGCACGTTCACGATCTTTTCCTGCGCGTGATACATCAGGCACATGCCCTGGGGCACGCGCTGCGACACCACCACGCGGGCGGTCAGCGTGCCGTTCACGTTGAAGACTTCCACCCAGTCGTTGTCGCGGATGCCGTTGGCCTTGGCCTCGACTTCCGAGATCCAGACGTGCGGGCCGCCGCGCGACAGCGTCAGCATGCGCAGGTTGTCCGAGTACGTGGAGTGGATGCCCCATTTCTGGTGCGGCGTGATCCAGTTCAGCACCAGCTCCGGGTTGCCGTTGGGCTTGCGGCCCAGCATCGGGCTTACCGTCTTGGTGTCGATGGCCGGCTTGTAGACGCACGCGCCCTCGCCAAAGTCGAGCATCCAGCGGTGGTCCTGGTAGAACTGCTGGCGGCCGGTCAGCGTGCGCCAGGGAATCAGCTCGTGGACGTTGGTGTAGCCGGCGTTGTAGCTGACTTCCTCGGATTCCAGCCCCGACCACGTCGGCGCCGAGATGATCTTGCGCGGCTGCGCCTGCACGTCGCGGAAGCGGATCTTGTCGTGCTCGCGGCCCGTGGCCAGGTGGGTGTGGTCGCGGCCGGTGATCCTGGACAGCGCGTCCCACGCCTTGACGGCCACGTGGCCGTTGGTCTCGGGCGCGAAGGTCAGGATCATCTCGGCGGCGTCGATGGCCGTCTCCAGCCGCGGCCGGCCCTGGCTCACGCCGGGCTCGGTCACGGTCTTGCTCAACTGGCCAATCTCGTGCACCTCGTGTTTGGTGTCCCAGTTGATGCCCTTGCCGCCGTTGCCCAGCTTGTCCAGCAGCGGGCCGATCGACGTGAACTTGCGATAGATGTCGGCGTAGTTGCGCTCCACCACGGTCATCGACGGCGCCGTCTTGCCCGGGATCAGGTCGCACTCGCCGTGCTTCCAGTCCTTCGGCTCGAACGGCTGGCCCAGTTCGCCCGGCGTGTCGTGCAGCAGCGGGGTGCAGACCAGGTCCTCGCGGGTGCCCAGGTACGGGCCCGCCAGTTCGGTGAACTTGCTGGCGATGGCCTTGTAGATTTCCCAGTCGGTCTTGCTTTCCCACAGCGGCTGCACGGCCTCGGACAGCGGGTGGATGAACGGGTGCATGTCCGACGTGTTCAGGTCGTCCTTCTCGTACCAGGTGGCCGTCGGCAGCACGATGTCGCCGTACAGGCACGTGGTGCTCATGCGGAAGTCCAGCACGGTCAGCAGGTCCAGCTTGCCTTCGGCGGCCGGGCGGACGGTCACCTCGCTGGGCTTGATCGCGTCGTTCTCGTCGCCGAACACGGCGTTCTGCGTGCCGAGCAGGTACTTCAGGAAGTATTCGTGCCCCTTGCCCGAGCTGCCGAGGATGTTCGAGCGCCACACAAACATGTTGCGCGGGAAGTTGGCCGGGTTGTCGGGGTCGTCGCAGGCAAACTGCAGCGCGCCGGACTTGAGCTGCTCGACGGTGTGCGCCACCGGGTCCTTGCCGGCGGCGCGGGCGTCGGCCACCACATCCAGCGGGTTGCGGCCGAGCTGCGGGGCCGACGGCAGCCAGCCCATCCGCTCGGACTTGGCGTTCAGGTCCAGCAGCGACAGGTTGTCGTAGCGCCGGCGGTCGGCCGTGGGCGCCAGGATCTCGTCGACGCCCAGCTTTTCATGGCGCCACTGGCTCGTATGGTTGTAGAAGAACGACGTGCCGTTCATCTGGCGCGGCGGGCGCGACCAGTCGGTGCCAAACGCCAGCGGCGCCCAGCCGAACTGCGGCCGCAGCTTTTCCTGGCCGACGTAGTGCGCCCAGCCGCCGCCGCTCTTGCCCACGCAGCCGCACATCATCAGCAGGTTGATGATGCCGCGGTAGATCATGTCGTTGTGGTACCAGTGGTTCAGCGCCGCGCCCACGATCACCATGCTCTTGCCTTCGGTGCGGTCGGCGTTGTCGGCAAACTCGCGCGCCACCTGGATCACCAGCTTGCGCGGCACGGACGTGTGCTTTTCCTGCCAGGCCGGGGTGTACGGCACGTCGTCGTCGAACGATGCGGCCACGTTGGGGCCGCCCAGCCCCTGGTCCACGCCGTAGTTGACCATCTGCAGGTCGTAGACCGTGGCCACGCGGGCCACCGAGCCGTCGGCCAGCGTCACGCGGCGCACCGGCACGCGGCGGGCCAGCAGGGTGTCGTGCTCGCCGCCGAAGTACGGGAAGCCCACCTCGGCCACCTCGTCCTCATGGCCGATCAGCGACAGCCGCGGATCGATTGCCCGCCCGCTGCCGCCGTCCTTCATCTCCAGGTTCCAGCGGCCCACCCGGGCGCCGTCGTCGTGCGCGGCCTCGCCCCAGCGGAAGCCGATCGAGCCGTTCGGGGCCACGATCTCGCCGCTGGCCTCGTCGATCAGCAGCGTCTTCCATTCGGGATGGTTGGACTGGTCCAGGCTGCCGTCCAGGTGCGACGCGCGCAGGAAGTGGTCGGGCACCAGCGTGCCGTCCTGCTCGCGCAGCAGCACCAGCATCGGCATGTCGGTGTACTGTTTGATGTATTGGCGGAAGTACGACGACTTGCCGGTCGCGTGGAATTCCTTCAGCACCACGTGGCCCATCGCCATGGCCAGCGCGGCGTCGGTGCCTTGCTTCGGCGCCAGCCAGATGTCGCCGAACTTGACCATTTCGCCGAAATCCGACGACACCGCCACGGTCTTGGTGCCCTTGTAGCGCACCTCGGTATAGAAGTGGGCGTCCGGGGTGCGCGTCTGCGGCACGTTGGAGCCCCAGACCATCAGGTAGGTGCTGTTGTACCAGTCGGCCGATTCCGGCACGTCGGTCTGCTCGCCCCAGATCTGCGGGCTGGCCGGCGGCAGGTCGCAGTACCAGTCGTAGAACGACAGGCACGCGCCGCCGATCAGGCTCAGATAGCGCGCGCCGGCGGCGTACGACACCATCGACATGGCCGGAATTGGCGAAAATCCGATCACGCGGTCCGGCCCGAAGCGCTTGACCGTGAACGCGTTGGCCGCCGCGATCATCTCGGTGGCGGTGTTCCAGTCGGCGCGCACAAAGCCGCCCTGGCCGCGCACGCTCTTGTAGTAGCGGGCCTTCTCGGGGTCCTGGCTGATCGATTCCCAGGCGGCGATCGGGTCCATGGTCTTGCGGGCCTCGCGCCACATCTCCATCAGGCGGCCGCGGATCAGCGGGTACTTCACGCGCTGGGCCGAATAGACGTACCAGCTGTACGACGCCCCGCGCGGGCAGCCACGCGGCTCATGGTTGGGCAGGTCGGGCCGGGTGCGCGGGTAGTCGGTCTGCTGCGTCTCCCAGGTAATCAGCCCGTTCTTGACGTAGACCTTCCACGAGCACGATCCGGTGCAGTTCACGCCGTGCGTGGAGCGCACGACCTTGTCGTGCTGCCAGCGGCTGCGGTAGCCGTTTTCCCAGGTGCGGTCCTCGCTGACCACCGCACCATGCCCGTCCGCGTACGTGGACTTCACGCGCGACAGGAACTTCAATCGATCCAGAAAATGAGACATTTCTTATGTTCTCCGCTTGGGCTTTTGTGAGGGGCCGCCAGTGTCAGCAGGGCATGGGGGCGTTGCGGCGTGCGTAGTACCACCAGGTCACCAGCACGCAGCTCAGGTAGAAGGCGATGAAGCAGTAGAGCGCCGCGTCGGCCGAGCCGGTCATCTCCAGCGAGGTACCGAAGCTCTTGGGGATGAAGAAGCCGCCGTAGGCACCGATCGCGCCCGAGAAGCCGAGCACGGCCGCCGATTCCTTGCCGGCGTCCTGCAGCGCCTGCTTCTGCGCGGCGTCGCCCTTGCCGGCGGCGGCGCGCTGGCGCTCGGTCAGGAAGATCACGGGGATCATCCGGAACGTCGAGCCATTGCCGATGCCCGTCAGCGCGAACAGGACGATGAACGCCGCCAGGAACGCCTGGAAGCTGCCGCCCTGGCCGTCCTGGGGCAGGGCCGCCAGCACGGCGCAGACCGCGCCGATCATGCCGATGAACGTCCACAGCGTGACGCGGGCGCCGCCCAGCTTGTCCGAGATCCAGCCGCCCACCGGCCGCGTCAGCGCGCCCACCAGCGGCCCCAGGAACGCGTAGGCCGTGGGGTTGATGCCCGGGAACTGCGACTTGGTCAGCAGCGCCAGCCCGGCCGAGAAGCCGATGAACGAACCGAACGTGCCGATATAGAGCCAGCACATCAGCCAGTTGTGCTTGCGCTGGAAGATCACGGCCTGCTCGGCGAACGACGCGCGGGCATCGGCGATGTCATTCATGCCGAACCACGCCGCCAGCGCCGACACCACGATGAACGGCACCCAGATGAAGCCCGCGTTCTGCAGCCACAGGTTCTGCGCCGCGCCGTTGGCCTGGTAGGTCTGCGGCTCGCCGCCCAGCGCGCCGAACACGGCCACCGACACCACCAGCGGCGTGACGAACTGCACCACCGACACGCCCAGGTTGCCGATGCCGGCATTCAGGCCCGTCGCCAGCCCTTTCTTGGCCTTCGGGAAGAAGAAGCTGATGTTGGCCATCGACGAGCTGAAGTTGGCGCCGCCCAGCCCGCACAGCAGCGCCAGCACCAGCAGCGTCGGGTAGCTGGTGGACGGGTCGCGCAGCGCCACGCCCATGCCCAGCGCCGGGATCAGCAGCAGCGCCGTGGAGATGGCCGTGAAGCGCCGGCCGCCGAACACCGGCACCAGAAACGAGTAGAAGATGCGCAGCGTGGCGCCGGACAGCGCGGGCAGTGCGGTCAGCCAGAACAGCTGGTTCTTGGTGAACTGGAAGCCGGCGCGGTCCAGGTTCACGGCCACCACGCTCCAGAGCATCCAGATCACGAACGCCAGCATCAGCGCGGGTATCGAGATCCAGAGGTTGCGGTAGGCAATGCGCTCGCCTTGCGCGCGCCAGAACGCCGCGTTCTCGGGCTCCCAGCGGGTCAGTACGGTACTGGTCATGATGTGTCGGGGGGTGAGGGGGTTGCCGGCCAGGCCGGGTCAGGCCGTCCGCGCCGCGTCGGGCAGCGGGGCGGATTCGGGCCGGGATTGCCCGCGCTGTTGCTCGGCGCGGTGGCTGTAGTGCATCCAGACCAGGCTCACGCAGACCGTGCCGTACATCAGCATGAAGCAGCTGCTGCGGATGCCGGTCAGGTCGGCCAGCGCGCCGAACATGATCGGCAGGACAAAGCCGCCCAGGCCGCCGGCCAGGCCCACCACGCCGGAGACGGCGCCGATGTTGTGCGTGAAATCGTTGGAGATGAACTTGAAGACCGACGCCTTGCCGATGGCGAACGCGATGCCCACCACGAACATCAGCACGGTGAACAGCGTCGGCGTCAGCGCGATGTGAAAGCTCTGCGGCCCGGTCACGGTGTGGATTACGAAGTCGGTCTTGGGGTAGCTCAGCAGGAAGAACGCCACCCAGCTGATCCACATCACCCACCACGTGGTGCGATGGGCGCCGTAGCGGTCCGAGATCCAGCCGCCGATGGCCCGCAGCACGCCGCCGGGCAGCGAGAAGCACGCCGCCAGGAACGCCGCCGTCTTGATGTCGAAGCCGTACTCGCCGATGTAGTACTTGGTCATCCACAGCGCCAGCGCCACGTAGCCGCCGAACACCACTGAGTAGTACTGCGAGTAGCGCCAGACGCGCGGGTCGCGCATCACGGCCAGCTGGGCGCGGAAGCTGGTGGCCGACGTGACGCGGTGCGACGGGTCGCTGCGCGAGAACAGCCAGAACAGGACGGCCGTGACCAGCATCGCCACCGAGTACACCTTGGGCACGATCTCCCAGGTGCCGGCGGCCAGGATCAGCACCGGCGCCACGAACTTGGTCAGCGCCGCGCCCGAGTTGCCGGCGCCGAAGATGCCCATCGCCAGGCCCTGGCGGCTGCGCGGGAACCAGCGCGCCACGTACGGCGTGCCCACCGAGAACGATCCGCCGGCCAGCCCCACGAACAGGCCTAGCACCAGCAGTTGCCAGAACGTGTGGACATAGGAAATCAGCCAGATCGGGATGACCGTGAGCAGCATCAGCACGAAGAACACCACGCGGCCGCCGTAGCGGTCGGTCCAGATGCCCAGCGGCACGCGGATCAGTGACCCGCTCAGCACCGGCGTGGCGGCCAGCAGGCCGAACTCGGTGTCGTTCAGGCCCAGTTCGTTCTTGAGCGGGATGCCGAGCACGGCGAACATCATCCAGACCGCAAAGCAGATGGTGAACGCGAATGTGCTGGACCAGAGCGTGGTCCACGCGCCGGCAGGCACCGGCGCGGGCGCGGAGCGGGACAGCTGGGAAGTAGTCATGACCGCCTTCGATGTCGTAGGGAAAACGATGGGACCAAGGGTAGGCGCGCTGTGGCGTACTGACCATTCGCCGGCCGACGGGCGGCGGCTGCCCCGCCTAGGTGGATCGGCATAGTTCGATCGGCGTAGTCCGGGGGGTAGCCGGGCCGATGGCCGGGCAGGCTGGCGGGGCGGCGCGCCCGGCGTGGCAAGGGCTGCCGGGCGGCGGGCAACCGTGCCAGAATCGCGGGGTCCGGGCCTGAGCCGCCCGCCGCTTCCCATGAAATTTCAATGAACGACGATGCGTCCTGGCCGCGACTGGCCGCCGCGCTGGGCCTGCCGCCGACGGTGGCGCTCGATGGCATGCGCTGGACCGGCGACGACCTGCCGGGCGTTGCCATGGAATCGGCCGGGCCGCTGCCGGCCGCGCTGGCAGCCGCGTCGGCCCGCCGGCGCAGCCAGTACCTGGCCGGCCGCCACTGCGCGCGCCGCGCCTTGCGGCAGGCCGGCGCCGCCGATCAGCCGGTGGGGCGGGGCGACGACGGTCTGCCCGTCGTGCCGCCCGGCTGGCGCCTGAGCATCAGCCATGCGGAAGGGATGGCGCTGGCGCTGGCGGCCCGCACGCGCGACGTCACCATGCTTGGCGTCGACATCGAACGCTGGCTGACCGATGCCACCGCCGCCGAGGTGGGGCCGATGGTGGCGTCACCCGCCGACGTGGCGACGCTGCGCGCGGCCACCGGCCTGGACGCCGCGCAGGCGGTCACGCTGCTGTTCTCGGCCAAGGAATCGCTCTACAAGGCGCTGTACCCCACCGTGCGCCAGTTTGTCGACTTCGATGGCGCGTGCCTGGCCTCGGCCGCCCCCGGCACGCTGACGCTGCGCCTGGCGCGCGACTGGCACCCGGCGTGGCCGGCCGGTGCTTGCACCGCCGTCGGCTGGGCCGGTCAGGCGGACGGCGTGGTCACTGCGGTCTGGCAGCGCGCGCCGTTGCCCCCGCATGGCGCGCTGGCTTACGGCGCGGCCGACCGCAGGTAACGGGCCACGCAGGCAAGCTTCTCGCAGGTTTCCTCCCATTCCCGGTTCGGCGTGGAATCGCGCACGATGCCGGCGCCGGCCTGCATCCAGCAGGCGTCGTCCTGCCGGAACACCGAGCGCAGCACCAGTGCGGCGTCCAGCCGGCCATCGGCATCGGCGGTCAGCACGCAGCCGCTGTACAGCCCACGGGGCGCCGGTTCATGGCGCATGATGCTGGCCACGGCGGCGCGCTTGGGAATCCCCGAAGCCGTGACCGCCGGAAACAGCGCCGCGAACGCGGCCCACGGCGACTTGCCGGCGGCAAGCTGTCCGTGCAGCCGCGACGCCAGATGCTGCACGCTGCCGCGCGCGCGCACGACCATGAATTCGTCGATGCGCAGCGCGGTCTCGTCGCATGCCGTGCGCAGTTCGTCCAGTGCCAGCGCCACCGACACCGCATGCTCGGCAATCTCCTTTGGATCGGTCAGCAACGCCTGGCGCAGCCGCGCATCGGTCACCGGCTCGCCGGTCAGCGCGCGCGTGCCGGCCAGCGGCTGCGTGCTGACGCGGCCGTCGGGATCAACCTCCACCACCGTTTCCGGACTGAATCCATAGGCCTCGCACGCCGGGTCGCGCCACAGGAAGGACCGTGCGGGCGTGTTGGCCAGCCGGCCCGCCAGGTAGCTGAGCGGAAAGTCGGTGGCGGCCGGCACGGGCACCCGCCGTGACAGGATGACCTTCTCATACCGCCCGGCGCGGATTTCCGCCAGTACGCTGGCCACGGCGGCACGGTAGGTGTTGCCGTCGCCGGCGTCGGCGGGCACCAGCAACGGCGCGCCCTCCGCCATCGGGCCGGCAGCCGCGATTCGGTCCAGGTCCCGCAGCCACGCCTGCAGCCGTGGCAGGTCGGCCGGATCGAGGCAGCGCACCTGCGCACGTCCCTGCAGCAGGCGGATTTCGCGCGCGGGCACGAACAGCCACGCCAGCGGCCGGCGGGCGGCCTGCGGCATGCCTTGCAGCACGCGGGCGAGCGCGAAATCCACCCGGCCGTACGCCCGCCAGTCCGCCAGCGGCAGGGCCCCCAGCGCGGCGGCGATGCCCGCGCAGGTGTCCGGGCCCGGTACGGAACGCCCATCGTGGCCCGTCACCGCGCCATCGCCGGCAACCGTCACCGTCATCGCCGCGCCCATCCCGATGCTCCATTCGCCGTTGCGCTCGTAGATGGCCAGCGTGTCGTCCGGGGCGTCGCGCGCCATGCGCGCGGCCAGGTGCAGGGGGGCGGCGTGCAGGGGCAACTCGCAGGTGTGATAGCGCAGCGGTTCGCCATCGTCGCCATCGATGCCATCGGTGCAGTCGGCGTCCAGCACCGACTGCACCAGCCGGCGCTTGTCGATCTTGCCCGCCGCCGTGAGCGGCCAATGGTCGGTCCAGAGCACCTGGTCGGGCAGTTGATGGGCTGGCAGACCCGCCGCCAGCAGCGTGGCGCGTAGCGCCTTGGCGTCCGGGCAGGCGCTGCCGGGGGCGCCCGGTTCGCCCTGCAGCCAGGCCGTGATGCGCTCGCCCAGCAGCGCGTCCGGCACGGCCGCCACGGCCGCGTCGCGCACGCCGGGGCAGGCGCATAGCGCGGCTTCCACCACGGCCGCCGAAACCTTCTTGCCAGCGCGCTGGATCTGCTCCTTGACGCGGCCCGTCACGACCACGTTGCCGTCGGGGCGCCTGCGGACCAGGTCGCCGGTGCGGAAGAAGCCGTCCGGCGTGAAGGCCCGCGCGCTGTCGGCCGAGGCGCGGTAGTACGCGCGAATCGTATAGGGGCCGCGCACCAGCAGTTCGCCCGGCGCACCGTCGGGCACGGGCTGACCCTCGGCATCGACGACGCGCAGTTCGTCATCGGACGATAGCGGCCGGCCCTGGCAGGCGAACACGATCTCGTCGGGGTCGTCGGGGCGCGTGTAGCACAGCAGGCCCTCGGCCATCCCGTACACCTGCTGCAGCGGACAGCCCAGCCGGTCCGGCAGCGTGCGCGCCAGCGCGGGATCGAGCCGGGCGCCGCCCACCTGCAGCCGCCGCAGCGACGACAGGTCGCTGTCCTCCCAGTCCCGCGCCTCGGCCCAGAGCCGCGCCAGCGGCGGCACCAGTGCCAGGTCCGTCACCCGCTCGCGGGCGATCAGCGGCATGGCCTCGTCGCAGCCGGCCTGCTGGGTCATGACCACGGTGCCGCCCACGGCGAACGTGCCGAGCACGCCGGGACAACCGAGCACGAAGTTGTGGGCGGCGGGCAGCACGGCCAGGTACACCGTGCTCTCGTCGAATCCGCACAGCCGCGCCGAGGCGTCGAAGTTGTAGACGTAATCGCCATGCGTGCGCGGAATCAGCTTCGGCGCGCCCGTGGTGCCGCCAGACAGCAGCAGCAACGCGATATCGCCGGGCTGTGCCGCTGGCGGGGGCAGCGTGTCGGCATCGGCCGGTGGCAGCGCCAGCGCATCGAGCGTCGGCACCCCGGCCGCGTCGGTGGCCGGCCCGATCCCGTCGGCCACGATGCGGCACGGCCCAGGGTGGCGGGACGCGATGGCCTGTGCCTGGATGACGCCTGCCGGCCCGTGTGCCAGCCATCCCACCGGGCAGGCGGCGCGGAAGACCGCATCGAGGTCGCCGCTGCGCTGCCCGGGGAGCGTCATCACCGGCAATGCGCCAATACGGATCAGCGCCAGCAGCCCGGTCACGAACCCGGCCGTGTTGGGTAGCTGCACGATCACGTGGTCGCCGCGCCGCCATCCCAGGCGATGGAACCCGGCGGCAAGGGCCTGCACGCGCTGTTGCAGGTCGATGTAGGTCAGGCGCGTGGCGCCGGCCACCAGTGCCGTGCGCGCGCCATGGCGAGTGGCCCAGGCGTCCGGCAGCACGTCCATGCGTCCGGCAAGGTGCGAATCGCCCGGCGGGGCGAAGGGAACATCCGAAGGTTTTGTCATGGCTCGTTCAAGGGCAGAACGCCGTTGCGGCAAACGTCTGGCGCAGCAGCGCCAGCAGCGCACGGGGGCGTTGCGGGATGTAGAAATGGCCGCCCGCCAGTGCGGCGTACGCGGGTGCCACGGCCAGCCAGTGGTGCCATGCCTCTACCTCGGCACGGCTGGCTTCGGGATCGTCGGTGCCGTGGATCAGCAGCGTGGCCGTGCGGACGGTATGGCAGGGGGCGCGTTCCCGCGCCAAGTGATACCGCTCGGTGGCGGCAAAGTCGGCGCGCAGCATTGGCAGAAAGGCGCCCAGCAGCGCCGTGTCATGGCGCAGGGCCGCGTCGCAGCCGCCGATGTCGATCAGGGCATCGACGAACGCGGCGTCGTCCAGATGGGCCAGCCGGCGCCGGCCGTGCAGGTGCGGGGCGTGGCAGCCCGACAGCACCAGACCGGCGGGCGGCACGCCGTCCGCCTCCAGCCGCCGGCAGGTTTCGAACGCCACCTGCGCGCCCATGCTGTGGCCGGCCAGCAGCAGCGGCGCGCCGCACCTGTCGCTTGCGCGGACAATCTCGCGCGCCAGCGCGTCGGCCAGCGCCTCGACGCAGGTGGCTGGCGGCTCGCGCATGCGATGGTCGTGGCCCGGATAGACCGCCAGCGAGATCGTGATGCCGGCGTCGTCGAGCGACTGCCACGGGCGGAACGCGCCGGCGCTGGCGCCGGCAAACGGGCACATCACCAGCCACGGCGATGGCGCCGCGCCGCTGGGGCGCAACCACGGCGTCAGCATCGCGCTCATGGCGCATCCCGCTCGGCGGGCGTCCGCAGGACGCAGGGGTCGACGCGCGGCGGCGCGGGCAGCGACACCTCCCGTACCGGGCCGGCCGCCCGCTGGACCTGTTGCCAGAGCCGCGCCAACGCCAGCTGGCGCGCCGGGTGCAGACTGTCGGGCACCTCGGCGCCATCAATGGCCGCGGCAGCCAGGCGCAGCAGCCGTGCCACGCCCTGCGGCGCCTCGTGGGCCATGGCGGACAGCCATGTGGGGGGCGGCCGGTGCAGCGTGGCCGACACCGGCAACGACAGCCCCGGATCGGCATCGCCATGGCCAAACCAGCCGCCCTCTGCCTGGCGATGGCCCGCCAGTGCCAGCGCTGGCGTCCAGGAGACGGGGCCGTGCGTCGATTCCAGCGACAGGTAGCCCGATGGCCAGCCCAGGCACAGCCTGTGCATCGCCACGCTGTGCATGTCGGGATCGGCCGGGTCCAGGTAGTGCTGCAACTGCAGCAGCACGTCGGTGTCCGGCGTCCGCAGCCACAGGGCCCGAAACGCGGCGTCCGTGCGCTCGCCGCCATCGGCGGCCAGCGTCACGGCAACCGCATCCGGCATGACATCCGCCGCCTGTGTCAGCAAGTCCAGTCCCGAGTAGAGCAACTGCCGGCTCATCGTGGCCTGGGCTACGCAGGGCGGCACGCCGCCCACGGCATGGCGCACGCGGCGGGCCAGGTTGATCCACGCGCGCCCGGCCGCCGTGTGCGGGTAAAGCGTGTTGACCCAGTAGAGCCGTCCCGCCCGCGCGGCGGCGTCCTGCAGGCGCTGCACTTCGCCCGGATGGAGCGGATGCTCCTGGATGACATGGAGACCGCGTTCGAGCAGCGTCTGGGCCAGCACGGTGCCGTCGCCGCCCATGGCGCCGCCGCGCACGACCACGCACGCCAGATCCAGGTCGCGCGGCAACTGGGCCACGTCCGTGTACAGCGGCACGCCGTGGGCGTGTGCCAGGTGCCGCGCGCGCTGGCTGCCATGCGCGAGCAGTCCCGCCAGCACCAGCGGGCGCGCCGCGACGATTCCTTCCAGGAAAGCGTTCAGGTACACCTCGCCGAAGCGCGCGCCGGCCACGAGAACCCGTATCGCCTGCGTCATGGCCGGCCTCCCGCGTCGCCGTGGGATGCGGCGTGCCACGCCCACCACCGGTCGGCCACGGCGCCGGCCGCATCGCCGGCCAGCAATGCCCAGTGCCCGGCATTCAGCGTGGCCTGTTCCACCTGCGGATGCGCCCCGGCGCTCCACGCCCGCCAGTCATCGTCCGCGGGCCGCCAGTGTGGCGGCCGCTGCGCCGCGTCGATGCGCAGGCAGGGAATGGGCAGCGGCGCGGGCAGCGGCGCGCGCGCCAGCAGGTCGAGCAGGTGGGCTACCTGCTCCAGTTGCGCGGCGTCCATGCCGCCCGTCGCCGGCTGCCGTGCCAGAAACCAGCCGGTCTGGGCCGATGGGTCCCAGCCGTCGAATCCGTCGGGCGGCGCCAGCGTTGCCGGGCCGCCTTCGCACAGCAGGCGGATCAGTGCGCCACGGTCGGCGCAGGCGAAATCGGCGCGGCAGACCGGGTCCAGCAGGACCAGTCGCACCGGCTCGCCCGACTCGAACAGGCAACGCGCCGCCTCGGCGGCCAGGAAACACCCGTAGGACCAGCCGAGCAAGCAGTAGGGGCCGTGTGGCCGCACCCGGCGCAGCGTGTCGGCGTGCCGCCGGGCCAGTGCGCCGAGTGTGGCGACGGCCAGCGCGCCGTCGGCCGGCAGGCCATGGACGGCGCAGTCCATCGCGCGTGCCAGCGGCAGGTACGCCGCGACACCGCCGTCGGACGCATGGATCGCAAACACCTCGGCCGGGCGGGTGCCCCGCGCCAGCGGGACGGTACCGGCGCATGCGGGGTCCTGGCAGGGCCGGTCTCCGTCGATGACCGCCGCCTCAAGCGCCGCGCAGAAGGCGGCCAGTTGCGGATGCGCGAAGATCGCCTGCAAGCTGGCCTCGCCCATGCCGAGCTGGTGCAGTTGCGCGATCATCCGCGTGGCGATCAGGCTGTCGCCGCCGGCCCGGAAGAAGTCGGTATCCGCTTCGACTGGCCGGCCCAGCAGGTTCTGCCATACCGCGCCAACCGCCGCGCGCCGCTGCGGATCGCACGCGGGCTGCGCCAGCCCCCCGGGGTCCGGGGCCGTGACCGTGGCTTCGGCGCCGGCCACTTGCGGCAGGCGTTCGCACTGGCGCCAGCACAGCGGGGGGGCATCGGGCCAGCGGGCCTTCAGGTACCGGTCCAGCGCGGCGGCGTCGAGCCGGCCCGTTTCGCCGGCCTGGGCGACGATCAGGTGCTGGCGCCAGTCGTCGCCAGGCGGCCATGTCAGCACCGTGCTGAAGCCGGCGGCGTCAAGCACGCTGCGCCATGTGGGCAGCGCCAGCATCGGCTGGCCATCGTCGGCCCGCGCGTCGTCGAAGCCGGCCAGCGCTTCCATGAAGCCGACGCTGGCCAGTTGCAGGTAGCTGTCGCGCGCGGTGGCTTCGATCAACACCAGGTGGCCGCCCGCCCGCAGCAACCGGCGCAGGCGCGCCAGGCTGCGCGGGATGTCGCAGGCATCGTGCAGGGCTTGCGCGACGACGATCACGTCGTATCCGTCGGCCGGGTGCGCGTCGAAGTCGACCGGCCGGTTCAGGTCGAACAGGCCGTACTCCATGGGCGCGCCATGGCCGAAGCGGTCTCGCGCCGCATCGAGGAACCACGGCGAGACGTCCGTGAACCGATAGAGCGCAGGGCCCCGGGGCAGCCCTTGCAGCGCGGTCAGCACGGCCTCGGTGGTGGCGCCGGTGCCGGCACCCGCCTCCAGCACGCGCAGGCCCGTGTGCGACGCCTGGGCCAACTGCGCGATGACGGCACCGGCCGAGGCGTTGAGCGCGGCCGCCACGGGATTGTCGCGATAGAACGCGCGCGCCACGTCCAGGCCGTCGTCATGGCCGAACATCAGCGCCAGCGCCGACTGGCGGCCCTGGATCAGCGCGTCGTGCTGCGCCACGCAGCCTTCGACGTAGCGGGCGAGCGTGCCCAGCCACGGTGCCGGGGCGCCGGGCAGCGGGTCGGCCCCGGGCGCCGGCAGGGCCGTCGCGCGGTAGTGCACGCCATCCCGGTCCAGGCAGCCATCCGCATGCAGCCGCGCCAGCCATTGGCACAGCAGTTGGCTGGTGCGCGGCGTGGCCGCCAGCGCGTGCGCCACCTCCGTGGCGCTGTGGCAGTCGCCGGTTCGCGCAAACAGGCCGTGCCGCCGCAGCGTGGCGACGATGCCGTCGCGCGCGCGCCGCTCCAGCCACTGCCAGGCATTGTCGAAAGCGGCCAGCGTGGTGTCGTCCAGTTGCGGCAGGCCGGCCGAGGCCAGCAGCGTCGGCGCGGTGCTGGCTGCAACGCCGCATGCCGGCTCGTGCGTGACGATCCATGCTTCCATGCCCTGGCCGTCGGGCGCCGGCCGCAAGGCCGCGTGGCGAACGGCGGGATGCCGCCGCAGCCAGGCTTCCAGCGTCCCGGCATCGACGTCGGCGGGCCAGTGCGGCGGCGCCGCCACGGCCGGATGCGGGTCCAGCCGTGGCGCCGGCAGGTCGGGCGCGGCGCGCATGCGGGCCGGCCTGTCGGCGATGGCTTCCAGCGTATCGCGGAACGCGCCGAACAGCTCGGCCGCCACGCCGGGCGCCAGCACATCGTCCATGCAGTACCAGTGGCAGACCAGTTCCCCGTTCACTTCCATGACCTGATGGTCGATCCATACCTGCGGAGTTTGCGTGAACACATGAACGGGCTCGCCAAGCAGCCGTGTCAGCGCCCGTTCGATCGGCTGGCCGTCCAGCGTCATGCCCAGCATGCTCGTGAACACCACCGGCATGGCGGGGCCGCGGTGCGCGCCGTCGTCGGCGCCGTGCTCGCGCGTGTAGAGGCGCAGCACCTCGACGCCGTTGACGCGCGCGTGCGCCAGGCGGTCCCAGAGCGTTGCCTGGACTGCGTGCAGCACCTCGCGCAGCGGCGTGTCGGCCTCGATGTCGAAGTCGACCAGCATGACGGAGGTGAAGTCCCCGATCAGGCGGTTGACGTCCGGATGCAACGGCTGCCGGTTGAAGAACGTCAGGTTCAGCGTGAATGCCGGCTGGCGGCACGCGCGGGCCAGCACCTGGGCGAACACGGCCAGGATGCCGGCAGAAGGCGTGATGCCCCACGTACGCCAGAGCGTGCGCAGGCGGGCCCAGCGTGTGGCGTCGAGCGTCATCTGGCGCGTGGTCACATGGGGCGCCGCAGCCGGTGCGGTGGCGGCAAGCGGCAAGGGCGGCGCCGGCGGCAGGTGCTGGACGACGCCGCGCCAGTACCGCCATGCGGTGCGCCATTCGGCGGTGCCGCGCTGGGCCTGTTCGGCCATCACGTAGTCGCGGAACGTGATGGCGGGCGCGGGCCGCGCCGCGCCGGCGTAGGCGGCCGCCAGATCGTCCATCATGACCTTCAGGCTCTGCACGTCGAACTGCAGCAGGTCGAGGTTCATGTGCAGGCGCAGCCGTCCCCCATCCAGGCGCGACGCGCAGACTTCGAACAGCGGCCACCTGTGCGCGGGCGGGACGGCGGCGGCCAGCCGCGCGCGCGTTTCCAGCAGGCGTCGCGCCACATCGTCGGGAGGCAGGCCCCGCAGCGACGCCACCGCGATGCGGTAGCGCGGCACGTCGGGCAGCACGCGCTGCATGCCGTCGTCGCCGATCACCATGCGCAGCATGTCGTGCTGCGCGACCAGCGCGTTCCAGGCGTCCTCGAAGCGCGTCAGGTCGAAGCCGCCCGCGTCCGCGTCGGTGGTGGCCAGATCCCATTCGAACAGCACGTGACAGGCCACGCCGCCGTGCGCGATCAGGTGCGTGCGGCCCAGCCAGTAGGCATGCTGGATCGGCGTGAGGGGGAACGGGTCGTGCCGGCCGGCACGGTCGCTGACGATCTGGGCCGGCGCGGTGTCCGCCGCCGTGTGCGCCGCCGGGGGCTGCGCGCCGTCCGCCCGGCCGGGCGCCAGCGCCTGCGCGAGCAAGCCGGCCAGTCCGCGCAGCGTCATGTCGCGGTAAGCCTGCGCGGCGTCGAGGCGCGCCCCGGTGGCACGCTGGACGGCACTGTTCAGTTCAAGAAACTGCAGCGAATCCAGCCCGAGCTGAAGCAGGTCCTGCCTGGCGTCCATGCGGGTGGGATCGTCCATGCGCAGCTGCATGGCGATGCGGTGCCGCAGCCAGTCCTCGATGGCCGCCTGGTCGTCCGCCGGCACGCCGCCAAGCCGCAATGGTGCGTCGGCCGGTGCGGACGCCGCCGTCGGCCTGCCGCCGTCATCGGCAACTGCCTGTGCAACGCCGCCGGCCAGCCGCATGGCAAGGTGCAGCGGCGCGCCGCGCGTGACCGCCTGGTCGAGATGCCAGAGCCCCTCGGCAGTGGACAGGCTGCCCATGCCCGCCGCTTCCAGTCGCGCCAGCATGGCCGGGTCCGCCGCGCGTCCCGCGCCGGCCCACGCGCCCCAGGCGATCGACACGACGGCCATGCCGCCCGTCCTCGCGCGCAGGGCCAGCCCGTCCAGATAGCCGCTGGCCAGCGCGTGCGCGCCCTGGCCGGGCGAACCCAGCGTGGCCGCGGCCGACGAGTAGAGCAGCACGTAGCGCGCCCTGGCATCGGCCAGTGCGGCCAGCAGCGCTTCGGCACCGCCCGCCTTGACGTCGACGACATCGGCAAGGCGTTCGGCCGTCAGGTTGGCCAGCGGGGTGTCGTCGAGCTTGCCGGCCGCATGGATCGCCCCGGCCACGCCGCCGTCCGCCGCCAGCAAGGCGATCTGGCGCGCCACCTGCGCCGCGTCGGCCATGTCGCACGGCACCCAGCGCACGTGGCAGCGATGGTCGGTGGCCATCGATGCGCGCCATGTGGCGCCATCGTCGGGTTCGCGTGGCGCCAGGACGGCAATGCGGCGGGCGCCATGCGCGGCCAGCCATGCACAGGCGACGCGGCCCAGCCCGCCGAATCCGCCGGTGACGACGTGCCAGCCCGTGGCCTGCAGCCAGCCCGGTGCCGGCGGCGCGGCAAATTGCGTGGCCGGTGCCAGCGCCGGGCGATACGCGGCGGCACCGCGCACGGCAATCCAGCGCTCGCCGGCCGCGATGGCGGCGGCGGCAACGGCCACGTCATCGGCATCGGGCTGCGCGGATGGTGTGTCGCCATGCAGGTCGATCGCCGCCAGCATGCGGGCCGGCTGTTCCGCTGCCGCGACGCGCAGCAGTGCCCAGATGGCCTGATGCGCGGGCCACGGCGGCACGGGGCCGCCGGCATCGTCGATGGCCCAGGCGTTGTGCGTGACGACGGCCAGCGGCCCTTGCGCCGGATCGGCCAGCGCGGCCAGCAGCGGCGCGGCCAGCGCGGGCAGTTCGCTGGCCGGCACGTCGGCTGGCGCAATATGCAGCACCCGCCAGTCCGCCGGCCAGCCGGTGGACCCGCGCGCGTCGGCCCCGCCTTCCGGCGCCGGGGCTGCCGGAACGATCGCATGCCATGTGCGCGCGAACACCGTGTCGGGGGCCGGCATGGCCGCCGTGGCGGCAGCGACCGCGCCGGATCGCGCCAGCAGGACGTGCTCGCTCATCGCCGCATTGGGCATGTCGTCCGACGGCAGCCAGCATGTCTGCGCAAAGCCGGCGGTCTGGCAGTGCGCCGCCCAGCGCGCCGTGTCCAGGAACAGTTCGCCGCCACGCGCCGCCTCGTCGTGCAGCGGCGCCACGAGAGGGCCGAACACGAAGTCGAACAGCCGCATCGGCTGCGTGATCTCGCGCATCAGCAGGTGGCCGCCCGGCGCCAGCAGGCCGTGCAGCATCGCCAGCGTCTGGCCCACGTGCTGCGTGGCGTGGATGACGTTCGCGGCGACGATCACGTCGAACTGGCCAGCCGCGAATCCCTGGGCGGCGGCATCCCGCTGGAGGTCGAACTCCCGGTAGTCGACGAAATCATGCTGCGCGAACCGCGCCTGGGCGCGCCGCGTAAAGACGGCCGAGATATCGGTGAAGGTGTAGCGCACGCCGGTGTGGCCGGCCAGCGCCTGGAGCAGCAGGGTCGTGGTGCCGCCGGTGCCGGCCCCCACCTCCAGCACGCGCAGCGGCTGGCCCGGTGGCCGGGCCCGCGCCAGGCCATCGAGCGTGGCGGCGGCGATCTCGTTGAAATAGCGGCCAAAGCTGAAATCCCGGTACAGGACTTCCACGCCGTCCTCCGCGCCCTCGGGGAAGATGACCGCCACCGGGTCGACATCACCCCGCATCATCGCGCAGAGCTGGCTGCCGCCCCGGGCGATGGTGTCGGCGATGACGTCCAGACCTTCGCAACAGCCGCGCAGCGTCGCCAGCAGCGCCGGCAGTTCGCCATGGCGCGCGCCGGCGGCCGTGCGATAGCGGCCGTCGGCATCGCACTGGTAGACGCCGTCTTCCACGCAGCCGCGCAGCAGGCGTGCCAGCAGTTGCCGGTGGCGGGGCAGCAGCCCGCCGCGTTGCAGTACCTCAAGCATGGTGACGCCCGCATCGATGGCGTCGCCGACGCACTGCCGCACCATCGTGTCGACGCAGATGCCATGCAGCGCCGCCGCGCACTGGTTCAGCCGGGACAGCCGGTCGAGGTCCAGTGCCGCGGCGCCCGACACCGCCGCGCGCGACCCGGCGGCCAGCGCGGCGTCGGTGGCGGCATGGGTGGCGGCGTTACCGGCATCACCGGCGGCGGAAGGCGCGGCGGTGGCCGGCCCGGCGCTCATGGCCGAGGCAGCGCCCTCCGGCCAGTAGCGCGCGGTATCGAACGGGTAGAGCGGGGCGGCCACCCGGGGCGCGTCACACGGCAGGCAGCGCTGCCAGGGCAACGCCGCGCCAGCCGCGTAGAGCCGGCACAGCGCCTCGCGCAGCGTGGCCGTGCCGGGCTGGTTCCGCCGCGCACTGGCAATCCAGTGTCGCGCGTTGCGCGGGCCGGCGCCACGCGACGCGTCGCCATCGGCCGTCATGGCCGCCTGGCCCATGCCGGTCAGCGGCGCATCGGGACTCAGTTCCAGGCAGATGGCCACATCGTCGTCCAGCGCCCCGGCCAGTGCCTGGCGGTAGTGCACCGGCTCGCGCACATGGCGGCGCCAGTAGTCGGGCTGGTTCAGCGTGGCGGCATCGATGGGACGCGCCAGCAGCGTGGACCACAGGACGATGCCGTTGCCCGGTCCCGCGTGGACGCCCGCCGCGGCCTGGGCAAAGCGGTCGAGCATCGGATCGAGCCGCTTGGAATGGGCCGCGCCCGGCACGGCCAGGCGCGCATGGGCAACAGCGGCCCGCCGCAACACCAGCGCCACGCGGTCGATGTCGTCGGCGTGGCCGCTCAGTACCACATGACGCGGGCCGTTCCAGGCCGCCACCTCGACGCCGCAGGCATCGGCCAGTGGCAACACGTCGGCGTCGGCGGCAAAGGCGGCCAGCATCGCGCCATCCCGCGCGTGATGCTGCATCAGGCGGCCGCGCGTCACCACCAGCGGCAGCAGGTCCTCAGGCTCGTAGTGGCCGGCCACGATGGCCGCCGCATACTCGCCGACAGAGTGCCCGAGCACGGCATCGGGCCGCAGCCCCAGCGACTGCCAATGCGCCGCCATGGCCAGCTCGAACGCGACGATCGCGGGCTGGACGTAGGCCATGTCGCGCAGCGCCTCGGGATGCTCGCCGTCCATCACCGCGCGCAGCGGCAGCGCAAGCTGGGCATCGCAGGCGGCGCAGCAGCGGTCAAGCATCTGCGCGAATGCCGCGCTGTGCCGCGCCATCGCTACGCTCATGCCCGGCCACTGGGTGCCCTGGCCGCCGAACAGCCAGAGCTGGCGCCCGCGGCCGTGGCCCGTGTGTACTGCCACGTCGGTGCCGCCGCTGGCAAAGACCTCCAGGGCGGGCAGCGCCTCGGCGTCCATCGCCAGCGCCAGCCGGTGGTCAAGGTCGAGCGCGCGGCCGTGCAGGGCCGTGGCCGCCAGCCCGCTGGCGGGCGCACCCGATCGCCACGCCTGCGCGTAGGCGCCAGCCAGCCCGCGCAACGCCGCCGCGCTGGCGGCGCTGAGCAGCAGCACCGGCGCGGCGGCGTCATCCACCGCGTCGGCGCTGGCCGGGGCCGAATTTGAATCCGAATCCGGGGCCGATTGCACGATGACATGGCAGTTGGTCCCCCCCAGGCCGAACGCCGACACGCCGGCGGTGCGTACCGCGCGGGGCCACGGCATGGCGGCGGTGGCTGCGGCCAGCGGCGAATCGTCCGCGTCCAGCGCAGGAATCGGCTGCTCGCAGTGCAGCGTCGGGGGGATGGTGCCGTGATGCACGGCGAGCACGGTCTTGATCAGGCCGGCAATGCCGGCGGCGGTATCCAGGTGCCCGATGTTGCCCTTGACGGCGCCTACCAGGCAGCGCGGTGCGCCGGGGCTGCGGCCGGCCAGCGCCGCGCGCAGCCCTTCGATCTCGATGGGGTCGCCGAGCGGGGTGCCGGTGCCGTGGGCCTCGATCAGGTCCAGATCGTCGGGGCCGATGGCGGCCATCGCCATGGCGTCGCGCACGACGTCCTGTTGCCCGGCCACCGACGGCGCCGTGAATCCCGCCTTGCGGTGCCCGTCGTTGTTGACCGCGCTGCCCCGGACGATGGCCAGTACCCGGTCGCCGTCGGCCATCGCGTCGGCCAGCCGCCGCAGCACCACCACGCCCACGCCGTGGCCGGCGAAGGTGCCTTGCGCGCGGGTGTCGAACGGGCGGCAGCGGCCGTCCGGCGAGAAGATCATGCCCGGCTGGTAGAGGTAGCCCTGCTGTTGGGGGAATGACACCGCCACGCCGCCGGCCAGCGCCATGTCGCATTCGCCGACCCGCAGGCTCTCGCAGGCCACGTGTACCGCCACCAGTGAACTGGAGCAGGCGGTCTGGATCGTCAGCGCCGGCCCGGTCAGCCCCAGCTTGTAGGCGACCCGCGTGGCAAGGTAGTCCTTGTCGTTGCCCAGCAGCGCCTGCATGCCGCGCACTTGCGAGGGACCGTGTGCGCGGAACGCATCGAGTCCCGGATACGTGCTGAGGCGGCAGGCCGCGAACACGCCGGTGCGCGGCACGGCGTGGCGCGGCGCATGCCCCGCATGCTCCAGCGCATGCCAGCCGGCCTGCAGGAACAGGCGCTGCTGCGGGTCCAGCGCCTCGGCATCGGCCCGTGCATAGCCGAACAGCGCGGCGTCGAACTGGTCCGGATCGTCAATCGGCGCCGCCACGGGCACGTACAGCGGATCGCCCGCCACGGCGTCCGGCACGCCGGCGGCGCGCAGCGTTGCGCGGTCGAACCTGCGGCTGCAGTCGATGCCGTCGCACAGGTTGCGCCAGAACGCGTCGGCGTCGCGGGCGGCCGGGAACCGGCAGGACAGGCCGATGATGGCGATGGCGTCGTCGGGGGCGGGTGGGGCGGATGGGGCGGGGTGAGCAAGGCTCATGATCGGGTCTCCAGATCGGCGGGTGCGGCGCGGGACGGGCGCGCGGGGATCGGCCCAGCGGCCAGGGCCAGGGCGGGCGCCTGCAGGCGCCCGCCGAGCCGCAGCACCATCAGCAGGCTGGCCGTGGCCAGTGCCGCCAGCAGGGCCAGCGTGGTGCGGTAGCCGGTGACGCCGGCCAGTTGCAGCGTGCCCAGCGACACGCCGATGGCCACGGCTGCGTCGATGGACTGGAACAGCGCGTAGTCGGCGGCCGGACGCGCGGGGCGGACGTAATCCATCAGCATCCGGTAGACCTGCACGAACGCGGCAGCGGCGGCAACGCTCGTGGCGCCGATCAGGCGCTGCCAGCCGCCAGCGTCCAGCACGGGCTGCAGCAGGCAGGCCAGCGCCAGTAGCACGGCATGGCTGGACAGGATGGCCAGCAGCGCCGGCACAGGCCGCACGTGCCGCGCGATCCAGCCGCCCGCCACCACGCCGAGCGCGCTGCCGCCGGTGCCGTACACGGCCAGCGCCGCGCCGGCTTCGGCCAGCGACAGGCCCGCGTCCATCAGCAGCGGCGCCTCCAGCGCCATCATTCCGCGCATGGCGGGGTAGGCCACGGCAGCCAGGCACAGCCCCGGCCAGAGCGTTCCCGAGGGGCCGGCGGCGGCCGGCCGCGCGGCGTCGCGCGCGGGCGTGGCGGGCAGTGGCCGGCTGAAGCGCCACGGCAACCAGAGCAGCAGCAGCGACACCACGGCCAGCGCCGACATCGCCCATGCCCAGCCGCCGGCCTGCGCCACGGCCAGGAACAGCGGCGGACAGCAAGCCAGTCCGACATAACTGCCGCCCACCTGTGCCATGTTGGCCGCGGGGCGCGTGCTGGCGTCGGTCGTGCCGATGACGATGCCGTCGGCGAAGATGTCGTGCGTGGCCGACAGCAGCGCCAGCCACAGCAGTGCCGCCACGATCAGCCATGGCGCATCGGTCGGCAGCAGCCAGCCCGTGGCCAGCAGCACCAGCGCCATCGCCAGCTGGGTCACCGCCAGGCTGCCCAGGTAGCGATTGCCGCGCGCGGCCAGCGCATGGCGCTCCGCCCACGGGGCCCACATGGCCTTGAACACCCACGGCAGCATGGCAAGCGACAGGTAGCTCAGCGCGGCCAGGCTCCAGCCCTGCTCGCGGAACCATGCGCCCACCCCGCGCGCGATCAGGGCCGTGACCATGCCCTGGTGGATGTAGAAACACCAGAACGGCAGGCAGTGACGCGGCGCGGGCGCCGTATGCGCGCGGCCCGTCATGGCGTGTCTCCGTCGCTGCCCGCCCGGCGCACGCGCTGCGCGTGCCGCAGCCGGCGCCGGGCGTCCGCATCGGGCGATGGCGTGGCGCTGGCCGCGCCCCCGGCCAGATGGGTGCCCAGTGCGCGCGGCGTGGGATACGCGAACAGGTCGGTCACGGCCAGCGCGTGGCCGGCCTGTACCAGCCGCGCGTGTATCTGCACCAGTTGCAGCGAACTGGCGCCGGCATCGAAGAAATTCTCGTCGGGGTCCACGGGCTGGCCCACCACATCCTGGAAGACCGACTGCACCCGTCTCAGCAGGACCGGCGCCTGGGCATCGTCGGCGGGCGCTGCCGCGACAGGCGGCGGCCCGGACGCCGGCGGCGCGGCCGGCGCAAGTGGCACGGCGCGCGGCGCCAGCGCGTCCAGCGGCAGCAACCAGGCTGCGCCATGGTCGTCCGGATCGGCAAGGCGGCGCAGCAGCGCGCAGTACTGGTCGAACATCGCATCGAGGTCGTCCGGCGCAAACAGTGCCTGCACGGCGTCCCAGTTGAAGCAGAGGTCGCCGTCCGATTCGTAGACCTGGTGATCGAGCCAGACCTGTGGCGTCTGCGAGAGACCCCAGACTGGCCGTAGCCACGTGTCGCGATGCAGGAAGCGCCCGTTGTCGAACCCCAGCGCGCTCGTGAACACCACCGGCATCGCCGTGCTGGCGGCGCCGTCGCGGCGCGCCATGTCGCGCATCACGCGGATGGCCGGATAGTCGCGGTGCGTGAGGTCCTGCCACAGCCGTTGCTGCAGGTGCTGTGCGGTGTCGCGCAAGGTGTCGTGCGGCGTCCACGCCAGCAGCAGCAGCGACGTGAAATCGCCCAGTACCCGCTCGACGTGCGGGTGGACCGGCGGTCGGTCGAACAGCGTCAGGTTCAGCGTCAGCGCCGCGCGCGTGCTCCAGGCCGACAGCACCGTGCCGAACGCGGTCAGCAGCAGCGCGGACGGCGTCACGCGCAGCGGTGCGGCACGCGCGCGCAGCCGTTGCCAGTCCGGTGCCGCCAGCCGCCCTGACCGGCGCATGAAGCGGGGCCGGCCAATTTGCGCCGGATCGGCCGCGAGCTTCAGCGCAGGCGGCGCGGGCAGCGTGGCGATGCGATCTCGCCAGTATCGGACGGCCGCCTCACCGGGCGCGGCGCGCATGGCGCGGCGGCAGGCGCCGTAGTGGGTGTCGATGGCGGGCAGCGTGAGGCCGGGGTCCGCATACAGGTCCTCCAGCTCGGCCAGCAGGATCTGCATGCTGAGTCCGTCCAGCATCAGGTTGTCCAGGAGCAGGTACAGGCGAGCGGGGCCGTGGCCGTCGATCCTGCCGAGCTGGAGGTCGAAGACCGGCCACCTGCTCGGGTCCAGTACCTGCTGCGACAGGCGCGTGCGCAGGGCCAGGCCGTCGCCATCGTCGAAGCTGGACAGGCGGTGCGTGGGGATGTCGAAACGGGGCACCACCGGCAACACGTGCAGTTGGCCGTCGCGCACCACGGCGCGCAGCATGTCGTGCCGGACGACCAGCGTGTTCCAGGCCGTCTGCAGCCGCGCGATGTCGGGCGCATCGATCTCGAACTCGACAAAGAAATGCGCGCCGACGCCGCCGAGCGCGAAGCCCGGCTGGCGGCCCGCCAGATAAGCCTGCTGGACGTCGGTCAGCGGCAGCGGTCCGGTGGCGGCGGGTGCGCAGGAAAGAGCGTCGCCTGCCCCGTCACCGGCGTGGCGTGTGTCGCGCGTCAGGGTGGCGGCGAATCCGGCCAGCGTCGGCGCGGCGAACAGGTCGCCAAGCTCGGCATGGTAGCCGCGCCGTGCCAGTTCGCCGATCAGCCGGGTGGCCAGCAGGCTGTCGCCGCCGGCTTCGAAGAAATGACTGTCGCGGCGCGGGGTGGCAAGACGCAGCGACTGCTGCCACAACGCGGCGAGCACGCACTCGGCGTCGCCGCTGGGCGGCTCGCCCGCCACCGGTCCGTCGGCGGCGGCTGGCTCCGGTGCCGCAAGCGCGGCCAGCGCGGCGTGATCGACCTTGCCGTTGGCCGTCAGCGGCAGCGCATCGAGCCAGAGCACACGGTGCGGCACCATGTAGGCGGGCAGCACGTCGATCAGCCGCTCGCGCAGTCCGTCGACATGGGGACGGTGCGCCACGCCGGGCAGGGGCAACGCGAAGCTTGACAGTCCACCGAAGCTGTCGGCGTGCGCGCACGGCATGGACATCGCGGCAAAGGTCTCCCGCCATGCCGAAGCTGGCCGGACAGCGCCCTCGCGGAACAACGCCGCGGTCACCAGTCCGACGGCTGGCATGGCCTCCAGCTCCAGTACCTGTAGCCAGCCGCCCGGCGCGCCAAGCCGCGACGCCAGCCGCAGCGTGCCGGACCACGCATCGTCGGGCAGGCGGTGCAGGACGTTGTTCAGCAGCACCACATCGGCATGATGCCAATGCTCGGGCGCCTGCGTGAGGGTGGCGAACGCCAAGGGCATGGCATGCGCGGCGCCCGCCAGCCGCTCGCGCTGGCGCGCCACCATGGCGGGCGACGGATCGGACAGCCGGTACGTCACCTGCCCGGGTGTCAGCCGGGCCAGCAGGGCTTCGGCAAACCGGCCGCTGCGGGCGTAGGGCTCCGCTACGCGCAGTGGCCGGCCCAGCTGTTGTGCCAGCCGCGCGATGACGCTGGCGAGTGCGTCGAGCGCCGGCCCGGCCCCGGCGTGCGCCAGTTGCATGGCATCGGGGGCCAGCGTCGGGTGATCGAGCAGCGCCAGCGGCGACTGCCGGCCCGCCAGGATGGCGTCGAGCCATGGATGGTGGTCGGCCGGCAGGGCTGGCGCAGCGCCAGGATCGTGGGTCGGCAACGCGGGCCGGTCCGGGGCCGGCAGATATCGGCCGCCGGCATCGCGCTGCAATTGGCCCGCTTCGCACAGCCAGTCCAGCCAGCGTGCCACCACGGGGCCGAATGCGGGCTGCGCGCCGCATGCCGCGATGCAGGCGTCGACGTCGATGCCCACGGCGGCGTTGGCTCCGGGCGTCGCGAAGTCGATGCCGTGCCGCGCCAGGTGGGCGAGCAGGAACGCGGCCACCGCGCCGTCGTCGGCAGGGCGGGCGAGTGCCGTGGCCGGCGCCGCGCCCGTGTCGAACAGTGCGGCGATGTCGTCGGGCATGGCCGGATCGGGCGCCACGGCCTGGCCGAGCGTGGCGACATCGGCCACCACGCACGCGACAAGACGGTGGTCGCGCGTGCCGGTGGCCAGGGTGACGGCCTGCCGCACGCCCGGGATCGCCAGCAGCGCCGCGTCGATCTCGCCCAGCTCCACGCGATGGCCGCCCAGCTTGACCTGCCGGTCGCGCCGGCCCAGGAACTCCAGCGTGCCGTCGGGCCAATGGCAGCCCAGGTCGCCGGTCCGGTACCAGCGGGTGCCGTCGGCCTCGACGAATTTTTCCGCGGTACGCGCGGGGTCGTTCAGGTAACCGAGCGCCACGCCCGCGCCGCCGATCCACAGTTCCCCCGGCACCCAGTCCGGGCAGTCGCGTCCGTCGGCACCGACCACGCGGTACATCTGGTTGGCCAGCGGCCGGCCGTACGGGATGGAGCGCCATTGGGCCGGCAGCGGACCGGCCACCTCGTGGACGTTGGACCAGATCGACGCCTCGGTGGCGCCGCCCATGGCTACCAGCAGCGCGCCGGGGCGCAGGCGCTGGAACCGGCCGGGCAGGTCCAGCCCGATCCAGTCGCCGGACAGCATCGCCAGGCGCAGCGCGGCCGGTGCGCGGCTGCCGGTGCCCTCGGCGTAGGTCAGCAGCATGTCGAACAGCGCCGGCACCGAATTCCACAGCGTGATGCGATGCTGCGCGATGGCATCGCACCAGGCGGCCGGGTCGCGCCGGTGGCGCTCGTCCACCAGCACCAGCGTGCCACCCGCGCCGAGCACGCCGAAGATGTCGTACACGGACAGGTCGAAGTGGAGCGCGGAAAGCCCCAGCACGCGGTCCGCCGGGCCGACGCCGTAGCGGCGGTTCAGGTCCGCGCAGGTATTGGCGGCGCCCGCATGGGAGATCACGACGCCCTTGGGTGTACCGGTGGACCCGCTGGTGAAGACGATGTAGGCCGGATCGGCCGGATTGCGCGGTTCGGCGGGCGTGTACGGCACGCCGCGCACGACCGCCTGCCATGTCAGCATCTCCGGCGCGCGTCCGGCATCGCTGGCGGCGCCGTCCATGCCTTCTGTGCCTTCTGTGCCGGCAGCGGTTGCCGTCGCGCACGTGAGCACGAGCCTGGCCCGGGCCTGGCGGCAGATTGCGTCGCGCCGGGCGCGCGGCTGGTCGGCGGCCACGGGCACGTAGACGGCGCCCGCTTGCAGGATGCCGAGCGCGGCCACCACCTGGCCCACGCCCTTTTCCATGCAGATGGCGACGGGGTCGCCCGCGCGCACGCCGCGCGCGTGCAGCGTGCCGGCCAGCCGCCTGGCCAGCAGCGCCAGATCGCCGTAGCGCAGGACATCGGCGCCGTGGATCAGGGCGATGGCATCCGGCTCCTGGTCAGCGCGGGCAAAGACCGCGTCATGCAGGCAGCCCGTGGGCATCGGCGCCGCCGTGTCGTTCACCGTGCGGCGTACCTCGAATTGATGCGCGGGCATGGGGTCGGGCAGCGGTCGCTGCCACGCACCGGCGTCATCGCCGGCCAGTTGGCGCACCAGCCCGACGTAGGCGTCGAACAGCGTGTCGACCAGCCCCGGCGGAAACAGCGCGTCGTTGGCGTCCCACTGCAGCCGTGTCTGGCCGCCGTACTCGTATGCCAGGTGATCGATCCAGACCTGCGGGGTTTGCGAAATGCCCCACGCCGGCTCGCCGAGCAGGCGGTCCGGATCGTGCCCGAACAGCGGGCGGCCAAGGTTGCTCGTGAAGACGATGGGCGCGCCGTGCGGATGCCGGCCGGCCTTGCGCAGTTCGCGCTGCACCTCCACGCCCGACCAGTGCCGATGCTCCCAGGCCTCGGCAAAGGCGGCCTGGTTGGCGCGGGCCATCTGGTCGAACGGCGCGGTGCCGCCGTCCAGGTCGAGCAACAGGATGTTGGTGAAGTCCGCCACCATGGCATCGACGGCCGGATGCAACGGCTCGCGGTCGAACAGCGTGAGATTGACCAGCGCGCGCGTCGCGCTGCTCCAGCGTGCCAGCACCGCGGCGAACAGCGTTGCCAGGGCCATGGTCGGCGTGACCCCGCGCGCCGCCGCGTGCGTGCGAAAACGTTGCCAGTCAGCGGCATCGAGCGCCACGTGCCGCCGCGTCATCCGCGCTGGCGCGCCGGGGCGCAGCGCGGCGCCGTCGGCCGCCAGCGGCAGGGCAGGCGCCGGCGGCAGCGCGGGCAGCCGCGCCAGCCACCATTCGCGTGCGCGCGCCCGGCTTTCCGCATGCACCACGTCGGCGTGATGCAGATAGCTGCGGAAGTCGTAACCATCCGCCAGCGGCGGCAGCGTCTGGCCGGCAACCAGCGTGGCCAGTTCCGTGAACAGCTGCGTGAAACTGGCCGCGTCCGCCACCAGCAGATCCAGGTTGACGTGGAGCCGATGGCGGCCCCCCGGCAACAACGTGAGCTGGAAGTCGAGGGTCTGGCCGCGCTCTACCGCCAGCACACGGTGCCCCAGCGCGTCGCGCAGCGCGCAAAGCCGCTGGGTGATGGTGGTGGCATCGGCGTCGCGCAGGTCGTGCACGGTCAGGTCGCGCCACGCCGGCTGCGGCAGCCGGCATTGCAGCCCTTCGCGCAGAAAGCGCACGCCGAGCATCGGATGCCGGGCCAGCAGCGTGCGGATGGCCGCCTCCAGTACCGCCGGCGCCAGGCCGTCGCCATCGAACTCCTGGTACAGGTGGCAACCGACGCCGCCCAGCGGCTGCGATGGGTCCCGTCCGACCAGGTAGGCGTGCTGCACCGGCGTGAGCGCGAAGGGCGCCAGATCGTGCATCGTGGGCAGGGAAGGGGTTTCAGGCAGGCGGGGGTCCGCCCGGGCTGGCGGGTCGCTCAGCAGCGCCCGCCAGCCGGCCAGCGTCGGCCGGCCGTAGAGGTCGCGCAGGCGCACGCTGTGGCCCCGGGCGCGCAGGCGGTTCAGCCAGGCCATCATCCGCATGGAATCCATGCCGAGTTCCAGCAGGCTGTCGTGCGCGCCGATCGCTGTCACGGGCAGGCGCAGGTCCGCGGCAAGCGCCTCAGGCAGCCAGTCCGGGCCGCCGGGCGCGGACGGATCGGTCGGGGAAGTGGGGCCCGTGGGCGGCGTGGGCGGGAGTGCGGGCTGGGTCATGGCTGGCGATGGAAGGGGAACGGTTAAGGCGTGCTGGCGGCGAGTGGCGCGGCCGGTACGGTTTGGCCTTGCCAGAAGCGCGCGTAGCGGCCATCGGCAGCGAGCAGGGCGTCGTGTGTGCCGGCTTCCACGAGTCGGCCGGCATCGAGCACCAGGATGCGGTCGGCATGGCGCAGGTGCTGCAGCCGGTGCGTCACCATCACGACGGCCCGGTGGCGTTGGGTGGCCAGGCCGCTGGCGATGGCAGCATCCGTGGCGGCGTCCACGCTGGCGGTGGCCTCGTCCAGCAGCAGGATGGGTACGTCGCGCACCAGCGCACGGGCCAGCGACAGGCGCTGGCGTTCGCCGCCGGACAGGTCGATGCCCGTGGCGTCGAGGTCGGTGTCGTAGCCGTCCGGCAGGCGTTCGATGAAGTCGTGTGCCTGCGCCAGCCGGGCCGCCCGCTTCACGGCATCGCGCGTGGCATGGGGGTTGCCGAGCCGCAGGTTGTCCAGCACCGTGCCGGGCAGCAGCACGACGTCCTGCGAGACAAGCGCCATGTGCCGGTGCAGCGCGTCGCTGCCCATGGCGCGCAGGTCGACGCCACCGATGCGGATGGCGCCTGCGTCCACGTCCCAGAGGCGGCAAAGCAGATGCAGCAGCGTGCTCTTGCCGGCGCCGCTGGCCCCGACGATGGCCGTCAGCCCCTGGGCGGGAATCGCGCACGACAGGCCATGCAGTCCGGCTACGGGCTTGCCCCTGTCAGCGCGCGCATGACCGGGTTGCTGCGCGCAAGCGTCGTCGTGGGCGAACGCGACGCCGTCCAGCGCGATATCGAAACGCGTGGGCAGGGTTGGCGCGGCCGGTTCGGGCAGGGGGGGCGTATCGCGCAGCGTCTCGACGCGCGCGAGCGCCCGCTGGCCGAAGCGCAGCATCACGGCGGCCACGCCCAGATCCTGGAGCAGCCGGTACAACGGCAGGGCGATGACCACGAACAGCACCCATGTGGCCGCTGGCAGCGCCCCCTGGGTCACGCGCCAGGCGGCCAGTACGGCCACCAGCACGAAGCTGCCCTCGGCGGCGGCGCCAAGCGCGGCCACCCAGGCCGCGGGGCGTCGTTCTAGTGCGAGCATGTGGCGCAGGTGGACCGCCATGGTCCCCTCCAGGCGCCGCCAGCCGCTGCCCAGCCGGCCGTGGTAGCGATGCACGCGCAATGTCGACAGGTAGCCGTGCAGTTCCGCCTGCATTGCGCTGGCGCTGTGCAGCGCGCGGCTGCCGGCCCGCACGGCGGCGCGCTGGCCCTGCGCAAGCGCCAGGCCGGCAAGCGGCAGCGTGGCGGCGACGGCAAGGGCCAGTGTGCCGTCCACCCAGGCCAGACCGGCCAGCAGGCACAGCAGCGTTGCCAGCGTGCTTGCGAACAGGCCAAGGCAATGGGCCCACAAGTGCTCGATCAGTTCGAGGTCGCCGGTCAGCCGCGCCGCAAGGTCGCCATCGCGCGCGGTGCGGAACCACCCCAGCGGCAGCCGGAGCAGATGGTCGGCCAGCAGCAGCCGGGCGGCGGCCATCGTGGCGTAGGTACCGGCAAACAGCCGCTGTGTGGCCAGGGCGCCCACGGCCATGCGCAGGACGAGCAGCATGGCCAGCGCGGCGCCCGTGGCCAGCATCATCGGGCCGTCTGCGCGGCCGGCAACGGCCGATTGCAGCAACAGGCCGGCAAGCAGGCAAGGTGCGGCGGCCAGCATGCCTTCGAGCGCGGCAAGGCGCAGGCCGCTGGCCAGACGGGGATCGCGCACGGGGGCCAGCCATTGGCCGGCGCGCAGCAGCGGGCCGATCATGGCGCGGGGGCCGGGGCGTGCGCGGCCGTGTAGTGGTTCCAGAGCGTGCGGTAGTGCGCGCAGCGGCCCAGCAGTTCGGCATGGCGGCCGCGGTCGACCAGCCGTCCGGCATCGAGCACGAGGATCAGGTCGGCGTGGACGATTGTGTGCAGACGGTGCGCCACGGCCAGGACGGTGCGGCCGCGGCACGCATGCGCCAGCGCGCGACCGATCAGCGCCTCGCTGCAGGGATCGGCGTGGGAGGTGGCTTCATCGAGGATCAGGACCGGGGCGTCCTTGAGCAGTGCCCGCGCCAGCGAGAGCCGCTGGCGTTCGCCGCCGGACAGGCGCGCGCCGCGTTCGCCCACCGGCGTCTGGTAGCGCTGCGGCAGCGCCATGATGAAGTCGTGCGCCTGTGCGGCGCGCGTGGCGGCCTGCACCTCGCTGATCGTGGCCCCCGGCCGTGCCAGCAGCAGGTTGTCCAGGACGGTGCCGTGCAGCAACTGCACCTCCTGGCCGACGATGGCAAACCGTTGCAGCAGCGCATCCAGCGGCCAGTCGCGGACGTCGCGCCCGCCCAGCAGCACCCGGCCGGCATCGGGATCGAACTCGCGCGCGGCAAGCCGGACCAGCGTCGTCTTGCCCGCGCCGCTGGCACCCACGATCGCCGTGAGTTTCCCGGCTGGCAGCACGACATCGATATCCCGTACCGCCTGCCGCGTGCCGAACGCATGGCTGACGTGCCGGAACGCGATGTCCAGCGGCGCGGTGGGCAGGGCGCCGCCGGCTGTCTCCGGTGACGGTTCCGGCAGCACCGGCTCGGCCAGCACGGCGTTGATGCGCGCCAGTGCGTCGCGGCGCTGCCGCTGTTCGCCGACGATATGGGTCAGCCGCAGCAGCGGCAGCAGCACCGCCGGTGCCACGAGCAGGCACAGCACGTACGTGGCGGCATCGAGCGACCCCTGCCGGTAGCGCCATGCACCGGCCACGGCCACGGCCGGCAGTCCCGCGGACAGCGTCGCGCCGAACGCCGCCCACGCCCAGCCGCTGCGCCGCGCGATGGCGCCCACCCACGCGGCGGCCGTTTCCACCGTGGCGCGCAGCGTGCCGAACGTCCGGGCGGACAGGCCGAAGCTGCGTACGACATGGATGCCGCGGATGAACTGCGCCGTCTGCGCCGCGATGCGCTGCTGCATGCCCGACCATTGCCGCAGCCGCTCGTCCGATCCGCGCAGCAACGCGGCCTGCGCCAGCAGGGCGAACGGTAGCGGCGCCAGCGCGGCCAGCGCCAGTGGCCAGTCCGCCAGGCATAGCCAGACGAAGGCGGTGACGGGCAGCACGACGGCCGCCGTCGCATCGGGCAGCAGGTGGGCCACGAAGCTTTCCAGCGCGGCGACGTCGTCGGCAATCACCCGGCGCAGCCGGCCCGGGGGGCGGCGGTCCACCACCGTCAGCGGCACCTGCGCGAGATGGCGTGTCAGCCGCAGCCGCAACGTGTGCGACGCCCGCAGCGCGCCCGTGTGCGCCGCCGCGTGGCTGAACGCCATCAGCGCCCAGCGCAGCATCACGGCAGCCAGGGCCGATGCCAGCAGCGGCCGCAGGGCGGCGTCGCCGTAGGGCTCGTCCAGCAGGTGCGCCGCGATGACGGACAGGCACCAGAGCGGCACCAGGCATAGCGTGGCCGAGACTGCCGCGGCCGCCATGGCGCCCGCGAGCGGCCATGGCGCCATGCGCGCGATATCGGCAAAGCCGACCGGCGGGGACGCGGCGCTCACAGCATGTCCCAGCGCATGTCCAGCCCGACGATGCGGCCCGGGCCCACGGACGCCAGCGCGCCCCCCATCGACGGCCCCGCCTGGAATGCCTGCGTACGGTACACGCGGTCGAAGAGGTTCAGCGCATAGGCGCCCAGCTCCAGGCGCTTGTGGGGCCGCCATGCCAGACGCAGGTCCACCAGCGCGTAGGTGGGCTGGCGCAGCGTGTTGGCGGCGTCGAAGTATTGCGGTCCGTTCAGCCGCACGGCGATGCCGGGCAGCACGCGGCCAATGCGCGTGGCGATGTCGCCGGCCACGTCCAGGGTCAGGCCGTAGCGCGGCACGTAGGGGACGAGGTTGCCGCTCAGGTCGGTGCCCGCCTGCGGGTTGCCGTAGGCGGTGAACGTGGCGCGGTTCAGGTAGCCGGCCAGGCCGACTTTCCATTGCGGGCTGACCTGCGCGCGGACATCGAACTCCGCGCCGTAGGCGTTGCTGCGCCCGGCGTTGCGGATGGTCTGCATGCCGACCGGGCCGGCATAGAGCTGCATGTCGCGCGTGACGGTGTCGAACAGCGCGCCACTGGCGGCCAGTCGTCCCGCGTGGTAGCGCGTGCCCAGCTCGTAGCTGACCGATCGCTCGGCCTCGAAGGGCTGCGTGTCGGCGGTGCCGGCCGGTGCCAGGTTGAAGCCGCCGGGCTTGTAGCCCTGCGCGATGCGGGCGTAGACGCGCCAGGCAGGGGCCAACTGGTACCCGGCCGACAACTCGCCGAGCGCGCTGGTCTGGCTGGTCCGGTTGCCGCGCGCGGCGGTGGCGGACGGCGACTGCCCGACCTGCGTGCGCGCGCTGTCGTGCGACAGTCGCAGGCCGGCGCCCAGATCGATCGTGGGCGTGACGTGCCAGGTGCCGTTGGCATAGGCGGCCAGCGCCTCCTGGCGGTTGTCGGAGACCGTGGCGGCCGGCATCACGTCGATCGCGCTCGTGCGCGACTGGCGCATGTTGTGGCGGTACAGGCCCGCAACGCCGTCCCAGGCACGCTTGCTGCCCTGGGTGGTCAGGCGGATCTCCTGCACGTCCTGGCGCCAGCGTTCGGGCTGGTTCACGATCATCGGCCCGTAGGCGAACATCCGCGAGAAATGGACGTTCTGCCAGGCCGCGATGGCCGACAACGCCCAGCCAGCACCCCGGTACGTGGCGCCGATCGACTCGCTGTTGCCGCAGCGCCGCAGCTTGGGATCAGGCGTGCCCGGCGCGGCCACGATGGTGCGTGCACCCGTGGCGTCGAACGGCACGTAGACGTCCTGCCAGCCGCTCGTGCATTCGCCCGACAGGGCGAGATTGACTTCCCACGGCGAACCTTCGGGCGCCAGGCGCAGGCGTGCGGCGCCGGCGTCGCTGCGGCTGCCGCCAAGGTTGTCGCTGCCGGTGGACGGGCTGCGTAGCTGGCCGGGCTGGTTCTGCGTCAGCGCGGTCAGGCTGCCGTACAGGCCGCTGGCGATGGCGCCGCTGGCCGATACCTTGCCGTTGTATCCGCCGTAGCTGGAAATGCCACCGCTCGCGTAGGCGGTGGCCACCGGCCCCGGCCGATGGCTGGTGATGCCCAGCACGCCCCCCTGCGCGCTACGGCCGTAGACGGTTCCCTGCGGGCCCTTGAGCAACTCGGCCTGCTCGATGTCGGTGAGCGCCTGGTACGTGAACACAGGCATCTGCGGGACGCCATCCACGTACACGGTGACCGCGGGGTTGTAGAGATCCTGCGCCGACGTCACGCCGCGCAGCGTGACGATGGGGTAGAGCAGGCTGCCGCCCTGCGACGTGTAGAGGCCGGGCAGGACCCGGTCGAGGTCGGCTGTATCGCGGACTTGATGCGAATCAAGTTCGGTGGCGCTCACGATCGCGGCGCCCCCGTTCAGCGCGTCGAGCGACGTCGGCTGCTTGGCCGCGCTCACGACCACGGGCGGCAACGCGGTGTGCGGTGTGCCGGCCGCAAAGACGGCGCCGGCTGCCACGTGATGCATCAACAGGGCGGACCCAATACGCCCCAGCCTTCTGACAGGCGATGTTTCTGGTTTTTGTGCTTTCATTGCTTTCTGGCTTGCTATGACGAGCCTTCACCATACGGCTGGGTCTTGTGCGGACAGAGCACCATCTGGCAAGATGCAGCACGAATTGGTTAATGAGAAGCACTCTCATCCATCATGCGCGCCAATCCCCTCCCGTTCCCACCGGCCTCTCGCGCCGGCGACGGCCCCAGCGAGGTCGCGTGGTCCGCCTTGGGCGCTGACCTGCGGGTGGCCGTGGTGGACGGCACGCTGGCGGGGCACGAGCGCCGCGAATCGGCGTTCGGCAGCCATGTAGCGCTGGCGTTGATGGTGGAAGGTGCGGGACATTTCCAGATGGAAGGCCATGCGCAGACCTGCCCGTACCGGGACGGCTGCTGCTACCTGAGCTGCGCATGGGAGGGCGGGCGCGGTGTGGACCTGTTCACCGGCCACAGCCCCCGCCGCGTGGTGCTGCTGCAATACCGCACGGACTGGCTCAGCCTGTTCGACCGCACTGGTCCGGCGGCGCCACCGGGCGGGCTGGTGCATAGCCATCCCTGGCGCCAGGCGTGGGTGCTGCGCATGCCGATGCCGCCCGCGCTGCGCAACCTCGCGCACGACCTGCTGGCCAACGGCGCGCCGCGGCATCCGCTGGATCGCCTGCGGACCAAGAGCAGGGCCTTGGGCGCGCTGGCGACACTGGCCGAATGGGCCGAAGGCGGCGCCGATGCTGACGCCCCCGCGCTGCTCCAGCCGGGCGTGGAAAGCGAAGCGTGCGGCGCGGACTGCGTGCCCGGACAGGTTTGCGAAGGAGACGACCGCCGGGGAAGCAGCGACCGCCCGCTCACGGGCCGGCAGCGGCGGCAGCTGTGTGCCGCGCGCCATCATATCCACGCCAATTGCCTGGAACCGCTGACGGTTGGCGGCGTGGCCCGCGCGGTGGGGCTCGGCGAAGCCGCCTTGCGCAATGGCTTTCGGGCGCTGTTCGGCTGCACCGTCTACGACTACGTGCTGGAACGCCGCCTGGCGGAGGCCGCGCGGCTGCTGCGGGAGAACGGGCTGTCGGTGGCCGAGGTGGCGTGGCGCAGCGGCTTCTCGCATGCGAGCCACCTTTCGCGGCACTTCAGGCGTCGCTACGGGATGTCGCCGGGCGACTACCGGTCGCGCTAGCTTGGCCCGGCTGTCGCGGGCAAGCCGTTGGCGCGGCGCTCAGTCGGCCGTGCGCAGCGCGTAGAGCGCGTAGAACGGCACGCGGAGCAGGGCCTGCGACAGCGGACCGAGCACCGAATACGGCAAGCCGTAGCCGTCCATCACGCGATAGATGCCATGCGGGCGCAGCCGCGCGTGCGGCGCCACCAGTTCGGCAGGGCGGCGTGGCCCCCACTGGAACTGCGCACCGGTCTGGCCCACGGACGGATGGTGGCGCGCCCGGCCCGCGGCCAGCCAGCACATCACGTCGAAGGCCAGCACCGACCCTGCCGGCGCCCGCTCGCCGAAGGTTGCCAGGATCTGCCGCACCGTATCGGGATGCAGATACATGAAGACCCCCTCGCTGAACAGGAATACCGGTGGCGCGTCACGGGTGGCCGGCAGCGACAGCGTGTCCCACCAGCGCGCGTCGCCCAGGTCCAGCGGCAGCGTGGCGTGGCGGGCGCCGGCAGCGGGAAGCAGCGCGCGGCGCAGGGGCAGGACTTCGGGGAGATCGGCGTCGGTCATGCGCACCCGGCCGTTGTCGAGCCATTGGAAGTAGTGGCTCAGGCCGGCGCCCAGGTTGACGACGTGGCCGTCGGGGTGCCTGGCCAGGTAGTCCTGTGCCAGCGCGCGGAACTGCCGCGTGCGCGCCAGCACGCCATAGACCGAGTGCCGGTCGTGAAGCCAGCGCGAGCCGTCGTCGCCCAGCGCCGCCATCATGCGGGCCGCGTGACGGTCGTCGACTGCCACCTTCGGAAACAGGCGGTCGCCCCACGCACGGGCGGCCAGCGGAATACGCAATGTGGACGGCACCGCCGAGAGCGCCGCGCCTGCAAGCATTTCTGGATTCGATGAGGTCATGCCAGCTCCGGTGGGCGGGCAGCCGCGCGGCTGCCCATCGCAGCGGGCATGGTAGCGGGAATCGTCATCGATGCGCGGCCCTGCGCGCCGGGCCTCTGATCCAGTGCAAACTGGCTCCGGTACGCAAGCCAACGGGGCGCCCCTCGCAGGGCGCCCCGTCGCATGCTTCGGATGTTTCCGACCGGTCTTAGCGGCGGCGCGGCCGGCGCAGTACCTTGCACTGGCCGACGGTTGCGGCGTCAGGCGCGAACGGGATCGGGCTGCGCATGTAGTCGCGCAGCTTGTCGCGCACGAACGAGGTGTCGTCGCCTACCGACGAGATGATGCCCGTGGTGGCGCCGCCGCCCAGCAGCAGCGTGAAGATGCCGCGGTACGGGAAGTCGCCGTACGCGGGCAGGCTCACGTCGAACGGTTCCGAGCGCCGGAACATGTCCTCGGCGGTGCGGCCCATGGCCCAGTGGAACGCCTCGGGGAAGCGCAGCGCGACGATCTTCGGGTTGACGTTGTGGTAGTCCGAGCCGATGACCGGGTCGCCAAGGATGTAGGTGCCGCCCGTGCCCCAGTTCTGCGTGTCGAAGTTGTCGTTGACCGGGTCCGAGACCGACGGCGCGTGGCTGGCCGGAATCTGCCACGGCATGATCGGGAAGCGGAGCGCGCGGCTCAGTTCGGCGCAGAAGTCGAAGAAGCGGCTCCACTCGTGCGTCCAGTAACAGTAGCCGTTGGCGTAGCTGCGGATCGTGAAGTCGTCGGCCTCGTAGCGGTCCACGGCCAGGAAGTCCGGCGCGTACGGGCCGTCGTGCACGCCCATGGCGTCGATGAACGCGGCCGTGGCGCGCGCGTTCTGCACCGGCTCGTCGCCCGAGGCGTAGATCCATTCCGATGCGCCCACGCCCCACAGGTTGACCTGCCAGCCAAAGCTGACGGCCGGCGCCACCGTGCGGATCAGCCAGTTCACGGCCGCCACGTAGCCGCGCACGTTTTCGGTGATCGACGCCGGAATCGCGGCCTGCACGTTCCAGTGGTCCAGCGCCATGCGCAGCGGCTCGCGCACCGGCATTGCGTACTCGGGCCCGAAGCCGCCCTGCTGGCAGGCGCCCAGGAAGTCGGGGTTGACCACGTAGCCGGCCGGCACCGGGTGGTCGGCGTCGATGTGCTGGTTGGACAGGTTCAGCGACAGGATCAGGTTGGCAAAGCTGTGCGCCAGCCCCTGCTTGTTGGCGAGCTGCGTGGGCGTGTCGCCCAGCGACAGGTTGCACGTGTACGACACGATCACCGGCAGCACGCGATGGTTGCCGCCGATCTGCTGCTCGACGTCGCGCGCCAGCAGGATCGTCGCCGTGGTCTGGTTGTCCGATTCCAGGTAGACGTTGGCGTCGCCCGCGCCGTCAAAGCCCGCGTACTTGAAGACCGACGACGCCCGCGCCGCCACGAAGTCGGCCGCGTTGCCCGGCGTCAGGTCGGCGCAGCCGCCGAAGCTCAGGAAGTCCGGGAAGCCGCGCACCTTGAGGTTGGCGCCGCGCGACACCGACACGGCCAGCCGCGTGGTGCCGTTGGCGGCCACGTGCACGGAGTCTTCGGCCCGCACGTTGTAGACCACGCCGTCCATGATGAAGTCGGGAATCTGCACGTCATAGCGGCCCGGGCCCACCGGCACGGCGAACTGGTGGTCGTGGCTGCCGGCCATGATCGGGAACGACTGGTGGTAGGTCATGCCGTCGGCCACGAGCCGCACGTCGAGCGGGGTGCCCACGGTGACGTCCGACGTGACCAGGATCGGCAGCGTGACGTAGCCGGTGGTGTCCACGGCCGCCGACTGCATCTCGGACGCCGAGAACAGCACGTTCTCGATCGAATCGCCGAGGTTGCGGACCTTGGTCGGGAACGTGTAGCGGACGTTGTTCAGCGCGATTGGCGCGATGCCGATGTCGACGGGCCCCGCCTGCGGCAGGCCGCCCAGCGGCATGATGCCCGGCACCGGCATCGGGAAGGCCAGGATGGTCTCGCCCGTGTGGCGCGCCACGATCGACACGTTTGCCTGCTCGTCGGCCAGCACCGGAATCTCGTCGATGGCGATGTTCAGGCGCGAGTAGTACTGGGCGTCGGCATAGGTCACCACCACGGCCGTGGTGCCGCCCGGCGAGACCGTCACGGTCTGGGGATGGACGGTGGCCTGGGCGATGACGGTGGAGATGTCGTTGTGCAGCGGGTCGGCGGTCACGGTGTAGGTGCCGGCCGGCAGCGCCAGCGGCGTGACGGTGCCTGGCGAGACCGTTTCCACGTGGACCTGCGAGCCCTGCGTGAACGTCAGCGTCTGCGCGGCCGAATAGAGCGCGGTGTCCGGCGCTGTGGCGGCCTGCACGCGCACCGTGCCGCTGGTGTCGGGCAGCGCGTCGGCGGCCAGCGCGAACGACGCCAGGTACGCCTGCCCGGCCTGGCCGGTCATGTCGCCGTTGATGCCGATCTTGATCGTGTCCTGCGGCGCAAACGTGTGCGCCGACGCAAAGTTGACCTTGGCCTCCACGTCCCACGTCTGGGCGTCGATCCGGCTGTTCGCGGTCTCGGCCTCGGTGGCCATCCAGCTCTGCAGCTGGACGTTGAAGTCAGTAGGCTGCACGGCCACCGGCGCGTGGAATTTCAGTCCCAGGAAACGGTCGATGCTGACCGGGGCGCCACTGGTGTGGCGGATGTTGGTGATGGCGATCACGCCGTACCACTGCGACGCGCCGCTCTCGATGCCGATATCGAAAATAATTGCCATGATCCCTCCCTCCGCATGATGTGAACGCGGCGCGCACCGCGCCGGCGTCAGCGCAGGTTAGGGGGCGAGTCGGGCGGTGGGAATGGATTGGCCGGGTGGCCGGCAGGGGCGGGAGGGGGTGCCGATGGCCTCCCCCGAACGCGGGAGAGGCTGGCGCATCAGGAAGCTGGCGCGGGGATCAGGCGCTGGGCGGCGGCACGTAGCCGGCGGCCTGGTCGGCGCCTTCGCCGAAGAAATATTTCTCGGTCTGCTTGAGCAGGTACTGGCGCGCGCGGACGTCGGCCATGTTCAGGCGGTTCTCGTTGATCAGCATCGTCTGGTGCTTGAGCCAGCCGGCCCAGGCCTCCTTCGACACGTTCTGCCAGATCTTCTTGCCGAGGTCGCCCGGCAGCGGGGGGAAGTCGAGACCTTCGGCTTCCTTGTTCAGCTTGACGCAATGGACCATGCGGGCCATGAGGGACTCCTTCTTTCGTGTGGGCGCTATTGTAGCCAAGCTCGCGGGGCGGGGCAGCGGCCGCCGCCCATGCCCCTGCGGTGCATGGTGTTATCGGCGGGCTTACAGCTTCTTCATCAGCACCATCGACTTGCGCTGCCAGTTGTAGAGCTTGCGCTTGTCCTCGGGCAGGTCGTCGACGGTGGCATGGACAAAGCCGCGCTTCAGGAACCAGTGCTCCGTGCGCGTGGTGAGCACGAACAGCCGCTCCAGCCCCAGCGCGCGGGCGCGGCGCTCGATGCGCTTGAGCAGCCGCTCGCCGTCGCCGGTGCCCTGGGCCTCGGCGGACACGGTCAGGCAGGCCATCTCGCCCATGTTCTCGCGCGGGAATTCGTAAAGCGCGGCGCAGCCGAACAGCACGTTGTCGTGCTCGATCACCGAGAACTTGTCGATGTCGCGCTCGATCAGGTGGCGTCCCCGCGGCACCAGCGTGCCGTCGGCCTCCAGCGGGGCGATCAGCTGCAGGATGCCGCCCACGTCGTCCAGCGTGGCCTCGCGCAGGCTTTCCAGGTCGGTATCGGACACCATGGTGCCCACGCCGTCGTGCAGGAACAGTTCCAGCAGCACCGATCCGTCCATGTCGAACGGGATCAGGTGGGCGCGCGGCACGCCGCCCTTGAGCGCCTTGACCAGGTGTTCCAGGTAATAGGCCACGTCGGGCGGCAGGTGGTTGTTCTGCAGCCGCTCCACGGCCGTGCGCAGCGACATTTCCTTCATCAGCTTGCCCACGGCGTCCGGCACGCCGGGTACCTCGGTGATGAAGATCAGCTTGTCGGCCTTGAGCGCGCTGGCGGCGGCGCTGGCCACGTCTTCCATCGACAGGTTGAACGCCTGCCCGGTCGGCGAGAAGCCGAGTGGCGAAAGCAGCACCACCTTGCCGTGCGACAGCGACATGCGCATGGAATCGCCGTCCACCTTGCGCACCAGGCCCGTGTGCTGGTAGTCCACGCCATTGACGATGCCCACCGGGCGCGCCGTGATGAAGTTGCCCGAGATGACCGACAGCTGCGCGCCGGCCATCGGCGTATTGGGCAGGCCCTGGCTGAACGCGGCCTCGATGTCCAGCCGCAGCTCGCCGGCGGCCTCCTTGGCGCATTCCAGCGCGGCGTTGTCGGTAATGCGCACGCCATCGGCAAACTGCGACTGCACGTTGCGCAGCGCGAGCTGTTCTTCCACCTGCGGGCGCGAGCCGAACACCAGCACCACGTGCATGCCCATGGCGTGCAGCAGCGCCACGTCGTTGACCAGCGCGTTGAGCACGCCGGCCTTGACCAGTTCGCCGCTGAAGGCGATCACGAAGGTCTTGCCGCGGAACGTGTGGATGTACGGCGCCACCGCGCGCAGCCAGTCGACGAACTGCTGCTGGTCCGGGCCGCCGTTCTCGACGGATTCGGTGCCGGCAACGGACGACGGGATCGGCGTGGCGGGGGCGGCGGAGGGCATCGGGACGGCGTTCTGATCGGCCGTCGGATCGACGGAAGGGGGCGTGGCGGCAGGATCGGGGTCCTGCGGCGGGGAGTCGGTTCTGGCGTTCATGCGGCGGATTATAATCCCGGCCAATGTCAGCACAACGCCCCGCAAAGTCCGTTCCGGCCCAGCCCGCCGAGGCTGCCTCTCCGAAGCCCAGTCAGCATCCCGCCCCCCGCGAGGCGGGCGCTGGCGCGCGGCCGCAGCAGCCACCCGCGGCGGGCCAGCCACCCCGTCCGCCCCGGCCGCCGCGCACCCCCCGTCCGCCCCGGCCCGAGGGCACCCCGCGCCCGGCCCGGCCGGAAGGCGAGGGTAGCGGTGCCGGCGCCGCCGGGTCCGACCGGCCGGGCCGGCCACCCCGGCCGCCGCGCGCGCCGCAGCCGGTGCGGCTGGCCAATCCGCTGCCCGAGATCACGTTTCCCGAAGCACTGCCGGTGTCGGCGCGGCGCGACGAGATCGCGCAGGCGCTGCTGGCCAACCAGGTGGTGATCGTCTCGGGCGAGACCGGCTCTGGCAAGACCACGCAGCTACCCAAGATCGCGCTGTCGATCGGCCGTGGCCCGGCGCGTGCCGACAAGCCCGGCGGCGGCCTGATCGGCCACACCCAGCCGCGCCGCATCGCCGCCACGTCGACGGCCAAGCGCATCGCGCAGGAACTGGGCACCCCGATGGGCGAGCACGTGGGCTACCAGGTGCGGTTCAACGACACGATGTCGGCCGGGGCGTCGGTCAAGCTGATGACCGACGGCATCCTGCTGGCCGAGACGCAGAACGACCCGCTGCTGCGCGCGTACGACACGCTGATCATCGACGAGGCGCACGAGCGCAGTCTGAACATCGACTTTCTGATTGGCTACCTGCGGCAGATCCTGCCCCGGCGGCCCGACCTGAAGGTCATCATCACGTCGGCGACGATCGATGCGAAGCGCTTTGCCGAGCATTTCGCGCGCGACGGCAAGCCCGCGCCGGTGATCGAGGTCAGCGGCCGGCTGTATCCGGTGGAAATCCGTTACCGGCCGATCCAGGAAGACCAGCCGCCCGCAGGCCAGGGCGCCGCGCCGCGCACCGAGCGCGCCCGCGAGCGCGACCTGTACGACGGCATCGTCGACGCCGTGGACGAACTGTGCCGGCTGGGGCCGGGCGACGTGCTCGTGTTCCTGCCCGGCGAGCGCGAGATCCGCGAGGCGGCCGAGGCGCTGCGCAAGCATCATCCGCCCCACACCGAGATCCTGCCGCTGTTCGCGCGGCTGTCCGTGCAGGAGCAGGAGCGCGTGTTCCGGCCGTCGAACGCGCGCCGCATCGTGCTGGCCACCAACGTGGCCGAGACGTCGCTGACGGTGCCCGGCATCCGCTATGTCGTCGATACCGGGCTGGCGCGCGTCAAGCGCTACTCGTACCGCAACAAGGTGGAACAGCTTCAGGTGGAGTCGATCTCGCAGGCGGCCGCCAACCAGCGCGCCGGCCGCTGCGGCCGGGTGGCCGACGGCGTCTGCATCCGCCTGTACGAGGAAAGCGATTTCCTGGGCCGCCCGCGCTTCACCGACCCCGAGATCCTGCGCTCGTCGCTGGCGGCGGTGATCCTGCGCATGAAGGCGCTGCGGCTGACCGACATCGAGGCATTCCCGTTCATCGAGCCGCCGCTGGGCCGGGCCGTGGCCGATGGCTACCAGCTGCTGCAGGAACTGGGCGCGCTCGACGACGACAACCGGCTGACCGCCATCGGCCGCCAGCTCGCCAAGCTGCCGCTGGACCCGCGCGTGGCCCGCATGATCCTGGCCGCGCGCGACCAGCATTGCCTGCGCGAGGTGCTGGTCATCGCCAGCGCGCTGTCGGTGCAGGACCCGCGCGAGCGCCCGCAGGAGGCGCAGGAGGCGGCCGACCAGGCCCATCGCAAGTTCATGGACGAAAAGTCCGAGTTCCTGGGCTGGGTCAGGCTCTGGAAGTGGTTCGAGGAGGCGGTGGCGCACAAGAAGACCAACCGCCAGTTGCAGGACCAGTGCCGCGCGCACTTCCTGTCCCACGTGCGGCTGCGCGAATGGCGTGACGTCCATTCGCAACTGCTGACCACGGTCAGCGAGCAGGGCTGGCGGCTTAACGAGACCGAGCCGACATTCGAGCAGGTGCACAAGGCGCTGCTGACCGGGCTGCTGGGCAACGTCGGGCTCAAGCTGGACGAGGCCGACGGCAAGGGCCGCGAGTACCTGGGCGCGCGCGGCATCAAGTTCCACCTGTGGCCGGGCTCGCTGATCGCCCGCAAGGTGGGCCGCTGGATCATCGCCGCCGAACTGGTGGAAACCAGCCGCCTCTACGCCCGCACGCTGGCGCGCGTGGAGCCCGAGTGGGTGGAGCAGGTGGGCCGCCACCTGCTCAAGGTGAGCTGGAGCGAGCCGCACTGGGAGAAGAAGGCCGGACAGGTGCTGGCGCTGGAGCGCGGCACGCTGTACGGCCTGCCGGTCTACCAGAACCGGCGCGTGGACTTCGGGCCGATGAACCCGCAGGAGGCGCGCGAGATCTTCCTGCGCAGCGCGCTGGTGGAGGGCGAATTCGACACGCGGCTGCCGTTCTTTGCCCACAACCAGCGGCTGGTGCGCGAGATCGAGAACCTGGAGCACAAGTCGCGCCGGCAGGACGTGCTGGTGGACGACGCGCTGATCTACGCGTTCTACGACCGCGCCATCCCGGCCGACATCCACAACCAGGTGGCGTTCGAGCAGTGGTACCAGGCCGAATCCGCCCGGGACCGCAAGCTGCTGTACCTGAACCGCGACGAACTGATGCGGCACGAGGCGGCCGGCATCACGACCGACCTGTTCCCCAAGGTACTGCCGATTGCCGGCATCGACATGGGACTGACGTACCACTTCGAGCCGGGCAGCCACCGCGACGGCGTGACGCTGACCGTGCCGCTGTACGCGCTGAACCAGGTGCGGCCCGAGCGCACCGAGTGGCTGGTGCCGGGCATGATCAAGGAAAAGGTGCACCTGCTGCTGAAGTCCCTGCCGCAGAAGCTGCGCCGCCACTGCGTGCCGCTGCCGGACTACGCGGCCGGGTTTGTCGACCGGCAGCCGTTTGGCGAGGGCGACCTGATCGACGTGCTGATCGCCGATGTCCGCGAGCAGACCGGCACGATGATCCGCCGCGCCGATTTCAAGCTGGAAACGCTGCCGGTGCACCACGCCATGAACTTCAAGGTGATCGACGAGCACGGTCGCCAGCTGGACATGGGCCGCAACCTGGCCCAGTTGCGCGCCGAACTGGGCGGGCAGGCCCAGCAGTCGTTCCAGACCATCGCCGCGCGCGACGTGCCGGCCGCCGAGGCCGGGCAGTACGAGAACCTGACGTCGTGGTCGTTCGGCGAACTGCCGGAACTGCTGGAAATCCGCAAGGGCAGCCAGACGCTGTTCGGCTACCCGGCGCTGGTGGACCGCGGCGACCACTGCGACGTGGAAGTCTTTGACGACCCGCAGGAGGCGGCGCGCGTGCACCACGCCGGGCTGCGGCGGCTGTTCGCGCTGCAGTTGCGCGAACAGGTGAAGTTCATCGAGAAGAACATCCCGAACCTGCAGCAGATGGCGATGCAGTACATGACGCTGGGCACGCAGGAGGAATTGCGCAACCAGATCGTGCTGATGGCGCTGGAGCGCGCGTGCCTGCAGCCGCCGCTGCCGCGCAACGAGGCCGAGTTCAACGCGCGCAAGGAAGAGGGGCGGGCGCGGCTGTCGCTGCTGGCGCAGGAAATCGCCCGGCTGGTCGGGTCGATCCTGGCCGAGTTCGCGTCGCTACCGCGCAAGCTGCTGCAGGCCAAGCCGTTCGGCTCGGCCTACCAGGACCTGGAAGGCCAGTTGAGCCGGCTGATGACCAAGTCATTCGTGATCGACACGCCATACACCCAGCTTGTGCACTTTCCGCGCTACCTGAAGGGCATGGCGATGCGCGTGGACAAGCTCAAGGGCGACCCGGCCCGCGACGCCCAGCGCATCCAGGAAATGGCGCCGCTGGTGCAGCAATGGCAACGCGCCGAGAAACAACTCCGCACCCAGGGCCGCGGCGCCGTGGACGAACGCATGGACGAATTCCGATGGATGCTGGAAGAACTACGCATCGCGCTGTTCGCCCAGGAACTCAGGACGCCGCAGCCGATGTCGGTGAAGCGGCTGCAGAAGGTGTGGGAGTCGATGCAGCGGTAGGGGGCAGGGTCAAGTCGCGTCCCTGGGGGTGCTCCCCTCTCCCGCCTGCGGAAGAGGGGTTGGGGGTGAGGGCCAGCGGTTCTCATTACGACAAGTCGCAATTTGCACCTCAACACCCTCACCCCCGGCCCCTCTCCCGCGAGCGCGGGAGAGGGGAGCCAACCGTTGGTAACCCACCGCCCACATGTATCCAAATGTAAGTAACCCTTAAGATTCCCTCCATATCGTCATCGAAACGCATGGCCGAAACGTTAGAATGCGCGATTCGCCTTGTTTCCCACGGATTTTTCGGTCTTATGCTCGCGTTGCGTCGTGTCGTAACAGTTGCGGTTGGCGTGTTGGCGCTGGCCTTGGTGTCCGCGCCGGCTCACGCGGAAGTGGTCACGATCCTCAATTCGGGTGACGCAAGCGTCACGCTGATCGACAAGGATACGCAGAAGGTGCTCGAAACCTTCCCGGTGGGCAAAGAGCCGCACCACCTGATTGCCACGCCGGACGAGAAGTCGCTGATCGTGGCCAACGCGGTTGGCAACGACCTCGTGTTCCTGGACCCGGTGACCGGCAAGGTGCAGCAGCGCGTGCCGAACGTCGACGACCCCTACCAGATCGGATTTTCGCCAGACAACAAGTGGTTCGTGGCCACCGGCAACCGGCTGGACCGCGTGGACGTGTACCGCTGGGACGGTCATCAGCTCAAGATGGCCAAGCAGTTCTCGCTGCCCAAGACGCCCAGCCACATCGCGTTCACGGCCGACAGCAAGATCGCCTTCATCACGCTGCAGGATTCCAACCAGATCGCCGCCATCGACCTCGTCACGATGAACGTGATGTGGATCATGGAAGCGGGCTCGGCGCCGGCCGGCATCTGGGTCACGCCGGACCAGAAATATCTGCTCGTCGGCATGACCGGCGCGGACTACGTGGCCGTGATCGACTGGCGCACGCGCACCGTGGTCAAGCAGATCCAGACCGGCAAGGGCGCCCACAACTTCCGGGCCGTGGGCGACAGGCGCCACCTGTTCCTGACCAACCGCGTGTCCGGGTCGATCAGCATCATCGACCAGCAGACGCTGTCGAAGGTGGGCGACATCACGGGCCTGCTGCCCGGCCCCGACGACATGGAACTGACCGCCGACGGCAAGACGCTCTGGGTGACGTTCCGCTGGGCGCGCTCGGTGGGGCTGATCGACGTGGCGAGCCGCAAGCTGGTGAAGACGATCCGCGTGGGCAAGTCGCCGCACGGCATCTATTTCAAGACCCGGGCTCCGCTCTACTGAGGACACCATGCGCAGGCTGATTTCGCGCGTTGCGGCGCTGGCGCTGGCCCTGTCCACCGGGATGGCCGGGGCGGCCGGTGCCGGGCAGCCCGCGGGCGCCTGCCGCGCGGGCACGCTGTACCTGACCTTCGACACCGGCAGCATGAGCCAGGCGGAACTGATCGCCCGGACGCTGCGCCGGCATCACATTCGCGCCACGTTCTTCCTGGCCAACGAGCCCACCGTCAACAAGGACAGCTCGCTGGACCCGGCCTGGGCGCCGTACTGGAAGGCGCTGGCGGCCGACGGCCACGCGTTTGGCACCCATACCTTCGACCACGTCTACCTGCGCGGCGTCCGCGACGGCAAGGTGACCATGCGCCCGCAGTTCGGCGCGCACGCCGGCCGGGACACGGTCATGGACCAGGCGTCGTTCTGCGCCGAGCTGCGCCGCAGCGCCACGGCGTTCCAGTCGATGACCGGCCAGCCGATGGTGCCGCTGTGGCGCGCGCCCGGCGGCCGCACCGCGCCGCAGACGCTGGCATGGGCCGAGCAATGCGGCTTCCGGCACGTGGGCTGGGCGCCGGCGGGCTTTCTGGGCGACGAGCTGTCTTCCGAGAAATTTCCTAACCAGGCGCTGCTGGACCGCGCGCTGCGCGACCTGCGCGATGGCGATATCACGATGGCGCACCTTGGCATCTGGTCGCGCAAGGACGCCTGGGCGCCGGCCGTGCTGGAGCCGCTGATTACCGGGCTGGCGCAGAAGGGCTTCTGCTTTGCCACGCTGCGCGACCATCCGCAGTACAAGGCGTGGATCGCGCAGCAGGGGGCGGCGCGGTGATGTGGGACGCCTTCACCAACTGGCTCAACCTCTGGGTCGGCCAGATCGAGGCCACGGTGTTCCAGGACGCCATCCTGCCCGTGGTCTACAACCTCGGCTTCGGCGGCTACGCCGAGGACGCCTTCACGGGCACGGAATGGCTGCTGGTGGGCCTGGTCCAGATCGCGGTGATGGTGCTGATCCTCGGGCCGCTGGAAAAGCTGCGCCCCGTGGAGCCGGTGACCGACCGCAGGGCCATCCGCACCGACATGCTCTATACGGTGATCCACCGGCTGGGGCTGTTCCGGCTGGCGATGTTCTTCGTGCTGGCGCCGCTGATGGACGGCATCGAGGGCCACCTGCGGCTGCTGGGCTGGCAGCGGATCAACGTCGAGGACTGGTGGCCGGGCGTGACGTCGGTGCCGCTGGTCAGCTTCTTCGTCTACCTGCTGCTGTTCGACCTGCTCGACTACTGGTACCACCGGCTGTCCCACACCTACCGCTGGTGGTGGAGCCTGCACGCGCTGCACCACAGCCAGCGCCAGATGACGCTCTGGAGCGACAACCGCAACCACCTGCTGGACGATATCCTGCGCGATGCCGTATTCGCCACGGTGGCGCTGGGCGTGGGCGTGGAGCCGTCGCAGTATGTGCTGCTGGTGGCGCTGTCCCAACTGCTGCAAAGCCTGCAGCACGCCAACCTGAAGCTGCACTTTGGCTGGGTGGGCGAGCGGCTGCTGGTGTCGCCGCGCTTTCATCGTACGCACCATGCCGTGGGCCTGGGCCACGAGCAGGCGGCGGCCGACGGCCGGCCCGTGCGGCTGGGCGGCTGCAACTACGGCGTGATCTTTCCGTGGTGGGACATGCTGTTCCGCACGGCTGTGTTCACCGACGCCTATTACCCCACCGGCATCCGCGACCAGCTGCCGCCGCCCACGGGCCGCGGCCGCGACTACGGCGCCGGCTTCCTGGCCCAGCAGTGGCTGGGTATCAAGCGCCTGCTGAGGCTGGGCTGAGCGGGGCGCCGCGAGGCTGTGCTAGGCTCTCGTGGCTTTCCTGAACTCCTTCGCGCAAGCTGCATGAACGATATCCTCCGCTCGTTTGGGCGTGCCGTGGCCGGCCAGTTTCATCCGCGCATGCTGATGCTGACGGTCATCCCCTTTGTCCTGGCCACCGTGCTCTGGGGCGGCCTGATCTGGTGGGGCTGGGACCCCATCATGGGCGGCGCCCGCACGCTGCTGGAAGGCTCGGTCTTCACGAGCTGGATCTATTCGATGCTCGACTGGCTGGGCCTGCAGTCGCTGCGCACCGTGGTGGCGCCGCTGTTCGTGCTGACGCTGGCGATTCCGCTGGTGATCGCGTCGATGCTGGTCTTCATCAGTTTGTTCTCGGTGCCGGCGGTGGTGCGGCACCTGGAGCGCAGCTATCCGGACCTGCACAAGGCGCACGGCGGCAGCATCGCCGGCAGCGTGTTCCAGGCGCTGGGCAATACGGTGGTGTTCCTGCTGCTGATCGTGGTGACCATGCCGCTGTGGCTGATTCCGCCATTCTTCGCGCTGATCCCGCCGGTGCTGTGGGGCTGGCTGACCTATCGCGTGATGACGTACGACGCGCTGTCGGAGCACGCCACGGCCGAGGAGCGCAAGACGCTGATGAAGCGCCACCGCATGCCGCTGCTGATGATCGGCGTGGCCGTGGGGCTGCTGGGATCGGCGCCGACCTTGCTGTGGGTCTGGTCGGCGGTCATCATCTTCCTGTTTCCGGTGGTGCTGGCCGGCACGCTGTGGCTCTACGTGCTGATCTTCATCTTCTCGGCGCTCTGGTTCGGCCATTTCTGCCTGCGGGCGCTGGCGGACCTGCGCGCCGAACGCGCGGCCGCGGCGCCGCCACCGCCGCCCGCGGGCGACGTGATCGACCTGGCGCCGTCGGACGTGCGCCGCATCGGACAACCCTGAACATCAAGACAAGCGGAAGGGGCATCATGGGTTTCGGATTGATTGTCATCGGCGACGAGATCCTGTCGGGACGCCGCGAGGACAAGCACATGCGCCGTACCATCGAACTGCTGGGCGCGCGCGGGCTGGCGCTGGACTGGGCCGAGTACGTGGGCGACGAGCGCGGGCGCATTACCGCCACGCTGCGGCGCACGTTTGCCGGCCCGGACGTGGTGTTCTGCACGGGTGGCATCGGCGCCACGCCGGACGACCATACGCGCCAGTGCGCGGCCGCCGCGCTGGGCGTGGAACTGGCGCTGCACCCCGAGGCGCGCGAGCAGATTGCGCTGCGCATCGCGGAATCGGCCAACGGCGATCCGGTCAAGGCCGACCTGAACACGCCCGAGAACCAGCACCGCTTCAAGATGGGCGAATTCCCGGTGGGCTCGCGGATCATCCCGAACAGCTACAACCGCATTCCGGGCTTCTCGGTGGCCGACCACCATTTCATGCCGGGCTTCCCGGTGATGGCGTGGCCGATGATGGAATGGGTGCTCGACCACTACTACACCGACCTGTTCCACCTGGACGCCGAGCAGTCGCGGGCGTTCTACGTGTTCGAGGCGCCGGAGTCGACGCTGACGCCGTTGATGGAGCAGGTGGAAGCCACGTTCCCGGGCATCCGCGTGTTCAGCCTGCCGTCGGTGGGCGATGTCAGCCGCGGCGACCGCTTTGCGCGGCGCCATATCGACCTGGGCGTGAAAGGGCCGGCGGACCTGGTTCTGCCGGCGTACGCAATGCTGCTGGACGGCGTGCGCGGCATGGGCTTCGAGATCGTCGAGCAGTAGGGCGCACAGCGCCCAGGCAAGAACCTTCAGGAACCCATCAGGCCCCGTGCCACGGCAGGCCGCGGAAGCACCAGCCTTCCACGGTCTTGCGATGGTGGGCGTCGTCGCGGGCGCCTTCGAACCCTTCCAGTACATCCATCGCCAGCGTGTAGCCGGCCTCGGTGGCCACGCGCGCCGCATGCTTGGAGCGGGCGGCGCTGCGGCACAGGAACAGCACCGGGGCGTCCTGCGGCACGCGGGCCTTCAGCTCGGCCACGAAATTCGGGTTCTGGGTGCCGCCGGGGTACGTCGACCACTCCACATGGGCAAACTGCTCGTCCGGCACGGCCACGCCGCCCACCCAGTCCAGCTCCGCCTGCGTGCGCACGTCGACCAGGACGGCGCGCGGGTCGGCCTGCAGCAGGGCGTAGGCTTCCTGCGGGGTGAGGGCGCCGTAGTAGGCAAGCTGGCCCTGTTGCTGGCGGTCGTGGGCGGCCTGGAGGAGCGTGTCTCGGGTAGTCATTGTGTGCGGCGGAGTCAATAGAAAGCGGGCAAGTCCGGCGTCGGCCCGATGTCATGGCAACAAAGCCCAAATCTTCGCTGGGAACCGGCCGGAATCGGCGCTATTCTAGCGCCCGGCCGTTGCGAGCGGCCCGAAAAATGACCTGCGTGAAATGCCTCGTTCTGGTGCGGGTAGGCGGCGAAGGCACCGATACGGTGCGGTAGCTTGAATCATGCACCATATTGGTGTTTCATGGATGGCGGACAGGCCCTCTGGCCGCGCCAGCGCGTGGCCGGATCGTGCGGCGGACAGGATTGCATGCAATCCGGAATCGCCTCCACGGTGCCGACTTGGCCGCAGATGCACGTTTTTCGGGAAGTCTGTGCGATTGGCGGCCCCGTCGGGACGGGCGTTGGCATGCTTTCTGCTAACATCCCTCGTCCCTTTTGGGGCGGCCAGATCGGCAGGTCCGGAGGTCGCACCAACAATGGCTTTCTCAGACACAGCCTCGAATTTCCAGGAGATAGGCATGGCGCAGAGCGTTGCAGATGTGATGAAGCTCGTGAAGGAAAACGACGTCAAGTTCGTCGACTTCCGCTTCACGGATACCAAGGGCAAGGAACAGCACGTCTCGGTTCCGACGTCGCACTTCGACGAAGACAAGTTCGAAAGCGGCCACGCCTTTGACGGTTCGTCCATCGCCGGCTGGAAGGGTATCGAAGCGTCGGACATGCTGCTGATGCCGGATTCGGGTACCGCCTACATCGACCCGTTCTATGAAGAACCGACCCTGGTCCTGACCTGCGACGTGATCGAACCGTCGGACGGCAAGGGCTACGACCGCGACCCGCGCTCGATCGCCAAGCGCGCCGAGGCCTACCTGAAGAGCACCGGCCTGGGCGACACCGCCTTCTTCGGTCCGGAACCCGAGTTCTTCATCTTCGACGGCGTGACCTGGAACATCGACATGCAGGGCTGCTCGGTGAAGATCCAGTCGGAAGAAGCACCGTGGTCGTCGGCCAAGGAATTCGAGCACGGCAACAGCGGCCACCGTCCGGGCAAGAAGGGCGGCTACTTCCCGGTCGCCCCGATCGACACGTTCCAGGACATGCGTTCGGAAATGTGCCTGATCCTGGAATCGCTGGGCATTCCGGTTGAAGTGCACCACCACGAAGTGGCTGGCCAGGGCCAGAACGAAATCGGCACGAAGTTCAGCACGCTGGTGCAGCGCGCCGACTGGACGCAACTGCAGAAGTACGTGATCCAGAACGTCGCGCACACCTACGGCAAGACCGCCACGTTCATGCCGAAGCCGGTGGTGGGCGACAACGGTTCGGGCATGCACGTCCACCAGTCGGTGTGGAAGGACGGCCAGAACCTGTTCGCGGGCAACGGCTACGCCGGCCTGTCGGAATTCGCGCTGTACTACATCGGCGGCATCATCAAGCACGCCCGCGCGCTGAACGCCATCACCAACCCGGGCACGAACTCGTACAAGCGCCTGGTGCCGGGCTTCGAAGCCCCGGTGAAGCTGGCCTACTCGGCCCGCAACCGCTCGGCCTCGATCCGCATCCCGTATGTGGCCAACCCGAAGGGCCGCCGCATCGAGACGCGCTTCCCGGATCCGCTGATGAACCCGTACCTGGGCTTCTCGGCGCTGCTGATGGCCGGCCTGGACGGCGTGATGAACAAGATCCACCCGGGCGAAGCCGCCGACAAGAACCTGTACGACCTGCCGCCCGAAGAAGACGCGAAGATCCCGACCGTCTGCTCGAGCCTGGACCAGTCGCTGGAGTACCTGGACAACGACCGCGAGTTCCTGACCCGTGGCGGCGTGTTCTCGAACTCGATGATCGACGCCTACATCGAACTCAAGATGGAAGAAGTCACGCGTTTCCGCATGACGACGCACCCGATCGAGTTCGACATATACTACTCGCTGTAAAGCGAGAACGGGTTGCCAGGTTGTGACCGGGCAACAGTTGCACCAGGAAGGGGCGGCTTCGGCTGTCCCTTTTTGTTTTATCGGCGACGTTGATCGCTAGAATGGGGCTCCTTCCCTAACCGTCATGGCGACGTTCATGAAAGCGATTTCGAACAAGGGTTTCCGCATGGCCGGCAGCGTGCTGCCGCACCAGATGCGGGTGCGTTTCCCCATTCTGGTGACGATGGCTGCCATCGCGCTGGGCGCCTGGATGGCGCCGGCGGCCGCGCAGTCGTCGGACGTGTACCTGTGCAAGGGCGCCAGCGGCGTGCCCGAGTACCGCAACGGCAATCCCGGCAACAGCAAGGACTGCAAGAAGCTGAACCTGCCGGACGTGGTGACCGTGCCGGGCGGCCGCACCAGCGGCGCGGTGACGTCGGGGACGAAGGCTGCCGCCACGTCGCCGGCCGCGTTCCCGCGCGTGGACAGCGCCACGCAGAAGAACCGCGACAGCGAGCGCCGGTCGGTGCTGGAGCAGGAGCTGCAGGCCGAGGAATCGCGCCTGGCCGGGCTGCGCGCCGAGTACAACAACGGCGAGCCCGAGCGCCAGGGTAACGAGCGCAACTATCAGAAATATCTCGATCGCACGGCACGGCTGCGCGATGACGTGGCGCGCAGCGAGGCCAACGTGGCGTCGCTGCGGCGCGAACTGTCGAACCTGAAGGACTGAAGCCCATGCGTCGCCTGATTCGCGGAGTCTCCCGCAAGGTCACCGGAGCCGACCGCAAGCCGGAGGCGCCGGACCTGGACGCCGACATCCTGCCGTTGGGCGACGTGGCGTTCCATCCCGGCCTGGACGTGGTGGCCAACCCGGTGCTGCTGGTGCGCCAGCCCGGGCTGCACGTGGTCTATGCCAACCCGGCCGCCGAGGCCAGCTTTGCGATGTCGCGCAAGGCCATGGTCGAGCTGACGCTGCCCGACCTGTTCGGCGCCTCGGAAGAGCTGGACACGATGATCGAGACCGTGATCGCCCGCCAGGTCGACGTGCGCCGGCAGGACCTGGTGCTGCGTCCGCCGCTGCAGGAGCCGATGCACGCGCACGTGGTGGTCGGCGGCATCGAGAGCCATGCCAGCACGGTGCTGGTGGAGATCCTGCTGAACGAGCAGAAGGTGCGCAGCGACCGCGAGGAGCGCATCCTGGACCTGACGTCGGCCAACAAGGAACTGATCCGCAACCTGGCCCACGAGATCAAGAACCCGCTGGGCGGCATCCGCGGCGCGGCGCAGCTGCTGGAGTTCGAACTGCCCGAGCGGGCGCTGCGCGAGTACACGCAGGTCATCATCAAGGAGTCTGACCGGCTGCAGACGCTGGTTGACCGCCTGCTGGAGCCGCACCGGCATCCGCACATCGTGTCCGAGCTGAACATCCACGAGGTGCTGGAACGCGTGCGATCGGTCGTGCTGGCCGAATTCCCGAACGGGCTCGACATCGTGCGCGACTACGACGCCAGCCTGCCCGAACTGCGCGGCGACATGGAGCAACTGATCCAGGCCGTGCTGAACATCGTCCACAACGCGGCCCAGGCGCTGCACGAGCGCATTGCGCAGGGCGATGCCCAGATCGTGCTGCGCACGCGGGTGGCGCGCCAGGTCACGATTGCCAAGCGTTTGTACAAGCTGGCATTGGACTTGCATGTGATAGACAACGGCCCGGGCATCCCCGAGGACATTCGCGAACGCATCTTCTATCCGCTGGTGTCGGGGAGGGATGGCGGTAGCGGTCTCGGTCTCACACTCGCTCAAACCTTCGTGCAGCAGCACGAGGGCTTGATCGAATGCGAGAGCCGGCCGGGCTGTACCGACTTCCGTATCCTGCTGCCGCTGCACTGACCGTCGATCGGCGTATCGACGCTTCGGGCGGGGCGACCCAGTGGGCCACACGGGAGACCACATGACACCGAGCAGACAAGCGACGCACATGAAGCCGATCTGGATAGTCGACGACGATCAATCAATCCGCTGGGTCCTCGAAAAGGCCCTTGCCCGTGAAAGCCTGCTCTCCCGCAGTTTTACCAACGTCCGCGACGTGCTCGCGGCGCTGGAGGAAGACGAGCCGCAGGTCCTGATTTCCGATATCCGCATGCCCGGTGGCTCGGGGCTGGACCTGCTCCAGGCCATCAAGGCCCGCCACCCGGGGCTGCCGGTCATCGTGATGACGGCCTACTCGGACCTGGACAGCGCCGTGGCGGCGTTCCAGGGCGGCGCCTTCGAATACCTGGCCAAGCCGTTCGATGTCGACAAGGCCGTCGAGCTGATCCGCCGCGCGCTGGAAGAAAGCCTGCGCGAGGAGGAAATGGACGACCGGCTCGTCGATGCGCCCGAGATACTGGGCCAGGCGCCGGCCATGCAGGACGTATTCCGCGCCATCGGCCGGCTGTCGCAGTCGAACGTGACCGTGATGATCACCGGCGAGTCCGGCACCGGCAAGGAACTGGTGGCCCGGGCGCTGCACAAGCACAGCCCGCGCGCCAACGGGCCGTTCATCGCGCTGAACACGGCGGCCATCCCCAAGGACCTGCTGGAATCGGAACTGTTCGGCCATGAGCGCGGCGCGTTCACGGGCGCGCAGACCATGCGGCGGGGCCGCTTCGAGCAGGCCGAGGGCGGCACGCTGTTCCTGGACGAAATCGGCGACATGCCATTCGACCTGCAGACGCGGCTGCTGCGCGTGCTGTCGGACGGCAACTTCTATCGCGTGGGCGGCCACAACCCGCTGCGCGCCAACGTGCGCGTCATCGCGGCCACCCACCAGAACCTGGAGACGCGGGTCAAGGAAGGGCTGTTCCGCGAGGACTTGTTCCACCGCCTGAACGTGATCCGGCTGCGCCTGCCGCCGCTGCGCGAGCGGCCCGAGGACATCACGCTGCTGGCGCGCCATTTCCTGCAGAAGAGCGCCAAGGAACTGGGCGTCGAGCCCAAGCGGATGTCCGACGACGCGCTGGCCTACGTCAGTACGCTGCCGTTCCCGGGCAACGTGCGGCAGCTGGAAAACCTGTGCAACTGGCTGACCGTGATGGCGCCCGCGCAGACCATCGAGGTCAAGGACTTGCCGCGCGAGATGATCGACGCCGGCCATGGCGAGCACGACGGCCTGGCCGCATCGCGCCCGCTGGCGGCCGATCCGCGCCCGTCCGGCGAATACGACGCGGTGGAAACGTCCGACTACAGCATGGGCATGCCCGGCGCCGACGGCGACACGATGGTCGCCACCCGGCCGCCGGTGCTGGGCGCCCCGCAGGCGCTGGCCCCGGCCTATGCCGCCGCCGCCGTCACGCAGAGCTGGGAGAGCCTGCTGGCTGGCGAAGCCAAGACAATGCTTGAGGCCGGCCAGCCCGAAGTGATGGACCTGCTGACGCGCCGTTTCGAAAAGGCCGTGCTGGAGGCCGCGCTCGGCGTCACCCGTGGCCGTCGCGTGGAGGCCGCCACGCGGCTGGGAATTGGCCGGAATACGATTACCCGGAAGCTGCAGGAACTGGGATTCGACTGAAGTCCGGCGACGCCGAGCAGAAAGGAGAAAGGGAAGGGAGGCTGCGGCCTCCCTTTTCCATTGCGGCGTCAGGCGCCCTGGCGCAGTTGCAGCACGCGGTCGGCCATCTCGGTGAACCCCTCGCCGCCGGCCGCTTCGGTGATGAACGCCGGCTTGACTGGCAGTTTGTTCAGGATGTCGCGCACGTTGGCAACGCCGACCGACAGCGGGAAATGGCCGAACATCGCCACGTCGTTGGCCGAATCGCCAATGAACAGCCATTCGTCGCGCGCGGCGTCCAGGTCGTCGCCTAGCAATTCGGCCACGCAGAGCCGGCTCATCGACAGCTTGTCGTGCCGGCCAAACCAGCCGTTGACGTGGATCGAGCTGACCGTGGCCGTCATGCCGGCGTTGCGCATGATGGCGACGATGCGGTCCACGGCCGGCTGGGGCAGCGGCGCGACGTCCTCGGCATGGTCGATGGCCAGGTCGGCGGCGTGCCATGCCTGGTCCGATGCCAGCGCGCAGCCGGGCACCTCGCGCAGGATCTGCTGGCCCAGCGCGTGGATGCGGAACAGGTTGGACTCGCGCGTGGCGGCATCGTCCAGGAAGCGGGTGACCAGCTTGTTATCGACCAGATGCGAGTAGAACGCGCCGTTTTCGCCGATGATGGCGTCCACTGGCCACAGCCGAGTCAGAATCTCGGCCCAGGCGATGCAGCGGCCCGTCACCGGAATCACATGCAGGCCGGCGCGCTTGAGCCGGTCCATCGCCACGTAGGTGGACGCGGGCAGCCGGCCGTCGGTGGTCAGCGTGCCATCGATGTCGGTCAGGATGCCGCGCACGCGGCGCAGCGCGGCGTCGGGCAGCGCGGAGAAGGGCGTCGGGGGAGTCGGTACGGTCATGGCCGGGCATTGTAGCCCCGCGGGCCGGCGCCGGACCGCCGCAAATTGCCGGTCGTCAATATGCTGCAACAACCGCTTGGCAAGGGCGGGTTTGCCCGCTGTTCGATGACAGCGGAGCGGCGTAACATGCCTGTCACAAAAAATGCATACAGTCGGTCGCTTTTTCAAAAAAATTGGTCGACCGATCCAGCCTCAGGAGAAACACATGTCCTTTCCGCGTTTTGCGATGAAGTTCGCCGCCGTGGCCAGCCTGGCCCTGGCCGGCACGGCCCATGCAGCCGTCGAGATCCAGTGGTGGCACGCCATGCAGGGCGCGCTGAACGACAAGGTCAACGAGATCGCCAACAAGTTCAACGCCAGCCAGTCCGAGTACAAGATCGTGCCGGTCAACAAGGGCAACTACGACGAGACGATGGCGGCCGGCATTGCGGCGTTCCGTGCCGGCGGCGCCCCGGCCATCCTGCAGGTGTTCGAGGTTGGCACGGCCACGATGATGAGCGCCAAGGGCGCCATCAAGCCCGTGTCCGCGGTCATGAAGGACGCCGGCGAGAAGTTCGACCAGAAGGCGTACATCCCGGCCGTGGCTGGCTACTACACGTCGTCCAAGGGCGAGATGCTGTCGTTCCCGTTCAACAGCTCGACGACAGTGTTCTATTACAACAAGGACGCCTTCAAGAAGGCCGGCCTGAACGACGCCCCGAAGACCTGGCCCGAGGTTATGCAGTACTCGGCCAAGCTCAAGGCGGCCGGCGTGAACTGCGCGTACACCACCGACTGGCAGAGCTGGGTGCACCTGGAAAGCTTCTCGGCCTGGCACAACACGCTGTTCGCGAGCAAGAACAACGGCTTTGGCGGCACCGACGCGCGCCTGGTCTTCAACAGCCCGCTGCACGTGAAGCACGTGACGAACCTGCAGGACATGGTCAAGAAGGGCTACTTCAGCTATGGCGGCCGCAAGGCCGAGTCGCAGGCCAAGTTCTACAACGGCGAGTGCGCGATGTTCACGGGCTCGTCGGCGTCGCTGGCGAATATTCGCAAGAACGCCAAATTCCAGTTCGGCGTGTCGCAGCTTCCGTACTACCCGGACGTGCAGGGCGCCCCGCAGAACACGATCATCGGCGGCGCGTCGCTGTGGGTGATGGGCGGCAAGAAGGCTGAGGAATACAAGGGCGTGGCCAAGTTCTTCACGTTCCTGTCGCAGCCGGAAATCCAGTCTGACTGGCACCAGGCCACCGGCTACCTGCCGGTGACCACGGCCGCCTACGAGCTGACCAAGAAGTCCGGCTACTACGACAAGAACCCCGGCGCTGACGTGTCGGTCCAGCAGATGGTCGTGAAGACCACCGAGAAGTCGCGCGGCGTGCGCCTGGGCAACCTGGTTCAGATCCGTACCATCGTCGACGAGGAACTGGAAGCGGTGTGGGCCGGCAAGAAGGAGCCCAAGGCGGCGCTGGACGCCGCCGTGGCCCGCGGCAACGAACAGCTCGAGCGCTTCCAGAAGACCGCGCGCGAGTAACGCCCCGCGCCGCACCCGGCGGCGCCAGGTCTCCAGCGGGCGGCGGCCACCACCGTCGCCCGTTTGCATTGTGTTTCTCGGTGTCGAATCGGAATCCAAACGATGGAAAAACGCGTCGTCTTCCGGTCGCCGTGGCTGCCGTACCTGCTGGTGTTGCCGCAGATCGTCATCACGCTGATCTTCTTTTTCCTGCCCGCCGGGCAGGCGCTGTGGCAGTCGATGCTGCAGCAGGATGCCTTCGGCATCAACCTTGATTTCGTCGGGCTCGACAACTTCGTCGCGCTCTGGAAGGACCCCCAGTACGTCGAGGCATTCCAGGTAACGGCCGTGTTCGCGATCGGCGTGACCGTGGTGGGCCTGTCGGTGGCGCTGCTGCTGGCCTACTTTGCCGACCGCGTGGTGCGCGCCGCCACGGGCTACAAGACGCTGCTGATCTGGCCGTACGCCGTGGCGCCGGCCGTGGCGGGCGTGCTCTGGATGTTCATGTTCAACCCGACGCTGGGCGTGGTGTCGTACGCGCTGCGCCAGATGGGCGTGGACTGGAACTTCCTGCTCAATGGCAACCAGGCGCTGCTGCTGGTGGTGCTGGCGGCGGCGTGGAAGCAGATCAGCTACAACTTCCTGTTCTTCCTGGCCGGGCTGCAGAGCATTCCGAAATCGCTGATCGAGGCGGCCGCCATCGACGGCGCCGGGCCCTGGAAGCGGTTTTGGTCCATCGTATTTCCTTTACTTTCGCCGACCACGTTCTTCCTGCTCGTGATCAACGTGGTCTATGCGTTCTTCGACACCTTCGCGATCATCGACGCCGTGACGCACGGCGGCCCGTTCAACTCGACCAACACGCTCGTCTACAAGGTGTTCCACGACGGCTTCCGCGGCATGGACATCGGCGGGTCGGCGGCGCAGTCGGTGGTGCTGATGGTGATCGTGATCGCGCTGACCGTGGTGCAGTTCCGCTACGTGGAACGCAAGGTCCAGTACTGACAGGAGAAACGAGAATGGTAGAACGTCGTCCTGTACTGGACTTCATCACCCACGTGGTGCTGATACTGGGCATCATCGTGGTGGCTTTCCCGGTGTACCTGACCTTCGTGGCGTCCACGCTGACCGCCGAGCAGGTGCTGGATGCGCCGATGACGCTGCTGCCGGGCAGCCATCTGATCGAGAACTATCGCACCGTGCTGTTCCAGGGCGTGGGCGAGGCCGCGTCGCCGGTGTCGACGATGATGAAGAACAGCCTGATCATGGCGCTGGGCATCGCGCTGGGGAAGATCGCCATTTCGATCATCTCGGCTTTCGCCATCGTCTATTTCCGATTTCCGCTGCGGAAAACGTTCTTCTGGATGATCTTCATCACGCTGATGCTGCCGGTGGAGGTGCGGATCCTGCCGACGTACAAGGTGGTGTCCGACCTGGGCCTGCTGGACAGCTACTTCGGCCTGACGATCCCGATCATCGCGTCGGCCACGGCCACGTTCCTGTTCCGGCAGTTCTTCCTGACCATCCCGGACGAACTGGCCGAGGCGGCGCGCATTGACGGCGCCGGCCCGTTGCGCTTTTTCTGGGACGTGGTGCTGCCGCTGTCACGCACCAGCATCGCGGCGCTGTTCGTGATCCAGTTCATCTATGGCTGGAACCAGTACCTGTGGCCGCTGCTGATCACCACGCAGAAGTCGATGACGCCCGTGGTGGTGGGCGTGACGCAGATGATCTCCCGTTCCGGCGACGCCGCCACCGACTGGAACCTCGTGATGGCCACGGTGATGCTGGCGATGATTCCGCCGGCCGTGGTCGTGGTGCTGATGCAACGCTGGTTCGTCAAGGGCCTCGTGGAAACGGAAAAATAAGGGCAAGGCATGGCTAAGCTGTCTCTACGCAACGTACAGAAAACCTACCCCGGCGGCACGCAGGTCGTCCACGGCATCGACATGGAGATCGCCGACGGCGAGTTCATCGTGATCGTGGGCCCGTCGGGCTGCGGCAAGTCCACGCTGCTGCGCATGGTGGCCGGGCTGGAAACGATCACGGGCGGCGAGGTGTGGATTGGCGACAACGTCGTCAACGACCTGGAGCCGGCCGCGCGCGACATCGCGATGGTGTTCCAGAACTACGCGCTCTATCCGCACATGAGCGTGTACGACAACATGGCCTACGGGCTCAAGATCCGCGGCATGGACAAGGCCGAGATCGAGCAGCGCGTGAAGCACGCGGCCGGCATCCTGGAACTGGCCCCGCTGCTGGAGCGCAAGCCGCGCGAGCTGTCCGGCGGCCAGCGCCAGCGTGTGGCCATGGGCCGGGCGATCGTCCGCGAGCCGGCGGTGTTCCTGTTCGACGAGCCGCTGTCGAACCTGGACGCCAAGCTGCGCGTGCAGATGCGGCTGGAGTTGAAGGACCTGCATCGGCGCCTGAAGACGACCAGCCTCTATGTCACGCACGACCAGGTGGAGGCCATGACGCTGGCCGACCGGATGATGGTGCTCAACGGCGGCCGCGTGGAACAGATCGGCACGCCGCTGGAAGTCTATGCGCGCCCGGCCAGCACGTTCGTGGCCAGTTTCATCGGCTCGCCCCCGATGAACCTGGTGCCGGTGGTGCGCAATGGCGCGGGGCAGGGCGGGGCGCAGATGCGCGTGGTGCCCCGGGAAGGCCAGGCCGAGACGGCCACGCTGGGCCACCTGCCGATGGGCCTGCACCTGCCGGAGCAGGCGCTGATGGGCCTGCGGCCGGAACACATCGAGCCGTGCGCCACGCACGAGGCCATTGCCGAAGTGGACGTGCGCGTGGTGGAGGCGCTGGGCGCCGATTCGTTCGCCTATGGCTCGCTGGGCGGCCAGCCCGTGGTCGTTCGGCTGGACAGCCACATGCCGGTGCGCGCCGGCGACCGGCTGCCTATCACCGCGTCGGCCGATCACCTGCATTTCTTCGACATGCAGCACGGCAGGCGGATCGAGGCGCTGGCATGAGCGATATCGGCACGCACTGGCCGTATCCGCGCCACATCGCCCATCGCGGCGCGGGCAAGCTGGCGCCCGAGAACACGCTGGCGGCGTTCCGGCACGGCGCGTCGTTCGGCTACCGGATGTTCGAGTTCGACGTGAAGCTGTCTGGCGACGGCAAGGCGGTGCTGATGCACGACGCAACGCTGGACCGCACCAGTTCTGGCCGCGGGCGGGTCGATGCGCTGACGCTCGGCGAACTGGCGCAGCTCGATGCCGGCAGCTGGCACGGGGCCGCGTTTGCGGGCGAGCCGATCCCGACGCTGGCGGCCGTCGCCCGCTACACGCAGGCCAACGGCTTCCTGGTCAATATCGAGATCAAGCCCGTGCCCGGCGCCGAGACCCGTACCGGTGCGGCCGTGGCGCTGGACGCACTTTCGCTGTGGCAGGGCGCCACGGTGCCGCCGCTGCTGTCGTCCTTTTCCGAAGCTGCATTGGAAGCGGCGCGGCTGGCCGCGCCTGGCCTGCCGCGCGCCTTGCTGCTCGACAAGCTGCCGGCCGACTGGCTGGACCGGCTGCGCCGCCTGGACTGCGTGGCGCTGGACGCGAACCATCGCGAACTCAATGCCCGCGTCATCGCCGACGCCCACGCGGCCGGCTTCAAGGTACTCAGCTACACCGTCAACGACCCGGCCCGCGCGCAGGACCTGCTGGCGTGGGGCCTAGACGGCCTGATTACCGATGCCGTCGACGGGATTGCACCAGACGCGTAACGTTCCTGGACAGTCTGTCCACGGTGTCTCGATTTTGCATCACGAAAAGTCCCCACTGTCCAGTGGATTACGTGCTATGCTCCGCGAGTGAAGACTTAGGTCCTTCCCGCACAACTTGCCCTTTCGGGTCTGGCGGCGAGACCGAAGACAGACGGCACCCCCGGGTGCCGTTCGTTCAAGGTGGTAACCGCAGGACCCCCAAGAGTTGTTTGCAATCCGCTAACCGGTCAGGCCGTGTCGCGGAAGGTTGATGAACCCGCTTAACTCCGGCAGACCCGGAGAATAGTGAGCGCCCCATGATGCAGCAGTACCAAAGCAATTCGTACCTCTTCGGCGGCAACGCCCCCTATGTGGAAGAGCTGTACGAGGCCTATCTCCAGAATCCCAGCTCGGTTCCCGACAACTGGCGCGCGTACTTCGACGCGATGCAGAATGTCCCCGCTGTGGATGGTTCCAACGCCCGCGACATCCCCCACGCACCGATCGTTGCCTCGTTCGCCGAGCGCGCCAAGCAGGGCCCCATCAAGACCATTGTTGCCTCGGCCGATTCCGACATGGGCCGCAAGCGCGTCGCTGCCACGCAGCTGATCGCCGCCTACCGCAACATCGGTTCGCACTGGGCCGACCTCGATCCGCTCAAGCGCCAGGAGCGTCCGCCCCTGCCTGACCTGGATCCGGCGTTCTACGGTTTCTCCGAGGCCGACCTCGACATCGTCTTCAATGCCAGCAACACGTACTTCGGCAAGGAGTCGATGAGCCTGCGCGAGCTGCTCAACAACCTCCGCGAGACGTACTGCGGCACCATCGGCGCCGAGTTCATGTACGTGAGCGACCAGGCGCAGAAGCGCTGGTGGCAGGAGCGCCTGGAAACCACGCGCTCCAAGCCCGTGTTCACGCTGGAGAAGAAGAAGCACATCCTGGACCGCCTGACCGCGGCCGAGGGCCTGGAGCGCTTCCTCCACACCAAGTATGTCGGCCAGAAGCGCTTCTCGCTGGAAGGCGGCGAAAGCTTCATCGCCGCCATGGACGAACTGATCCAGCACGCCGGCAGCAAGGGCGTGCAGGAAATCGTGATCGGCATGGCCCACCGCGGCCGCCTGAACGTGCTGGTCAACACGCTGGGCAAGATGCCGGCGGACCTGTTCGCCGAGTTCGAAGGCAAGCACGTCGACGACCTGCCGGCCGGTGACGTGAAGTACCACAAGGGCTTCTCGAGCGATGTCTCGACCGAGGGCGGCCCGGTCCACCTGTCGCTCGCGTTCAACCCGTCGCACCTGGAAATCGTCAACCCGGTGGTGGAAGGCTCGTCGAAGGCGCGCCAGGAACGCCGTGGCGACGCCGGCCACAAGGAAGTGCTGCCGGTGCAGGTGCACGGCGACGCCGCCTTTGCCGGCCAGGGCGTGGTGATGGAAACGCTGAACCTCGCGCAGACCCGTGGCTACGGCACGGGCGGCACGATGCACATCGTCATCAACAACCAGATCGGCTTCACCACGTCGGACCCGCGCGACGCCCGCTCGACGCTGTACTGCACGGACGTGGTCAAGATGATCGAGGCCCCGGTGCTGCACGTGAACGGCGACGACCCCGAAGCCGTGGTGTACGCCATGCAGCTGGCCGTTGACTTCCGCATGGAATTCAACAAGGACGTCGTGGTCGACATCATCTGCTTCCGCAAGCTGGGCCACAACGAGCAGGACACGCCTGCCGTGACGCAGCCGCTGATGTACAAGAAGATCGGCCAGCATCCGGGCACCCGCAAGCTGTACGCGGACAAGCTGGTGGCGCAGAGCCTGACCCCCGCCGAGTTCGGCGACGAGCTGGTCAAGGGCTATCGTGCCGCCATGGACGCCGGCAAGCACACCGTGGACCCCGTCCTGTCGAACTTCAAGAACAAGTTCGCGGTGGACTGGATGCCGTTCCTGAACCGCAAGTGGACCGATGCCGCCGACACCGCCGTGCCCGTCACGGAGCTGAAGCGCCTGGCCGAGCGGATCACGACGATCCCGGAACACGTCAAGCTGCACCCGCTGGTCGAGAAGGTCATCAAGGACCGCGCCAACATGGGCCGTGGCGAGCAGATGCTCGACTGGGGCATGGGCGAGCACCTGGCCTTCGCGTCGCTGGTGGCCTCGGGCTACCCGGTGCGCATCACCGGCCAGGACGCCGGCCGCGGCACGTTCACGCACCGCCACGCCGTGCTGCACGACCAGGCCCGCGAGCGCTGGGATGCCGGCTCGTATGTGCCGCTGCAGAACGTGTCGGACAACCAGGCCCCGTTCACGGTGATCGACTCGGTGCTGTCCGAAGAAGCCGTGCTCGGCTTCGAATACGGCTACTCGACCGCCGAACCGAACGCGCTGGTGATCTGGGAAGCCCAGTTCGGCGACTTCGTCAACGGCGCCCAGGTGGTGATCGACCAGTTCATCTCGTCGGGTGAAGTGAAGTGGGGCCGCGCCTCGGGCCTGACGATGATGCTGCCGCACGGCTACGAAGGCCAGGGTCCGGAACACAGCTCGGCCCGTATCGAGCGGTTCCTGCAGCTCTGCGCCGACCACAACATGCAAGTGGTGCAGCCGACCACGCCGGCCCAGATCTTCCACCTGCTGCGCCGCCAGATGATCCGCCTGTTCCGCAAGCCGCTGGTCATCATGACGCCGAAGTCGCTGCTGCGTAACAAGGACGCCGTGTCGCCGCTGTCCGACCTGGCCAAGGGCCATTTCGAGACCGTGATCCCCGACCACGAGGAACTGAACGCCAGCAAGGTCAAGCGCGTGATCATGTGCTCGGGCAAGGTCTACTACGACCTGGTCAACACCCGCAAGGAACGCGAGGCGAACGACACCGCGATCATCCGCCTGGAACAGCTCTACCCGTTCCCGCACAAGGCCGTGGCCGCCGAACTCAAGAAGTACCCCGCCGCGACCGAAATCGTATGGTGCCAGGACGAGCCGCAGAACCAGGGCGCCTGGTTCTTCGTCCAGCACTACATCATGGAAAACATGACGGAAGGCCAGAAGCTCGGTTATGCCGGTCGTCCCGCCTCGGCTTCGCCGGCGGTGGGCTACTACGCAAAGCACAACGAGCAACAGAAGGCGCTGCTGGAAGCCGCGTTCTCCAAGCTCAAGGGCTTTGTTCTGACCAAGTAATTCGTTGGCCCCCCACGGCAGCGCACAGGGATGCGCGCCGTGGGATGGCCCGCCTGTAACGAAACACATACGCATACATCGAGGATCTTACAAACCATGGCTATTGTTGACGTCAAGGTTCCGCAACTGTCTGAGTCGGTCGCCGAAGCGACCATGCTGAACTGGAAGAAGAAGCCGGGCGAAGCCGTCGCTCAGGACGAAATCCTGATCGAGATCGAAACGGACAAGGTTGTGCTGGAAGTGCCGGCTCCGTCGGCTGGCGTGCTGTCGCAAATCATCAAGAACGACGGCGACACCGTCGTGGCCGATGAAGTCATCGCCAAGATCGACACGGAAGCCACCGCTGGCGCCGCCGCCCCGGCCGCTGCCGCCCCGGCCGCTGCCGCCCCGGCACCCGCTGCCGCCGCGCCCGCTCCGGCCGCCGCTGCACCGGCTCCGGCCGCCGCACCTGCTGCGGGCGCCGTTGCCATGCCGTCGGCTGCCAAGCTGATGGCCGAAGGCGGCCTGTCGGCATCGCAAGTGACCGGCACCGGCAAGGACGGCCGCATCACCAAGGGTGACGTGCTGGCCGCCGGTTCGGCGCCGGCCCCGGCTGCCAAGGCTGCCCCGGCTCCGGCCGCCGCCAAGGCCGCGCTGCCGCAGGTGTCGGCCCAGGTGGACTTCGCCGCGCTGGGCGACCGCCCGGAAGAGCGCGTGCCGATGAGCCGCCTGCGCGCCCGTATCGCCGAGCGCCTGGTGCAGTCGCAGTCGACCAACGCCATCCTGACCACGTTCAACGAAGTGAACATGAAGCCGGTGATGGATCTGCGCAACAAGTACAAGGACCGCTTCGAGAAGGAACACGGCGTGAAGCTGGGCTTCATGTCGTTCTTCGTCAAGGCGGCCGTGCACGCGCTGAAGAAGTACCCGATCATCAACGCTTCGGTCGACGGCAACGACATCGTCTACCACGGCTACTTCGACATCGGTATCGCGGTGGGCTCGCCGCGTGGCCTGGTGGTGCCGATCCTGCGCAACGCCGACCAGATGAGCCTGGCCGACATCGAGAAGAAGATTGCCGAGTTCGGTGCCAAGGCCCGTGACGGCAAGCTGTCGCTGGACGACCTGACCGGCGGCACGTTCTCGATCTCGAACGGCGGTACGTTCGGTTCGATGCTGTCGACGCCGATCATCAACCCGCCGCAGTCGGCCATCCTGGGCGTGCACGCCACGAAGGACCGCGCCGTGGTGGAAGACGGCCAGATCGTGATCCGTCCGATGAACTACCTGGCCATGTCCTACGACCACCGGATCATCGACGGCCGCGAAGCCGTGCTGGGCCTGGTGGCGATGAAGGAAGCGCTGGAAGATCCGGCCCGCCTGCTGCTGGACCTGTAATCGGTCCGCGTTCCCAGACAGACACTCCGTCTTCCGTTTGTCGTCGTCCCCGCGCCCCGGCGCGGGGACCCGGCGAGCGCATCGCCTGCCGATGCCGCCGGATGCCCCGCCACGAGGCGGGCATGACGTGCCAAAGAGAAATTTCCCATGAGCAAACAATTCGACGTGCTGGTGATCGGCGCCGGCCCCGGCGGCTACATCGCCGCCATCCGTGCAGCCCAGCTTGGCCTGAACGTGGCCTGCCTGGAAGGCAACGCCTATGACGACCCGAAGGGCGAGGCCCGCCTGGGCGGCACCTGCCTGAACGTGGGCTGCATCCCGTCCAAGGCACTGCTGGCTTCCTCGGAAGAGTTCGAGAACGCCACGCACCATCTGGCCGACCACGGCATCACCGTGGGCGACGTCAAGGTCGACGTGGCCAAGATGCTGAAGCGCAAGGACGACATCGTCGGCAAGATGACCAAGGGCATCGAGTTCCTGTTCCGCAAGAACAAGATCACGCTGTTCAAGGGCTACGGCAAGTTCGCCGGCAAGGCGGCCGAGGGCTTCCAGGTGGAAGTCAACGGCGAGACGCTGACCGCCAAGCAAGTCATCATCGCCACCGGCTCGAAGGCCCGCCACCTGCCGGGCATCCCGGTCGACAACAAGCTGATCAGCGACAACGAAGGCGCGCTGAAGTACGACACCGTGCCCAAGAAGCTGGGCGTGATCGGTGCCGGCGTGATCGGCCTGGAGCTGGGTTCGGTGTGGCGCCGCCTGGGTGCCGACGTGACCGTGCTGGAAGCGCTGCCCGCTTTCCTGGGCGCCGCCGACGAGGGCGTGGCCAAGGAAGCCCAGAAGCTGCTGACCAAGCAGGGCCTGAAGTTCAACCTGGGCGTCAAGGTCAACGAAGTCAAGACCGGCAAGGACAACGTCACCGTGGCCTACACGGACAAGGACGGCAAGGACCAGACGCTGGAAGTCGATCGCCTGATCGTGTCGGTGGGCCGCGTGCCGAACACCGACAACCTGAACCTGGAAGCCGTGGGCCTGGGCGTGGACCAGCGCGGTTTCATCGAGGTGGACGACCACTGCCAGACCAAGGTGCCGGGCATCTGGGCCATCGGCGACGTGGTGCGTGGCCCGATGCTGGCGCACAAGGCCGAGGACGAAGGCGTGGCCGTGGCCGAGCGCATCGTCGGCCAGAAGCCGCACATCGACTTCAACACGGTGCCGTGGGTCATCTACACGTTCCCGGAAATCGCCTGGGTCGGCAAGACCGAGCAGCAACTCAAGGCCGAAGGCCGCGCGTACAAGTCGGGCCAGTTCCCGTTCATGGCCAACGGCCGTGCGCTGGGCATGGGCGCCGCCGACGGCTTCGTGAAGATGCTGGCCGACGCCAAGACCGACGAGATCCTGGGCGTGCACATCGTGGCCGCCAACGCGTCGGACCTGATCGCCGAAGCCGTGGTGGCGATGGAGTTCAAGGCCGCCAGCGAGGATATCGGCCGGGTCTGCCACCCGCACCCGTCGATGTCGGAAGTCATGCGCGAAGCGGCGCTGGCCGTCGACAAGCGCCAGTTGAACATGTAATGCCCCTGTTCACCCTCGGGTGAGCACCGGCGCGCCGCGAATATCCGCGGCGCGCCGTTTTCGCTTGCAGCACCGTATTTCCGCCAGGCCCCCAAGATGAACGTCAACGAGTTTTACGAGCACGAACTCAAGCAGCGCGGCTATCAGTCCGACGAGGCGCAACTGCGCGCCGTGGCGCGGCTGCAGCAATGCTATGACGAGTGGGTGGCGTACAAGAGCCGCCGCAGCAACGCGCTGAAGAAGCTGCTGGTGCATCCCGACGTGCCCAAGGGTGTGTACATGTGGGGCGGGGTAGGGCGCGGCAAGTCGTTCCTGATGGACAGCTTCTACTCGTGCGTGCCCGTGGTGCGCAAGACGCGGCTCCATTTCCACGAATTCATGCGCGAGGTGCACCGCGAGCTCGAAGAGCTGCGCGGCCGTCCCGACCCGCTCGACGAGCTGGCCAGGCGCATCGCGCGGCGGTTCCGGCTGATCTGCTTCGACGAATTCCACGTCAGCGACGTGGCCGACGCGATGATCCTGCACCGCCTGCTGCAGCAGTTGTTCGACAACGGCGTGCAGTTCGTGATGACGTCCAACTATCGTCCCGACCTGCTGTACCCGGACGGCCTGCACCGCGACCGCGTGCTGCCGGCCATCGCGCTGCTGCAGACCAAGCTCGACGTGCTGAACGTGGACGCGGGCATCGACTACCGCAAGCGCGCGCTGGAGCAGGTGCAGGCGTACCACACGCCGCTGGGCCGCGAGGCCAGCGCGGCACTGCGCGACGCGTTTACGTCGATTGCCGGCACCGCGGACGAATCGCCGATCCTCCATATCGAACACCGCGAGATCAAGGCGCTACGCAAGGCCAACGGCGTGGTCTGGTTCGACTTCGCCACGCTGTGCGGCGGTCCGCGCTCGCAGAATGACTATCTGGAGATCGCCTCGCAGTTCCACACGGTGATCCTGTCGGATGTGCCCAGGATGACCCCGCGCATGTCGTCGGAAGCGCGGCGCTTCACGTGGCTGATCGACGTGTTCTACGACCACAAGGTCAAGCTGCTGATATCGGCCGAGGTGCCGGCCGACGAGCTGTACACCGAAGGCCAGATGGCCAACGAATTCCACCGGACCGTGTCGCGGATCATCGAGATGCAGTCGCGCGAGTACCTGGAGTCCGAGCGGCGCGTGATGGACACGTCGCTGACCTGAACGGCGGGCGGGCCGGGGGCAGGCCCGGTCGACTGTTGTTTCCGGAAGACCTGCGCGGGACGTATCTGACTTCGTTTCCCGGGGTTTGATTTGCATCAAGGCGGAGGGTGCGCGAGATACCTAGTATCCACTGGGTAATAAAAGCGCGCCATGTCGTCCCTACCTGCCGCCCCCCTCGCGCCACCCCTGGCTTCCGCCGTACCCCCCGCCGCCCGCATCCCTGGGCAGGCATCGTCGTCTCCATCCGAATCCACCACCGATTGCTTCCATTGCGGCCAGCCGCTGGACCGCGCGCAGCCGCTCGTCGCCGAAATTGACGGCCAGTCGCGCCAGTTCTGCTGCGGTGGCTGCCAGACGCTGGCCCGGACGCTGCACGCGGCCGGCTTTGGCCACCTGTACGGCGATGTCACGCGGTTTGCGCGCCCGATCGACGCCGAGGCGCGGCGCGAAGCCGAGCCGGTCTGGGCCGCCTACGACACCCCCGAGCTGCGCCGCCAGTTCGTGCGCGACCTGGCCGACGGCCGGGCCGAGGTGACGCTGGCGCCCGAAAACATCCGCTGCGCAGCCTGCGCATGGCTGATCGAGCAGAATCTGGCACAGCTGGACGGCGTGGAGTCGGTCGTGGCGAACGTGGCGACGCGGCGGGTGGTGGTGCGCTGGCGCGCCGCCGCGCAGGGCGTGGCGGACCTGCTGGCGAGCCTGGCCGACATCGGCTACGCGGCCTGGCCGTTCGAGGTGTCGCGGACCGACCGGCAGGACCGCCGCGAACGGCGCAGCCTGCTCATGCGCATGGCGGTGGCCATGCTCGGCATGATGCAGGTGATGATGTACGCGTGGCCGCTCTACACCCATGAGGCCACGATCGATCCCGGGCAGCTCCAGCTCATGCGCTGGGCCAGCCTGGCGCTGACCGTCCCCGTGGTGCTCTATTCGGCGTGGCCGATCTTCGCCGGCGCGTGGCGGTCCATCCGCCAGCGCCACATGGGCATGGACGTGCCGGTGGCCATCGGCGTCGCGGCGGGCTTCGTGGCCAGCGCCGTGGCGACGGTGCGCGGCATTGGCGAGGTCTATTTCGATTCGGTGACGATGTTCGTCGCATTCCTGCTGCTGGCGCGCTACCTCGAACTGCGCGTCCGCCAGGCGTCGCGCAGCGGCGCCGAAATGCTGGCGCGGCAGCTGCCGGCCACCTGCGAGCGGCTGGCCCGAGCGGGCGCCGCGGGCGAGCGCATCCCGGTGGCGCGGCTCCAGCCGGGCGACCGGATCCGCGTCAAGGCCGGCGACATCGTACCCGCCGACGGGGTGGTGCTGGCCGGCGCGAGCGAACTCGACGAATCGATGCTGACCGGCGAGGCGCTGCCGGTGAAGCGCGCCATGGGCGATATCGTGCTGGCCGGCTGCTTCAATACGGCCAGCCCGCTGGAAGTACGGGTGGACCGCGTCGGCGCGCAGACGCGGCTGGCGGAAATCGTGGCCGTGCTCGACCGCGCGCTGGCCGAGAAGCCCCGGCTGGCCCAATTGGCCGATCGCGTGGCCGGGTGGTTTGTCGGCACGCTGCTCGTGATGGCCGTGGTGACCGGGGTGGTGTGGGCGCTCTGGATCGACCCGTCGCGCGCGCTGCTCGTGACGGTGGCGGTGCTGGTGGTGAGCTGTCCGTGCGCGTTGTCGCTGGCGACGCCGGCGGCGCTGGCCGCGGCCGGCGCCGCGCTGTCGCGCCGGGGCGTGCTGCTGACGCGCGCGCATGCGCTGGAAACGCTGTCGCGCGTCACGGACGTGGTGCTCGACAAGACCGGCACGCTGACCGAGGGGCGCTTTGCGCTGGTCGACACGCAAATCCTGGGCACGGCGGAGGCCAATACCTGCCGCCGCATTGCCGCGGCCATGGAGCGGGGCGGCGAGCATCCCATCGCCAGGGCGTTCGTCGAAGCGGCGGGCGAGACGGAGGTACTACCGCACATAGCCGACCTCCGCAACGTGCCCGGCCAGGGCCTGGAGGCACGGGTCGACGGGCGCCACGTACGCCTTGGCCGCCGTGAATTCGTCGCGGCGCTGGCCACGCAGACGCCGCCCGACGCCACCGTTCATGACGGTCATCCCGGCGCCACGGAAGTCTGGCTCGGCGATGCCGACGCCTTCCTCGCGGTCTTCCAGCTGGCCGATGTCGAACGGACACAGACGCGCGCTTTGCTGCAGCGCCTGTCGCATCTTGGCGTGCGTACCCATCTGGTTTCCGGCGACGGCGTTGTGGCCGTGCGCTGGTGGGCCGACCGGCTCGGCATGGCGACCGCGGCGGGCGCGGTGACGCCCGAAGGCAAGAGGGAATACGTGGCTGCGCTGCAGCAGGGCGGGGCGGTCGTGCTGGCCGTCGGCGACGGCATCAATGACGCCCCCGTGCTGGCCCAGGCCCAGGTATCGATTGCCATCGGCAGCGGGGCGCCCCTGGCGCAGGCCGGCGCCGATGCGGTGCTGACCCATGGCGGCGTGGCGGAAGTCGCCACCGCCATCGTCGCGGCACGCCGGACCCGCCGGGTGGTACGGCAGAACCTGGGCTGGGCGTTCGCCTACAACGTCATCGCCATCCCGCTGGCGGCCACGGGCCACGTCACGGCGTGGATGGCCGGCATCGGCATGTCGGTGTCCTCGCTGCTCGTGGTGGCCAATGCATGGCGGCTGCTGCGCGTCAAGGGCGTGCCGGCCGGGGAGGGGCGCTGAATGGAAACCCTTTATCTGCTGGTGCCGATGAGCCTGATTCTCGTCGTGCTGATCGCCGGGGCGCTCTGGTGGGCGCTGCATGCCGGCCAGTACGACGACCTGGACCGGCCCGGCGAAGCCATTCTGCTCGACAACGACAAGCCGCAGGAGCCGGAGCGCAGGCATTGACGGATGCGGCCCTGTTGCAGTCGTGGCACGACTGACATGACGTCACGCAAACAGTTCGCATCCGGTACAGGTGACTTGATTGAGATCAACGCGGCAGCGGTCGCGTTTTTCTAAAGTCACACAGTCAATAGGTTTATTCTTACTTAGCTTGGGGGTCTGAATGGCTGTCACCACCGCGTCTCCACGCGCCGACACCTTCAATTACGGCGTCGTGCGGCAGTTTGCCGTCATGACCGTTGTCTGGGGTATCGTCGGCATGGCCGTAGGCGTTCTGCTTGCGGCGCAACTGATCTGGCCGGAACTGAATTTCAATACGCCGTGGCTGTCGTTCGGCCGCCTGCGACCGCTGCATACCAACGCGGTGATCTTCGCCTTTGGCGGCAGCGCGCTGTTTGCCACGTCGTACTACGTGGTGCAGCGCACCTGCCAGGCGCGCCTGTTCTGCGGGCCACTGGCCGCCTTCACGTTCTGGGGCTGGCAGATCGTCATCGTGGCCGCCGCGATCACGCTGCCGCTCGGCATCACCACCTCCAAGGAGTATGCGGAGCTGGAATGGCCGATCGACATCCTGATCACGCTGGTCTGGGTGGCCTACGCCATTGTCTTTTTCGGGACAATTGTCAAGCGCAAGACCCGCCACATCTACGTGGCCAACTGGTTCTTCGGCGCGTACATCCTCACCATCGCCATCCTGCATATCGTCAACAACATCGAGATGCCGGCGTCGCTGTGGAAGTCCTACTCGGCCTACGCGGGCGTGCAGGACGCGATGATCCAGTGGTGGTATGGCCATAACGCGGTGGGCTTCTTCCTGACCACGAGCTTCCTGGGGATGATGTACTACTTCATCCCGAAGCAGGCCGAGCGCCCGATCTACTCCTACCGCCTGTCGATCGTCCACTTCTGGGCGCTGAACTTCACCTACATGTGGGCGGGCCCGCACCACCTGCAGTACACAGCGCTGCCCGACTGGGCACAGTCGCTCGGCATGGTGTTCTCGCTGATCCTGCTCGCACCGTCGTGGGGCGGGATGATCAACGGGATCATGACGATGTCCGGCGCCTGGCACAAGCTGCGCACCGATCCGATCCTCAAGTTCCTGGTGGTGGCGCTGTCGTTCTACGGCATGGCGACATTCGAAGGCTCGATGATGTCGATCAAGACCGTGAATGCGCTGTCGCACTACACGGACTGGACGATCGGCCACGTCCACTCGGGCGCGCTGGGCTGGGTCGCGATGATCTCGATCGGCTCGCTGTACTACCTGATCCCGCGCCTGTTCGGCGAAAAGCAGATGTACAGCACGCGCCTGATCGAGCTGCACTTCTGGGTGGCGACGATCGGCGTGGTGCTCTACATCGCGTCGATGTGGATTGCCGGCGTGATGGAAGGGCTGATGTGGCGCGCCACGCAGCCGGACGGCACGCTGACCTATGCGTTCGTGGAAGCCGTGAAGGCCAAGTATCCGTTCTACCTGATCCGACTGCTGGGCGGCCTGTGCTTCCTGGGTGGCATGTTCATCATGGCCTACAACGTGTTCCGCACCATCGCCGGCAAGCCGGCCGTGGATGCGCCGATCCCGGCCAGCCTGCCGGCTTCCGCCCACTGACACGCCGAGGACGCAAACAATGTCTCAGAATCAAGGTTTCTTCAGGCACGAGACGCTGGAGAAGAACGTCGGCTGGCTGATCGTCGCCACGATCATCGTGGTCAGCATTGCCGGCCTGGTGCAGATTGTGCCGCTGTTCTTCCAGCACTCCACGACCCAGCCCGACCAGGGCATCACGCCATACTCGCCGCTGCGGCTGATGGGGCGCGACATCTATATCCGCGAAGGCTGCGTGGGCTGCCACTCGCAGCAGGTGCGCACGCTGCAGGCCGAAACGGAGCGGTACGGCCACTTCTCGACGGCCGGCGAATCGGTGTACGACCATCCGTTCCTGTGGGGCTCCAAGCGGACCGGCCCCGACCTGGCACGGGTGGGCGGGCGCTATTCGGACGACTGGCAGCGCATCCACCTGCGCAGCCCGCGTGACGTGGTGCCGGAATCGGTCATGCCGTCCTACCCGTGGCTGGAAAAGACGCCGCTGGCGACCGATTCGATCCAGGCGCGCATGAAGGCGCTGCAGCGCCTGGGCGTGCCCTATACCGATGCCGAGATTGCCGGCGCTCCGGAGGAGCTTGCCGGCAAGACCGAGGAGGACGCCATGGTCGCGTACCTGCAGGGCCTCGGCCTGAATCGCCGCAATGTCCGGCTGGACACGGCGCCCGCGCCCGCCACGGCTGAGCCGGCGGTCGAAGCCGCCGCGCCAGCCAAGGAGTAATGCCATGGTGATCGTTACCGCAATTGCCACCGTGCTGTCGATGCTGACGTTCCTGGGCATCTGCTGGTGGGCGTGGTCGGCTGGCCGCCGGGCGGCCAACGACGAATCGGCGATGCTGCCGTTCGCCTTGCCCGATGAGAACAACCCTACAAGCCGGACCTAGTCACCATGAGCGATTTCATTTCCGATTTCTGGAGTTACTACATCGCGGCCATTGCGCTGATCGGTATCGCCTGGTGCGTGTGGCTGCTGTTCTCGCAGCGCAAGATGCCCAAGGGCGTCAGCACGACCGACGATACCGGCCACGTCTGGGACAACGACCTGCGCGAGCTGAACAACCCGCTGCCGCGCTGGTGGATGTGGATGTTCCTGCTGGCCTGCATCTTCAGCCTGGGCTACCTGATCCTGTATCCGGGCCTCGGCTCGTACGCGGGCGTACTCAAGTTCTCGTCGCAGGACGAGCTTGCCGCGCACCGGCAGGCCGCCGAGAAGATGCAGAACGAGATCTACGCCAAGTACCTGAAGATGGACGTCAAGCAGGTGGCGGCGGACCCCGATGCGCGGGAAATCGGCCAGCGGCTGTTCCTGAACTATTGCGCGCAGTGCCATGGCTCGGACGCGCGCGGCAGCCGGGGCTTTCCGAACCTGACCGATGACGACTGGCTCTATGGCGGCGAGCCCGAGACGATCCAGCAGACGATCGCCAAGGGCCGCAATGGCGTGATGCCGCCGTTTGCCGGCGCCATCGACGGCAAGCAGGCCGGCGATACCGCGCAGTACGTGCGGTCGCTGTCGGGGCTGACGTACGACCCGATCCGGGCCTCGCGCGGCGAGAGCACGTTCAAGTCGACCTGCGTGGCCTGCCATGGCGGGAGCGGCAAGGGCAACCAGGCCCTGGGCGCGCCCAACCTGTCGGACAAGGTGTGGCTGTACGGCAGTTCGGAAGGCGCGATCGTCGATGCCATTCTCAAGGGCCACAACGGCCATATGCCGGCCCACGAGGAAATCCTGACGCCCGAACGCATCCGCATGCTGACGGCCTATGTCTGGGGTCTGTCGAATTCGGCAGCACCGGCAGGACAATGACAAACCGCTCCCCGGAGGCCCGCCGGCGAGGCAGGCCCCGGGGGCAAGAGGGCTGAACAATGAACGCGCCCCTGGAATCTCCCCCCACACGCGAGGCTGGCGAGACGGCCACCTGGCGACCCGCGCCGCCATCCAGGACGGCGGCCGATGCCACCGAGGAAGCGCTCTACGAAGTCCGGCGCAAGATCTACCCGCGCTCGATCACGGGTGCCTTCTCAAGCTGGCGTGTCTGGCTGGTCATCCTGACCCAACTGGTCTATTACGGCACGCCTTGGCTGCAATGGAACGACCGCCAGGCCGTGTTGTTCGACCTCGGCGCCCGCAAGTTCTACATCTTCGGCCTCGTGCTATGGCCACAGGACGTGATCTACCTGGCCGTGCTGCTGGTGATCTCGGCACTGTCGCTGTTCCTGTTCACGGCGATAGCGGGGCGATTGTTCTGCGGTTACGCCTGCCCGCAAACGGTCTACACCGAAATCTTCATGTGGATCGAGCGCCGGGTGGAAGGCGACCGGATCGCGCGCATCCGGCTGGACGGCGATCCATGGAGCCTCCGCAAGCTGCGGATCAAGGCCACCAAGCACGCGTTGTGGATCGTCATCGCGCTGTGGACCGGCTTCACGTTCATCGGCTATTTCGCGCCGATCCGCGAGTTGGGCGGAGAAGTCCTGCACTGGACGCTCGGGCCCTGGCAGGCGTTCTGGATGCTGTTCTATGCCTTTGCCACGTGGGGCAACGCGGGCTTCATGCGCGAGCAGGTCTGCAAGTACATGTGTCCGTACGCTCGGTTCCAGAGCGTGATGGTCGACCGCGATACCTACGTGGTCACCTACGACGTCGGGCGCGGCGAGCCGCGCGGCAGCCGTTCGCGCAAGGCCGACCACCATGCGGCGGGACTTGGCGACTGCGTCAACTGCAGCATCTGCGTGCAGGTGTGCCCAACCGGCATCGACATCCGCGATGGCCTGCAGTACGAGTGCATCGGCTGCGGGGCCTGCATCGACGCGTGCGATCAGGTCATGGACAAGATGGATTACCCGCGCGGGCTGATCCGGTACACGTCCGAGAACGCCATGCGCCAGAAGCTGTCGCCGACGGCGGCGCGCAAACGGCTGCTGCGTCCGCGCACCATCGTCTATACGCTGATCTGGCTGGCGCTGAGCGCCGGTTTCGTCGCCTCGCTGGCGATGCGGACGCCGCTGAAGGTCGACATCATCCGCGACCGCGGCGCGCTGGGGCGCGAAGTCGAAGGCCGCTGGATCGAGAATGTGTACCGGCTGCAGCTCATCAATGCGACCGAAGCGCCGATGAAGATCCGCGTGCAGGCCAACAGCGCGGAAATGCAGGACCTGACTGTCGAGTACGACCAGGGCGCGGAAGGGCTGGCGCCGACGTCGAACCGCCTGCTGCCGATCCGGATCCGCGTGCCGATCGAAGATGCGAAGGAGGGCACGCACAAGATCGAGGTGACCGTCACGGCCGAGACCGACACCGATCGCGACGTACGAATTCGGCAAAGTACGAGTTTCATCGTCCCGCGCAATCTGTGACGCTGTGGCGGAAGCGCTGGGCGAATGGCCAAACTGGAGAGCGAAATGAACCCGAACCCCGCAAAACCCTGGTACAGGGAACCCTGGCCATGGATTCTGATGAGTGGCCCGCTGCTGGCAATGATCGGTTGCGGCGTCACGATCTGGCTGGCCAATGGCCATGCCGACATTCCCGTCGCCGACGCCGCCCGTCACGGACTGGTGGTCGAGAAAGTCGGGTCCGCGCCAACCGAACCGCCGGCGAGGCGCCCATGAGACTCCGCTGGCTGATGTGGGTGCTGTGGCCGGCGTTTCTGATGGGCGGCGCGGCCACGGCAGTCGTGTTCTCGGTTGTGGATCCTGGTGACCTGAGCTTCTTCGGCCACCCGGTGGAGGCGTCGCGGCAAGCGGTTTACACAGTGGGATTCCTGGTGGCGTGGCTGTTCTGCGCGCTCTCCAGCGGACTTACGCTGTACACGATGCCGGTAAAGCTGAGCGATACCGATGAACTCGAATAGCGCAGTCGAACAAAAAGGCCGCTCCGGATTTGCTCCGACGCGGCCTTTGTCGTGATACGGGGCGGGCGGCAGGTGCCGCGGGCCTCAGCAGGATCGGCTGTACACCTGCTTGATGGCGGCCATGTCGATCAGCTTGACGTGCCGTTGGCGGATCTGGATCAGGCCGGCCTCGGCAAATCGCGAGAACAGCCGGCTGACCGTTTCCAGTTTCAGGCCAAGGTAGCTGCCGATTTCCTCGCGGCTCATGCGCAGCACGAACTCGGTGGAGGAGTAGCCGCGCGCGGAGAGTCGCTCGGACATATTGACGAGGAACGCGGCCAGCCGCTCTTCGGCACGCATCGAGCCGAGCGTGATCAGCATGACCTGGTCCTGCGAGATTTCCTTGCTCATCAGCCGCAGGAACTGGCCTTGCAGCGAGGGCAGGTGGCCCGACAGCGCTTGCAGTTCGTCATACCGGACGACGCAGACTTCGGTGTCCTCGAGCGCCGTCGCATCGGAAGCGTGCTGCATCTCGCCGAGACCGTCGAGGCCGATGACTTCGCCAGGCAGATGAAAGCCGGTGATCTGCGTGCGGCCGTCTTCCATCGTGACGTGCGTCTTCAGCGTGCCGAAGCGGATGGCATACACGGCGCTGAGTGGTTCGCCCATGCGGTACAACGTTTCGCCCTTGTGAACTCGCACACGTTCCTGCACGAGCGTGTCCATCTTCACGAGGTCCTGTTGCGACATGCCCACCGGCAGGCAAAGTTGACCCATTGCACACGTGGAACAACGGGGCGACATCTCGGTGACGGGGATGGAAGTCAACAATTGAGTGCTCGTATGAATGCGCTTGCAGCGAGGGCGCGATGCAGGCATTTTACAGCGTCGAGTGACGCAGAAGCGAGGAACAGTTGCCATTTGGTGTGCTTTTAAGCGTTTTTCTGATGGCCTTGCTCGGTGGCATGCATTGCGCCGCAATGTGTGGAGGAATTGCTATTGCTGCGGAGCAAAAACGGCCGAGCAGTGCAACGATTTTCGTACACCGTTCACGAAATCAATGGTGGGCCGAACTCTGCGTCATGCACGCCGGGCGCATCACGACCTACATGCTGCTGGGCGCGGCGTTGGGCGCCTTCGGTGCGACGGTCTGGCGGCAGGACTATCTGCCTTTGCAGCGATGGCTCTATGCGCTGGGCAGCCTGATGCTGGTGCTGACGGGCGTCTGGCTGCTGCGCGGTCGCGTGATGGGGATGGAATGGATCGAGCGAATGGCTGCGAAGGCAGCGGCGCCGGTAGGGCGGATCGCGGGCCGGTTGTCGGCCGGGCTGCCCGCCGGCTTGCGTCCATCGCAGCGGGCCATGCCGATGCTGCGCCGCTACGGCATGGGTCTCGCCTGGGGATTGGTCCCATGCGGCATGGTCTATGGCGCACTCGCGCTGGCGCTGCTGGCCGGCAACGCTGCATCCGGCGCGTTGGTGATGGGGGCCTTCGGGCTAGGCACGCTGCCGAATCTGCTGGTCATGTCGGGTATGTCCGGATACCTGCGGCAGTGGTCGCGCAAACGGGGGGTGAGGGTCGCCTCTGCCGCGCTGGTCATCGGTTTCGGGGTGCTGGGCGTGGCCCGGGCGGTATGGCTGCCTGAGACGCTGGCGCAACATGGTTTTTGCGTGGTGTTCTGAATCGGCCACAAGGCCGGGTTGCGGGCGGGACCGGGAATGCCATACAATCGCCAGAACCACGGTATCGCGCCGCACCATGTTTCTGGCGTCGCCGGACCGCTGTCCCGATCTGGGGCGCGTGTCCAGGTTTCCGGCCACTCCGGTGCACCGGCAACGTCTCTACAGTCCATCCGGTTCAAAAGATCTGGTTAAAAGGCCGGCGACGGTTGGGAAGGTGGCGCCGGCCAGGGCGATGTTGCCCGAGCCGATATCGGTATTTTCTTGCCGTCTTGGCCATCCGGTGGCCCAGGCGAATGTCCGCCCCGAAGGGAGAAGGCGCGACGCAAGAGGTCCGTCGACTGGAGAAGCTGGCCAGCCCCGGACGATCTCCTGCCGGACCGACCCGGCAATTCGATGCAAGGAATGATGTGCACGGCTGCGCTGCATTAGGCGGGCGAGCTGGCTGCGCGATGAGATGGCGATGGCTCTGGCCTCGCTGTATCTGCAATCTCCAGTGCCCCGGGACTCGTCCGGGGGCAGGTGCAAAGACAGGCTGCACGCAATCACATGAATACCCAAGAGGCGAAGATCGTCCTCGAGACCGCGCTGATCTGCGCGCAGGAACCGCTGCGCGTTGGCGATCTGCGGCGGCTGTTTGCCGACGACGTCGGCGCCGACACCATCCGGGTGTTGCTGGAACAGCTCCGGCAGGATTGGCAGCAGCGCGGGGTCGAGCTCGTTGCGCTGGCCAGTGGATGGCGGTTCCAGAGCCGTCCGGAGATGCGCGAATTCCTGGACCGGCTGAACCCGGAAAAACCGCCCAAGTACTCCCGCGCGGTGATGGAAACCCTGGCCATCATCGCGTACCGCCAGCCGGTAACGCGGGGCGACATCGAGGAAATCCGCGGCGTCACGGTCAGCACCGACGTGGTCAAGAAGCTTGAGGACCGCGGCTGGATCGAGGTCATCGGCCATCGCGACGTGCCGGGCCGCCCGGCGCTCTATGCGACGACCAAGGCGTTCCTGGACGACCTGGGGCTGCGCTCGCTGGACGAGTTGCCGCCGCTGGAGGACGCCCAGGCTCAGGCCCAGGCCAACCTGCTGGACCAGCAGGCGATCGATTTCGAGGAAATCGCCACGGCCAACCCGCCGGCCAGCGATGAAGAAGCATTCGCCGCGCCCGTCGCCGATCCGGCGGCTGCCGCAGCGGCCGGGCCGGAGCCCGTGACCGAAGCCGAAGCCGAGGCCGGACCGGTGGCAGACGCCGCCGACGAGGCGGATAGCGATACCAGCGTCGCCCTGCAGCCCCAGGAGGATGGGCAGGACGATGCGCCGGTGGCACATGCCAACGGCTACCACGTGGACACCGGGGCCGCCGTAGCGCAGACCCCCAAGCGTTCGGAACCGGCTGGCGAGGACTCGCCATTCCCGGCCGAAGACGACGAGCGCGTGTCCAACTGAACAACATGCAACATCGATAGTGAATACTTTGTCTGATTCCGCTGAGCAAGACGTCCGCCGCCCGGACGTGCCGGGCGATACCGGCGCAGCCCCCGATACGGGCAACGACGCCGACGGCGCGCCGCGCCGCAAGGGGCTGCGTCGCGGTCTGCGCAACCTGGTGGCCTCGCGCCGCCAGGCCGGGCAGGACCGGGACGCAGGCCGTTCGGAGGCTGACGCCGCTGCGCCGGCCGATGCCAACGCCGCCCAGCCCGCCGCGCCGCGCGGCCGTGGTCGCCGCAAGCCCGCGGCGACGGCCGAAGCCGGTGCGCCGGACGCCGCCCAGGGCGATGCTGGCGAGAGCCAGCCGGCCCAGCCGGCGGGTCAGGGCCAGCGCAAGCGCCGCCAGCAGCCGCAACGCAAGGCCGCCCTGGTCGATGGCGACAGCAAGCCGGCCGCCGAGCAGCCCGGCAAGCGCAATCGCAACGGCCAGCGCAAGAGCCAGGCTGGCGCAGGCCGCCAGGGTGCGGCAGGCGGTGGCGCGCGGGGCGAACCGCGCCAGGGCGACAAGCCTGCCAGGCCGGCCGGCAAGGGCGCCTCGGCCAAGCCCGCGGCGGGCGGCGAGGACGTGTTCCGCTTCGTGATTTCCGAGCAGTACGACGAGGAAGAGACGATCGTGCCGCGCACCAAGGCCAAGCCGGTGCGCGAGCTGACGTCCGACGACGACGCGCCCAAGCTGCACAAGGTGCTGGCCGAAGGCGGCCTGGGATCGCGCCGGGAGATGGAAGAGCTGATCCTGCAGGGCCGCGTGTCGGTGAACGGGCTGCCGGCCCACATCGGCCAGCGCATCCTGCCGACCGACCAGGTCCGCGTGAATGGCAAGCTGATCCACCGCAAGGTGTCGACCAAGCCGCCGCGCGTGCTGCTGTACCACAAGCCGTCCGGCGAAATCGTCAGCCAGTCGGACCCGGAAGGCCGTCCGACGGTGTTCGACAACCTGCCGCGCATCAAGAACGGCAAGTGGGTGGCCGTGGGCAGGCTGGACTTCAACACCGAAGGGCTGCTGATTTTCACGACGTCGGGCGATATCGCCAACCGCTTCATGCATCCGCGCTACGGCGTCGAGCGCGAATATGCGGTGCGGACGCTGGGCGAACTGGCCGAGGCCGACCGCCAGCGCCTGCTGCACGGCATCCAGCTCGACGACGGCGAGGCCAACTTCCTGCGGATCGCCGACGGCGGCGGGGAGGGCGTGAACCAGTGGTACCACGTCGCCCTGACCGAGGGCCGGAACCGCGAAGTGCGTCGGATGTTCGAGGCGGTCGGTCTGACCGTGTCGCGCCTGATCCGCACGCGCTACGGCCAGTTTCTGCTGCCGCGCGGCCTGAAGCGTGGCCGCTGGCAGGAGCTGGAAGGCACGGAAGTGCGCACGCTGATGGCCAATATCGGCCTCAAGGCGCCTGCCAAGGCCGAGCAGTCCGGTGGCAAGGGCGCCACCAAGGTGGGCGGGCGCAAGCAGCGCACGGAAGCGGCCATCGCCGGCATGCCGATGCACACGGGCATGGACGGCCTGCCGCGCTTCGAGAAGGCCGGCGGCAACCGTGGCGGCAATAGCGCCGGACGCGGCCAGCCCGACCCGATGCAGACGTCGATGGGCTACATTCCGTCGGGGCCGGCGCCGCTGACGTCGCATACGACCAAGTTCGGCGGCGGCATGGGCGGCGGTGGCGGCATGCGTGGCGCTGGCGGCGGCAAGGCCGGCGGTGCCGGTGGCGGCCGCGGCGGTCGCAACGGCAATCTGGGCAATCCTGGCGCCGGCGGCAACCGTCCGCGCCGGAGCGGTGGCGAGGTCAACGGCAATGTGATGCCCAAGGCCGCCAAGGCTGGTGGCGGCAATCGCCGGCCGCGCGGCGGCGGTGGTGGTGGCCGCGGCGGTCACCGCTGACAGATCGCGGGCCGGTTCGGATACCCCGTCCCGGCCCGAATCTGGCGCGAATGCCATTCGCTTTTGCCTTTTAGCCGGCATCCGCGTATAATCAAAGTCTATTCAAAAGTATCATCCTCGGCGAGGATGGGCGAATGATGGGCATTGCGCCCATTTTTTTTTGGTTCGCCCGTTTGTGCTTGCGACTGGACAACGTCACCCGGTGTGGCGCGTCCGGGCCGCGGATGATGGGGCAGGCAGGGCTTACAGGTCGTTTCGGAACCTCGATTTCAGAACGTTGTGTTGTCCGAAGTCTGCCAAGTATTGAAAGCCACTATTCGGGATTACAGTGCATCTGGCAGATTTGATCGAAACCACCCTTACCGGCATGGGCTACGAGCTGGTTGATCTTGAGCGAGCCCCCGCCGGACTTCTGCGTGTCTACATCGATCAGCCTGAAACCGGCATCGTCATCGAGGATTGCGAAAAAGTCAGCCGACAGCTCACGCACGTGCTGATGGTCGAGAACGTCGACTACGAGCGCCTCGAGGTTTCGTCGCCCGGCCTGGACCGTCCGCTCAAGAAGCTGGCCGACTTTGCGCGTTTCGCAGGCGAGGAAGCCCGCGTCACGCTGCGTCTGCCGGTCAATGGCCAGAAGAATTTCGTCGGCATCCTGCGCGAACCCGCGGGCGAGGCCGGGGCCGAGAAGATCGGCCTGGAATTCGAGGGCAAGGATGGCCCGGCACTGCTGGAATTCGCCATATCCGATGTCGACAAGGCACGCCTCGTGCCGGTAATCGACTTCAAGGGAAATCAAAGAAAAGGGAACAAGCAATGAGCCGCGAAGTTCTGTTGCTCGTCGATGCGCTAGCGCGCGAGAAGAACGTCGACAAGGATGTGGTGTTCGGTGCGCTGGAGGCAGCTCTGGCCTCGGCCACCAAGAAGCGCTTCGAGGAGGACGTGGATATCCGCGTCCATATCGACCGTGAATCCGGTGAGCACGAAACGTTCCGCCGCTGGCTTGTGGTCCCCGACGAACAGGGCCTGCAGGAGCCGGACAAGCAGATCCTGCTGTTCGAAGCCCGCGAGCAGAGTGCCGACATCCAGCTCGACGACTTTATCGAAGAGCAGATCGAATCGGTCGAATTCGGCCGGATCGGCGCCCAGGCCGCCAAGCAGGTGATTTTGCAGCGCATCCGCGACGCCGAGCGCGAGCAGATCCTGAACGACTACCTGGACCGCGGCGAGAAGATCATGACCGGCACGGTCAAGCGCGCCGACAAGAAGGGTCTGATCGTCGAATCGGGCCGGGTCGAGGCGCTGCTGGCCCGTGACCAGATCATCCCGAAGGAGAACCTGCGCACGGGCGACCGCGTGCGGGCGTATATCCTGAACGTGGACCGCGCCGCGCGCGGCCCGCAGATCGAACTGTCGCGCACCGCGCCGGACTTCCTGATCAAGCTCTTCGAGAACGAAGTGCCGGAGATGGAACAGGGCCTGCTGGAGATCAAGGCGGCCGCCCGCGACCCGGGCGTGCGGGCCAAGATCGCCGTGGTGGCGCATGACAAGCGTATCGACCCGATTGGCACCTGCGTGGGCGTGCGTGGCACGCGCGTCACCGCCGTGCGCAACGAGATTGGCGGCGAGGCCGTGGACATCGTGCTGTGGTCGGAAGACCCGGCGCAGTTCGTGATTGGCGCGCTGGCCCCGGCGCAGGTCCAGTCGATCGTGGTCGACGAAGAGAAGCACAGCATGGATGTGGTGGTCGACGAGGAAAACCTCGCCGTCGCCATCGGTCGCAGCGGTCAGAACGTACGCCTGGCGTCGGAGCTGACCGGCTGGCAGATCAACATCATGACGCAGGAAGAGTCCGCGCAGAAGCAGGCCGAGGAAAGCGAGCAGGTACGCAAGCTGTTCATGGCCAAGCTGGACGTGGACGAGGAAGTGGCGGACATCCTGATCGAGGAAGGCTTCTCCACGCTGGAAGAAGTGGCCTACGTGCCCATCAGTGAAATGATGGAAATCGAGGCGTTCGACGAGGACACCGTCAACGAGCTGCGCAACCGCGCCCGCGATGCGCTGCTGACGATGGAACTGGCCCGGGAAGAAAAGGTGGAAGAGGTGTCGCAGGACCTGCGATCCCTGGACGGCCTGAACCCGGAGCTGATCGGCAAGCTGGCCGAAGGCAATATCCACACGCGCGACGACCTGGCCGAACTGGCCGTGGACGAACTGGTCGAGATGGCCGGTGTGAGCGAGGATGACGCCCGCACGCTGATCATGAAGGCACGGGAACATTGGTTTAACTGAGGGACACGTCCGGGCCCACGCGGCCCGGACGCGCTTTCCGCATACGAATTGTCCCGACGTAGAAACCGAGCATTGAAAGGGTTTGAATGGCAAGCACAACAGTTGCCCAACTGGCCGCAGAACTGAGCCGCAGCCCTGCTGCACTGCTGGAACAATTGCAGGCAGCTGGGGTGGGCAAGGCAAAGCCTGAAGACATCATTACCGAATCGGACAAGACCCGGCTGCTGGAGCATCTCAAGCGGTCGCACGGTCAATCCGATGACAGCGCACGCAAGAAGATCACGTTGACCAAGCGAGAAACGTCCGAGATCCGCCAGTCGGATTCCACGGGCAAGACCCGCACGGTGCAGGTCGAGGTGCGCAAGAAGCGCGTGCTGATCAAGCGCGACGAAGTCGAATCGCACGATGACGGCGCCGACGCCCACGCCGCTGCCGACGCCGAGGCCGCCGAACAGGCGCGCCGCGACGACGAACAGCGCCGCCAGCAGGCCGAGGCCCTGGCCCGCCAGGAAGCCGAGGCCCAGGCCGCCCGCGAGGCCGCCGAGCGCGAGGAAGCCGAGCGCCGCGCCAGGCAGGAAGCCCTGGAGGCCGAACAGCGCCGCCAGGCCGAACTGCTGGCCGAGAAGGCCGCCGAGGAAGCCGCCGCCGAGCGCGCAGCCACCGAGGCCGCCGAGGAAACCGCGCGCCAGAAGGCCGAGGAAGACAAGGCCCGTCTGGCCGCCGAGCGCCAGCAGGCGCAGAAGAACGCCGACGACGCCAAGGCTGCCGCCGACAAGGCCCGCGCCGAGCAGGACAGCGCCAAGGCCGCCGCCGACAAGGCGCGCGCCGAACAGGACGCTGCCGCCCGCCGCCGCCGCGAGGCTGCCGAAGCCGAAGCCCGTGCGATCCAGCAGATGCTGAACGCCCCGGCCCGCGTGCTGAAGGCGCCGTCGGAGCGCAAGGCCGAGGAAAAGAAGGCCGAGCAGACCGGCACGCTGCACAAGCCGGTGAAGCCGGCCGGCGCGACCACGGAAGCCAAGAAGGACGAGAAGAAGACGACCACGGCGCCTGCCGCGACCACCACTACCACCACGGCCGACAAGAAGGGCGGCAAGGGTGCGAAGGGCGGCTGGCAGGACGACAACCGCGGCGGCAAGAAGGGCGGCGGTCTGAAGACGCGCGGCGATTCGTCGGGCGGCACCGGCGGCTGGCGCAGTGGCCCGCGTGGCCGCGGCGGCAAGCAGCACGCCGACGACGGCCGCAGCAACTTCCAGGCGCCGACCGAGCCGGTGGTGCGTGAAGTGCACGTGCCGGAAACCGTCTCCGTGGCCGACCTGGCGCACAAGATGGCCGTCAAGGCGTCCGAGGTCATCAAGCAGATGATGAAGCTCGGCCAGATGGTGACGATCAACCAAGTGCTGGACCAGGAAACCGCCATGATCGTGGTGGAGGAAATGGGCCACAAGGCGTTCGCCGCCAAGCTGGACGATCCGGAAGCGCTGCTGGTGGTGGACGGCGAGGACCATGCCGACGCCGAACTGCTGCCGCGTCCGCCGGTGGTGACCGTGATGGGTCACGTCGACCACGGCAAGACGTCGCTGCTGGATTACATCCGCCGCACCAAGGTTGCAGCGGGCGAAGCCGGTGGCATTACGCAGCACATTGGCGCGTATCACGTGGAAACGGACCGTGGCGTGATCACGTTCCTGGACACCCCGGGTCACGAGGCCTTCACGGCCATGCGTGCCCGCGGCGCCAAGGCCACCGACATCGTCATCCTGGTGGTGGCGGCCGACGACGGCGTGATGCCGCAGACCAAGGAAGCCATCGCGCACGCCAAGGCTGCCGGTGTGCCGATCGTCGTGGCCATCACCAAGGTCGACAAGCCCGAAGCCAACCCGGACCGCGTCAAGCAGGAACTGGTGGCCGAGCAGGTGGTGCCGGAAGAATACGGCGGCGATTCGCCGTTCGTGCCGGTGTCCGCCAAGACCGGTGCCGGCATCGATGACCTGCTGGAGCAGGTGTCGCTGCAGGCCGAAGTGCTGGAACTGAAGGCGCCGGTCGATGCGCCGGCCAAGGGTCTCGTCGTGGAAGCCCAGCTCGACAAGGGCAAGGGCCCGATCGCGACGATCCTGGTCAGCAGCGGCACGCTCAAGCGTGGCGACGTCGTGCTGGCAGGCAGTGCCTACGGCCGCGTGCGCGCCATGCTGGACGAGAACGGCAAGCCGGCGAAGGAAGCCGGCCCGTCGATCCCGGTGGAAATCCAGGGTCTGTCGGAAGTGCCCGCCGCCGGCGAGGAAGTGCTGGTGCTGCCGGACGAGCGCAAGGCGCGCGAAATCGCGCTGTTCCGCCAGGGCAAGTTCCGCGACGTGAAGCTGGCCAAGCAGCAGGCGGCCAAGCTGGAAACGATGCTGGAGCAGATGGCCGAAGGCGAAGTGCAGTCGCTGCCGCTGATCGTCAAGGCCGACGTGCAGGGTTCGCAGGAAGCGCTGGTGCAGTCGCTGCAGAAGCTGTCGACCGCCGAAGTGCGCGTGCAGATCGTGCACGGCGGCGTGGGTGGCATCTCGGAATCGGACGTCAACCTGGCGACCGCTTCGAAGGCTGTCATCATCGGCTTCAACGTGCGTGCCGACGCCGGCGCGCGCAAGCTGGCCGAGCACAACGGCATCGACATCCGCTACTACAACATCATCTACGACGCCGTGGATGAGGTGAAGGCGGCGATGTCGGGCATGCTGGCGCCCGAGAAGCGCGAGACGACGATCGGCCAGGTGGAAGTCCGCCAGGTCTTCCGCGTGCCGAAGGTTGGCGCCGTGGCCGGCTGTATGGTCACCGACGGCCTGGTCAAGCGGACGTCGCTGGTCCGCGTGCTGCGCAACAACGTGGTGATCCACGACGGCGAACTGGACTCGCTCAAGCGGTTCAAGGACGACGTCAAGGAAGTCAAGCAGGGCTTCGAGTGCGGTCTGTCGATCAAGAACTTCAACGACGTTCAGGAAGGCGACCAGCTCGAGGTGTACGAAATCACCGAGGTGGCGCGTACGCTGTAAGGCGATACGCAAAGACGGCAGGCTCCGGCCTGCCGTTTTCACATCGGCAAAGCAAAAGTTTGCATGGCCAAGAAAGGCAATATCTCTTCCCGTAACCTGCGCCTGTCTGACCAGATCCAGAAGGAACTGGCCGGCATGATCCAGCGCGAGATCCGCGATCCGCGGCTGGGGCTGGTGACGCTGCAGTCGGTGGCGCTGACGCCCGACTACGCGCACGCCAAGGTCTACTTCACGGTGCTGGGCGCCGAGCCCGAGGTGGCGGCCGCCATCCTCAAGGAAAAGGCCGGCTACCTGCACTCGCTGCTGTTCAAGCGGCTGCACATCCATACCGTGCCGACGCTGCATTTCCACCACGACACGTCGGTGGAGCATGCCATCGAGATGTCGAAGCTGATCAACGAAGCGAATTCGACGCGCGCCAAGGACGACGAGTAAGTCCGGCGTTCCCCTGCGAGCCGGCCCGGTGCCGGCGCCGCAACCCTCTTTTCCCTCCGCAATGACCGATTCCCAAGCCAACCGTCCGCCCCGGCTGCCGCGCCGGGACGTGCATGGGGTGCTGCTGCTGGACAAGCCGCTGCGCCTGTCGTCCAACGACGCGCTGGTGCGCGCCAAGCGCCTGCTGCGCGCCAACAAGGCGGGGCACACCGGCACGCTCGATCCGCTGGCCACGGGCCTGCTGCCGCTCTGCTTTGGCGAGGCGACGAAGTTCTCGCAGGACCTGCTCGACGCCGACAAGACCTACGAAGCCCAGGTGCGCCTGGGCGCCACCACGACCACCGGCGACGCCGAGGGCGAGATCGTGGCCGAGCGTCCGGTGACCTGCGACCGCGCGGCCCTGGACGCCGCCGTGGCGCGCTTTACCGGCGAGATCGAACAGGTGCCGCCGATGTACTCGGCGCTGAAGAAGGACGGCCGGCCGCTCTACGAGTACGCGCGCGCCGGCCAGACCGTCGAACGCGCCGCGCGGCGGGTGACGATCCATGCGATCACGCTGCTCGACGTCGATCTGGCGAATTTACGATTCACGATGCGCGTGACATGCAGCAAGGGCACGTATATCCGGACGCTGGCCGAGGACATCGGCGAGGCGCTGGGCTGCGGCGCGCACTTGACGGCGCTGCGCCGGACCGGCGTGGGCGACCTGACGCTCGACGGCGCCGTGACGCTGGAGCAGATCGACGTCCAGCCCGACGAGGCCCGGCCCGCGCTGCTGGCGCCCGTGGACGCGCTGCTGCAACGCTGCCCGCCCGTGCACCTGGACGCCGCCGCGACGGCGCGCTTCCTGCAAGGCCAGCGCATCGCGCGCCGCGACCTGCCGGAGGCTGAAGTGCCCGAAGACGGCACGCTGGCGCGCGTCTATGCGGAAGGCAAGCTGCTGGGCGTGGCGCGCATGCGCGAGGGAGCCCTGCGGCCCGAACGACTGGTGAAGATCTGAGTGTTCTCTCTGGGTTTCCCCTCTCCCGCTTGCGGGAGAGGGGCAGGGGAGAGGGCGGGCCGTTCAATTTGCGGCGTGTCGGCAATGCCACCGCTGGCCCTCACCCCCAACCCCTCTCCCGCACGGCGGGAGAGGGGAGCTACACCCCCCCGCCGTCCAAATCCCTCGCAGCTAAATCCCCCGTCTCCGGCCTTCAATGCGCCCCCGCCGCATCGGCACCGCCGCCGCCTTGCGCCCGCTTGGTCAGCCAGACGAACACGATCAGCACGAAGAACAGCACGCCCGAGATCCAGAAGATGTCGTTGGCGCCCAGCATCGACGCCTGTTGCGACAGGTTGCGCTCGATGACGCCGATGGCCTGCATCTTCGACATGCCCATCTGCATCAGGTGGTCGAGCTGCGCCTGGTAGGCCGGGTTGTACGGGTTGATCTGCTCCACCAGCTGGGCGTGATGCAGCGCCGAGCGGTTTTCCCAGACCGTGGTCGAGATAGACGCGCCAATCGCGCCGAACGTGATCCGCACGAAGTTCGACAGCCCGGAAGCCGCCGGAATCTTCTCGGGCGGCTGCCCGGACAGGATGATCGACGTCAGCGGGATGAAGAACATCGCCATGGCCGCGCCCTGGATCAGGGTCGGGATCACCAGCGCGCGCGTGTCCACGCCGGTCGTGAAGCCGGCGCGCATGAAGCTGACCGCGCCGAACGTGATGAACGCCATGGTCGCCACCCAGCGCGCGTCCACCTTCGGCAGGATCCGGCCGATGATCGGCGACAGGATGATGGCGAAGATGCCCACCGGCGCCGTGACCAGCCCGGCGTCGGTCGCCGTGTAGCCGATGATGGTCTGCAGCCACAGCGGCAGGATCACGAGGTTGCCGAAGAACAGCCCGTACGCCACCGAAATGGCCACCACGCCCGCCGCGAAGTTGCGGCCCTTGAACAGGTGGATGTCGACGATCGGGTGCTTTTCGTAGAGTTCCCAGGCCAGGAAGAACAGGAATCCCACCACGGCGATCACGGTCAGCGCCACGATCAGGCCCGAGTGGAACCAGTCCAGTTCCTTGCCCTTGTCGAGCATCAGCTGCATCGACCCGACCCAGATCACCAGCAGCGCCAGGCCGATGCGGTCGATGGGCAGCGTGCGGGTGGGCGTCTCGCGGTCGCGGTAGATGGCCCAGGTGACATAGGCCGTCAGGATGCCGATCGGCACATTGATATAGAAGATCCACGGCCACGTCATGTTGTCCGAGATCCAGCCGCCGAGCAGCGGCCCCATGATCGGCGCCACAAGGGTGGTCATGCCCCATAGCGCCAGCGCCATCGAACTTTTGGCCGGCGGATAGCTGGCCAGCAGCAACGCCTGCGACAGCGGGATCATCGGCCCGGCCACGGCGCCCTGCAGCACGCGGGCCGCCAGCAGCGTCTCCAGGTTGGGCGCCACGCCGCAGAGCCAGGACGACACCACGAACAGCAGGATCGACAGCACGAACAGCCGCACCGCGCCAAAGCGCGTGGTCAGCCAGCCCGTGAGCGGCACCGAGATGGCGTTGGCCACCGCGAACGACGTGATGACCCAGGTGCCCTGGTTTGGTGAAACGCCGAGGTCGCCGGAGATGGCCGGGATCGATACGTTGGCGATCGACGAGTCGAGCACGTTCATGAACGTGGCCAGCGACAGCGCGATGGTGCCCAGTATCAGCTTGCCGCCCGTGAGCGGCGGATGCGCGGCGGGGCGCGCGGGGGCCGGCGACGGGGCCGGAGCCGCGCCGTCGCCCGGCGTTGCGGTGGTGGAGTTCGCCATGGGCAGTCAGCCAGTCGTGCGGGGGATCAGGTATGGGCCGGCTTGGCCGCCGGGGCGCGCGCCGCGCTGGCCGGGCCCGCCATGCCGCCCGGGGCCTGCGGGCGGCCGCCGTTGTTCACCGCGATGATGCGGGCGATCAGCGCGTCGGCGTCCTGCGCCACCTTGTCGTAGACGTCGGTCTGCAGCGGCTTGGCGGCGTTGGCCGACACCAGCGAGGCGCCTTCCTCCTTGCGGACGTCGACCGTGACGTTCATCGACAGCCCCACGCGCAGCGGATGGTCCTTCAGTTGCTGCGGATCCAGCGCGATCCGCACCGGCAGGCGCTGCACCACCTTGATCCAGTTGCCGGTGGCGTTCTGCGCCGGCAGCAGCGAGAACGCCGCGCCGGTGCCGGCCGAGAAACCGACCACATGGCCCGTGTACTTGACCTTGGAGCCGTAGACATCGGCTTCCAGTTCCACCGGCTGGCCGATCCGCATGTGCGTGATCTGCACTTCCTTGAAGTTGGCGTCCACCCAGACCTGGTCCAGCGGCACCACGGCCATCAGTGGCGTGCCGGCGGCCACGCGCTGGCCCACCTGCACCGAGCGCTTGGCGACGTAGCCGGTCACCGGGGCCGGCATGGTCGACCGCGCGAAGGCCAGGTAGGCCGAGCGCAGGTTGGCGGCGGCGCGCTGCACGTTCGGATGCTTCTCGACCGTGGTCTGGTCGGTCAGCACCTGGTTCGAGGCCAGTTGCTCCCGGGCGGCCACCAGCGCCGATTCGGCGGCCTTCAGCGCGGTCTGGGCGTGGGCGATTTCCTCGCTCGACACGGCGCCCGAGCCGGCGATGGCCTGGCGGCGGCGCAGGTCGTCGCGCGCCTTGGCCACGTCGGCATCGCGCAGCGCCACCTGGGCGGACAGCGAGCCATTGTTGACGTACAGCGTGCGCACCTCGCGCACGGCCTGCGCCAGCTGGGCCTCGGCCTGCTCCATCGCCACCTGGGTATCGGCGCGGTCGAGCTGGATCAGCGGCTGGCCGGCCGTCACCAGTTGCGTGTCGTCGGCGGCAATGGACACCACGGTGCCGCCAACCAGCGGCGTCACCTGCACCACGTTGCCGGCCACGTAGGCGTCGTCGGTGTTCTCGAAATGGCGGGCGTACAGGCCCCAGTACAGGCCATAGCCGATGCCGGCCACCACCACGGCGGCGGTCAGCGAAACAAGCAGGCGGCGGCGCTTGCCGTTGTTGTCAGCCGCGGGTGCGGCGGCTTGCGGGTTGGTGCTCATGATGGAATCTCTCTGGATCTCGTGCGGTATGTCGTCTTGTTGTCTGGTCAGGTACTGGCGGATCAGCCCTGCGCGCTGGCGGGCGCGGCCGGTGCGTCCGGCTTGCCGGGGGTGCCGCCGTGGCGCTCTGCCGGGGCCTCGTAGCCGCCGCCCAGGGCCTTCATCAGGCCCATCTGCAGGTCCAGCCGGCGCGCCTGCAGGTCGGTGGCCTGCCGGCGCTGCTGCAGCACGTTGCTCTCGGCGTTCAGCACGGTGAGCTGGGTGCCCAGGCCGGCCTTGTAGCGCGTGGTGGCCAGCGCGTAGGCGTGCTCGGCCAGGTCCAGCGCCTCGCGCTGGGTCTGGATCTGCTGGTCGACGCTGCGGATGCTGGTGATCGTGTCGGCCGTCTCGCGCAGCGCATCGACCAGTGCCTGGTTGTAGCTGGCTGCGGCGATGTCGTACTGCGCGTACTTGCCGCGCAGGTTGGCGCGCAGGCGGCCGCCCGCGAAGATCGGCAGCCGCAGCGAGGGGCCAAAGCCGAACGTGCGGCTGGCGCCGGTCAGCAGGTCGGCCGTATCCAGCGACGCCAGGCCGGCAAACGCGGTCAGCGTCAGGTCGGGCAGGAATTCCTTCTTCGCCACGGTGACGTCCTGCGACGCCGCCTCCACGCGCCAGCGGGCGGCCACGAGGTCCGGGCGCCGGCCGAGCAGGCCGATGGTCAGGTCGTCGGGCAACTGCGGCGTGGCGTTGGCCAGCAGGGTCGGCCGGGCGATCTGGCGCCCGCGGTCCGGGCCCTTGCCCAGCAGCGCGGCGATCTGGTTGCGGGCCAGCGCGATTTCCTCGTCCACGCGCTGCAGGTCGGTCTGGGCGGCGGCCACGGTGCCGCGCGCCTGCGTGGTTTCCACCTGGGTGTCCAGGCCGGCCGCCAGCCGCTGGCGCGACAGGTCGGTCAGGTCGCGGCGCTGGGCGATGGCGCGCTCGGCCACGTCGCGCTGGGCGTAGAGCGCGGCCAGCCGGTTGTAGCCGCGCGCCACCGATGTGGTCAGCATCAGCCGCGCGGCCTGGCTTTCGGCTTCCAGCGCGCGGTCTTCGGACAGCGCCGCTTCCAGCGCGTCGCGGTTCTTGCCCCAGAAGTCGAGGTCCCACGACAGGCCAAGCTGCAGCCGCGACTGGTTCTGCCACGAGCCAGCCAGCGGCGTGCCTTCGAACAGGTCGTTCTGCGAGAAGCGCTGGCGCACGATGCTGCCTTCGAAGTCCACGGCCGGGTACAGCGCGGCGCGCGCGGCGTCGGCCATCGCCCGCGACGCGGCCAGCCGCGCAAAGGCAACCTGGAGATTCGGATTGCCCTGGATGGCCTCGTCGACCAGCGCGCGCAACTGCGGATCATGGAACTGGTCGACCCAGTCCTGCGATGGCCACTGGCCGTGGTCGTTGGTAAACGTCTGCGGCGACGCCAGCGTGGCCGGGTCCGTCACGGTCTGGGTGCTGTGGGAATCGCCCAGCGCGGCGCAGCCGGCCAGCACGGCGGCGGCCAGCAGCGTCAGGGCCAGGCCGCCTGCGCGATGCAGCGGGCCGGGCGCGGCGCGGGGGGTGTCAAGGAGAGCGGTTGTCATAGGGTGTGAACTGTGGCGCGGTCGGGCGGTTTCCGGAATGGCGCTGCCGACGATTGGAATACTTGTTCGGTGTCGGGGAGGTGCCGGCGCCTATCCGGAATTGCGGTCGAGCAGGCAGCCGGGGTCGGCGCCGGGGCAGCCACTGTTGGCGATGACGCGCACCAGCATGTCGCGCAGCACCGCGATCTCGGTGTGCGTGAAGCCGTCGAAATGGCGCCGCATCACGTTGCAGAACGCGGCCGGTAGCTGCTCGACCATCGCGTGGCCCTCGGCCGTGATCGACAGGTCCACCACGCGGCGGTCGTCGTCGCGGCGCGTGCGGGCGATCAGGCCGCGCTTTTCCATCCGGCTCAGCAGGCGCGTGACCGAGCCCGCATCGGTATAGAGATTGCGCGCCAGGTCGGTGACCGTGGTGGCCTCGCCCTTGGCCAGCATCATCAGGCAGATGGCCTGGGCGTGCGTCATGTCCAGGCCGCTGACTTCCTGCTCCACGCCAAGCGACAGCATGTTCTTGGCGCGCCCGAGCAGGTAGCCGATGCTCTTGCCGATTTCGTAGTCGGCCGGATCGAACAGGTCTTCGGAAGGTTGGGGTGCTGTGGACGTCATCTCTTGTCACTGCAATCTTTGCTTGGGCAAATATAAGCAGGCAAGAAGTGATGCACAAGGTCCGAAACTGGTTATTGCGTAAACCGCAATGAGATTCCTCGACTATGCTGAACAGCGACAGAGTGTTCTGCGCTGCAACATGCTAGAATGTCGGGTTAATTTTTTCCGATAGCTCCGCCTTCAGGGGACGCCGAATGACCCGCGCCATCCGTAATATCGCCATCATCGCCCACGTCGATCATGGCAAGACCACCCTGGTCGACCAACTCCTGCGCCAGGCAGGCACCTTCCGCGACAACCAGCAGATTGCTGAACGCGTGATGGACTCGAACGACCTGGAAAAGGAACGCGGGATCACGATCCTCGCGAAGAACTGTGCCGTCGAATACAACGGTACCCACATCAACATCGTCGATACCCCGGGCCACGCCGACTTTGGCGGCGAGGTGGAGCGCGTGCTGTCGATGGTCGACGGCGTGCTGCTGCTGGTGGACGCCGTGGAAGGTCCGATGCCGCAGACGCGTTTTGTGACGCGCAAGGCACTGGCGCTGGGCCTGAAGCCGATCGTCGTGATCAACAAGATCGACCGCCCGGGCGCGCGTCCGGACTGGGTGATCAACCAGACCTTCGACCTGTTCGACAAGCTGGGCGCCAATGACGAGCAGCTGGACTTCCCGGTCATCTACGCATCGGGCCTGAACGGCTACGCCGGCCTGACCGAGGACGTGCGCGACGGCGACATGAAGCCGCTGTTCGAGACCGTGCTGGCCAAGGTGCCGGTCCGTAACGACGATCCGGACGGCCCGCTGCAGATGCAGATCATCTCGCTGGACTACTCCAGCTACGTCGGCAAGATCGGCGTGGGCCGCATCTCGCGTGGCCGTGCCAAGCCGCTGCAGGACGTGGTGGTCAAGTTCGGTCCGGAAGGCAACCCGATCAAGGGCCGTATCAACCAGGTGCTGAAGTTCAGCGGCCTGGAGCGCGAGATCGTGCCGCAGGCGGAAGCCGGCGACATCGTGCTGATCAACGGCATTGAGGAACTGGGCATCGGCTGCACCGTGTGCGCGCCGGAAGCCCCGGACGCGCTGCCGATGCTGAAGGTGGACGAGCCGACGCTGACGATGAACTTCTGCGTCAACACGTCGCCGCTGGCCGGCCGCGAAGGCAAGTTCGTGACGAGCCGCCAGCTTCGCGAGCGCCTGGACCGCGAGCTGAAGTCGAACGTGGCGCTGCGCGTGGCCGATACCGGCGACGACACCATCTTCGAAGTCTCGGGCCGTGGCGAACTGCACCTGACCATCCTGCTGGAAAACATGCGCCGCGAGGGCTACGAGCTGGCCGTGTCGCGTCCGCGCGTGGTGTTCAAGGAAATCGACGGCGTCAAGCACGAGCCGTACGAGCTGCTGACCGTGGACGTGGAAGACGGCCACCAGGGTTCGGTGATGGAAGAGCTGGGCCGCCGCAAGGGCGAACTGCTGGACATGGCATCGGACGGCAAGGGTCGCACCCGCCTGGAGTACCGCATTCCGGCGCGTGGCCTGATCGGCTTCCAGGGCGAATTCCTGACGCTGACGCGCGGCACGGGCCTGATCAGCCACATCTTCGACGACTACGCGCCGGTGCGCGAAGGCGGCCTGGGCGAGCGCCACAACGGCGTGCTGATCTCGCAGGACGACGGCGATGCCGTGGCCTACGCGCTGTGGAAGCTGCAGGACCGCGGCCGCATGTTCGTGAAGCCGGGCGACGCGCTGTACGAGGGCATGATCATCGGCATCCACAGCCGCGACAACGACCTCGTCGTGAACCCGATCAAGGGCAAGCAGCTTACCAACGTGCGCGCGTCGGGTACCGACGAAGCCGTGCGCCTGGTGCCGCCGATCCAGATGTCGCTCGAATACGCGGTGGAATTCATCGCCGATGACGAACTGGTGGAAATCACGCCGAAGAGCATCCGCCTGCGCAAGCGCCACCTGAAGGAGCACGAGCGCAAGCGTGCGTCGCGCGAATCGGTGTAATCGCCGCATCGCCGAATCGCCAAAGAACCGCGCCCTGGGTGGCGCGGTTTTTTTATTCCGCCGCCACTTCGCGTGGCGCGGCGCTGCCGGCTGTCCGGCACCGCGGGCTGCGCCACTCGGGCGGTTTCCAGAGATAGCGGAGATCGCGGTCGCGCCACACATCGGCAAGCATCTCGCGCCACTCTTGGAAGGTCAGCGTCAGCGGGTTGTGCGTGCGGATCTGGCCCGTGATGCCGTACTCGGGCGCCGCCTGCTCGGGCACGAAGGTGCCGAACAGCCGGTCCCAGACCGTCAGCACGCCGGCGTAGTTGCGGTCGATGTACTGCGGATTCTTCGCATGGTGTACCCGGTGGACGCTAGGCGTGTTGACCAGCCGCTCGACGCGCGGCCAGCGCTGCCCGAGCCGCGTGTGGACGAAGAACTGGAACGCGAGGTTCAGCCCGACGGCCAGGATCACCCAATCTGGCGAAAATCCGATCCAAGCCAGCGGAATCCAGAACAGCCACATGCCTGACAGCGGATAGGTCAGGCTCTGCCGGAACGCGGTCGAGAAATTCATCCCTTCCGACGAGTGATGCGCCACGTGCGACGCCCACATCCATCGCACGCGATGGCTGGCGCGGTGGAACCAGTAGTACAGAAAGTCCTGCAGCAGCAACAGCAGCGCGAACGACCACCACGTCTCCGGCACGGCGCGCAGCCCGTGGGCGTAGCACCACGTGTAGACCGTGCGGATCATCAGCCAGAGGAAGAACGCGTCCGACGCCTGGTGCATCAGCGCGAGCGTGGCGTTGGACAGTGTGTCGCGCCAGCTATAGACGGACGGGTCGCGCCGGCGCCAGTACCAGGCCTCCCAGCCGATGGTCAGCAGGAACACGGGCGCGAAAGCCAGCAGGATCAGGCCGGGGTCGAATCCGGCGGCATCGGTGGCGGGGGCGGGCGGGGGCGCGGCGGGCGTCATGGCGCCAGTGTGCACATTTCCAGCCGATTCGCACTGAGGATTTCCTCCATACGGCGCCATGTGGCGCCGGCGTAACGCCGCGCCAAACCATCACGAAAACGCACGACAGACCATCACGGCAAGTGCATCAAGTCCGCGGCGGCGATGCCGTTCTTTGGGGCGACGGCCATGGAGGAGTGGCCGTTTTTCACGTCACGGAGAGACTGCCCCCATGTTTCGCAACACTACGATTGGAGCCCGGTTGTGGCTCCTGACGATTGTCACAAACTTGTTGCTGCTGATTGTCGGCGGCGTTGGCTGGTTCGGCATGTCGCGCAGCAACGATGCCACGCACCAGATCTACGAGCAGCAGCTGTCGGCGGCCACGCATCTGGCCGAGGCGCGCTCGAACCAGTTGCTGGTGCGCGTGCTGCTGGACCAGGCGGCCTTTGCCACCGATGCGGCCGACGCGAAGGCGCGCGCGGCCACGGCCGAGGACTTCATGCGCCAGTCGAATGCCGCGTGGCAGGCGTACCTGGCCATCCCGCGCAGCCCGGAGCAGGCGCGCGCCACCGAGGACGTGTCCGACAAGCGCCAGGCGCTGTTCGAGCAGGGCGTGAAGCCGATGATCGCCGCGCTGCACGCCGGCAACCGCGACGCGATGATGCGGGCCGTGATGGAGACGATTCCCAGGCTCGACATCGCCTTCACGGCCGTGAACACCGAACTGGGCCGCCTGCAGGTGGCCAGCGCCAGGTCGGTGTACCAGGCGTCGCAGCAGCGCTATGACCGGCTGCTGGCGGTGTCGGTGGCCGTGCTGGCGCTGGGGCTGGTGTTCAGCACGGTGGTGGCGTGGCGCCTGCGGCTGTCGATCGTCCGCCCGCTCGACGTTGCCATCGCCCGGTTTGCGCGCATGGCCGATGGCGATCTGGGCACGTCGTCGGCCCGCGACGCCGATGCCGTGGCCGACGAACACGCCCGCAACGAGACCAGCCGCATGCTCGGCATGCTGGACCGCATGCAGGCGCGGCTGGCCGGCATGGTGGGCGAGGTGCGCAGCGGCGCCGATTCGATCGCCGCCGCGAGCCAGCAGATCGCCAGCGGCAACACGGACTTGTCCCAGCGCACGGAGCAGCAGGCCGCGTCGCTGGAAGAGACCGCGTCGAGCATGGAGCAACTGACGAGCACCGTCCGCCACAACGCCGACAGCGCCCGCGAGGCCAGCACGCTGGCCGTCGACGCGCGCAAGCTGGCCGAGACCGGCAGCGACGCCGTGGCGCGTGTGCAGAGCACGATGCAGCAGATCGACACCGGCGCCAACAAGGTGGTCGACATCATCGAGGTCATCGAGAAGATCGCGTTCCAGACCAACATCCTGGCGCTGAACGCCGCCGTGGAGGCGGCCCGCGCCGGCGAGCATGGCCGCGGGTTCGCGGTGGTGGCGGGCGATGTGCGCGACCTGTCGCAGCGCTGCGCGGCGGCGTCGAAGGAAATCCGCGCGCTGATCGGCGCCTCGGTGTCGAACGTGCGCGAGGGCACGGCGCTGGTGGACAACGCGGAGCGGGCCATGCAGGACATCGTGGACGCGGTGCGGCGGGTCAGCGACATCGTTGGCGGCATCAGCGCGGCGTCCGACGAGCAGTCGCGCGGCATCGAGCAGGTCAACGTGGCCGTGTCGCACATGGACGGCATGACGCAGCAGAACGCGGCGCTGGTGGAGCAGGCCGCCGCCGCGGCCGGATCGCTGGAGGACCAGGCGCAACGTCTGACCGGGCTGATGGCGGCATTCCGGCTTGCGTAAGCGGGCGCCAGCCCCGGCCCGCAGCCGGTTGAGACGATTCTGAAAAGCGGCCGTCATCGAATCCTGGCAAGTTGGCTGGCGTAAAATTGCCGCCTACCTGAACGAAGATGGAACGGAGACGGACATGACGGAGTTTGTATCGACGGCAGTGCAGGGCGGGGTGGCCTATCTGACGCTGAACCGGCCGCAGGCGCTCAATGCACTGTCGCTCGACATGATTCGCGCGATGACCGACGCGCTGCGCGACTGGGAAAGCGACCCGGCCGTGCACGCGGTGGTGGTGGCCGGCGCGGGCGGCAAGGCGTTCTGTGCCGGCGGCGACATCCGCTGGTTCCACCAGGCCCATCATGCCGGCGATCCGCTGCTCGACCAGTTCTTCGTCGAGGAATACGCGCTCAACCACCGGATCCATCGCTACACCAAGCCTTACATCGCGCTGATGGACGGCGTGGTCATGGGCGGCGGCATGGGCATTTCGCAGGGCGCGCGGCTGCGCATTGTCACGGACCGGACCAAGATGGCCATGCCGGAGACCAACATCGGCCTGTTCCCCGACGTGGGTGGCGGCTGGTTCCTGGCGCGCACGCCGGGGCGGCTTGGCGAGTATCTGGGCCTGACGGGCGTGGTCATCCACGCGGCCGACGCGCTCCACGCGAAGCTGGCCGACGCCTACCTGCCGGCGAACGCGCTGGCGGAACTGGTGGCGTCGCTGCAGACCCGGTCATTCGAGAGCGGCGACGCGGTGCTGGCCCACATCGCCACGTTCACGGACGGGCACGCGCAGGGCTGTGCGCCGGCGGAGAGTGCGCTGGCGCGCCATGCGGACCAGATCGACCGGCTGTTCGCCGCGCCGACCGTCGAGCAGATCGTGCAGGCGGTCAGCGACGCGGAGGGCGACTGGGCCGCCCAGACCGCCGCCACGCTGCGCAGCCGATCGCCGCTGATGCTCTGCGTCACGCTGGAGCAGATTCGCCGGGCGCGCACGATGTCGCTCGAAGACGAACTGCGGATGGAGCTGGACATGATGTACGACGTGTTCCGCCATGGCGACGGCATCGAGGGCATCCGCGCGCTCGCGATCGACAAGGACCACCAGCCCAGATGGAACCCGGCCCGGCTGGACGCGGTGACGCCGGCCCGGGTGCGGGCCTTCTTCGACAGCAAGTGGCGCAAGGAGGAACACCCGCTGGCCGGGCTGCAAGGCTAGCCGTCTGCGGCGGTCATCCAAGTCGAGTAGAGTGGCGGCTGGGCTGGCGGGCCGCCTGGCCGGCCTGCGCTGCCCTGCGAACGTGTGAAGCCGTCTGAACCGTGTGAACCGTGTGAACAGCGAAAGGAACCGTAATGAGCAATCCTCGTGATGTCGCCGTACTGGTGGGAAGCCTGCGCAAGGATTCCCTGAACCTGAAACTGGCCAAGGCCCTGGCCGAGCTGGCCCCGTCGCAGTTGAAGCTCGAAGTGGTTGGGATCGGCCAGTTGTCGCACTACAACCAGGACGACGACGCCAACCCGCCCGCCGAGTGGGTGGCGTTCCGCGACCGCATCCGCCGCGCCGATGCCGTGCTGTTCGTCACGCCCGAGTACAACCGCTCGGTGCCTGGGGTGCTGAAGAACGCCATCGACATCGGCTCGCGCCCGTACGGCCAGAGCGCGTGGGACGGCAAGCCGGGTGGCGTGATCAGCGCATCGCCGGGCAACATCGGCGGCTTTGGCGCCAACCATCACCTGCGCCAGTCGCTGGTGTTCCTGAACATCCCGGTGCTGCAGCAGCCGGAAGCCTATATCAGCGGCGTCGACAAGCTGTTCGACGAGAAGGGCGGCATCGCCAACGACTCGACACGCGGCTTTTTAAGCAAGTACATGGCCACGTTCGCCACCTGGATCGAGCGCAACGCCGCCAAGTAGCGGCAAGAAATGGCCAGGCCCGGCGCTCCTGATTCATCAGTGGTCAGCCCCGTCCTACAAAGCGAAGCGGGGCGGACCTGACACCGCTGCGGGGCGCTCATTTCTATATTGAACGCATGAACGCGACATATAGAAAGGAGGAAACATCATGCCCTACATCCTAGCCTGGCTGCTTGGCGTACCGGCCTTTGTACTGATCCTGATCTGGCTGTTCATGCACTGATGTGCGTGTGGCCAACGCCACGGAAAGGCGCCTTCGGGCGCCTTTCTTTATGCCGCGAACCGTAGCGGGGGTGGCGCATCGGTGGCGCCGGGCCCAACGCTGAAAATGGGTAACTCGCGTATACTTGCGGGTTGCCCTAGTTTCGCGGCGTCCCGGTTGTCTGGCGGCTTTTGCCGCCCTGGCGGGGCGCCCTCGTCACCGTACCCATGACTGTGAATCCGCGCCGCATTTCGGTTGCCCCCATGATGGACTGGACTGACCGGCATTGCCGCACGTTCCACCGCTCGCTGAGCCAGCATACCTGGCTCTATACCGAGATGGTGACGACGGGCGCGCTGCTGCATGGCGATGTCGCGCGGCACCTCGATTTCGACGCTGCGGAGCAGCCGGTCGCCCTGCAACTGGGCGGCAGCGAGCCCGAAGACCTCGCCCGTGCCGCCAAGCTTGGGGAGCAGTGGGGCTATCAGGAGATCAATCTCAACTGTGGGTGTCCGTCGGAGCGCGTCCAGCGCGGCGCGTTCGGCGCGTGCCTGATGGCGGAGCCGCAACTGGTGGCCGACTGCGTCAAGGCGATGCGCGACGCCGTGGCGGTGCCGGTGACGGTCAAGCACCGGATCGGCATCGACACGGTCGAGCATTACGATTTTGTCCGCGATTTTGTCGGGACGGTGGCTGGGGCAGGTTGCGGCACGTTTATCGTGCATGCGCGCAACGCGATTCTGAAAGGATTAAGCCCGAAGGAAAATCGGGAAATCCCGCCGCTGCGTTATGAAGTGGCATATCGCCTGAAACAGGAATTCCCGGATCTGGAAATCCTGATTAATGGCGGAATCGTGTCGTACGACGAAATGGAAACGCATTTGCGTCATGTGGATGGTGTGATGATCGGCCGTCAGGCATATCACGATCCCTATATCCTGTCCGAAATGGACCAGCGATTTTATGGCTCGACGGCGCCTGTGCCGACACGGGAAGACGCCGAGCTGGCCATGCAAGCCTACATTGGCAATCTGGTGGAGCAGGGCGGTTATATGGGCGCCGCGACGCGCCATATGCTGGGCCTGCATCGCGGCGTCTACGGCGGCCGCGGATGGCGCCGGGTCTTGTCGGATGCGCGCCGCATGCATGGCGCCCGCGCGCGCGCGGCGGTCGAGGCGCTTTTCGTCGAAGCCCGCTCGCACTTGCGTCCCGAGATGCAGGACGCGGCGTAAGCGAGCGACGATTCCCGCGCTGGAGGAAAAGCTCTAAATTCGAACGATCGTGCTGTGCCGAAGCCGCAAATGTATGCCCCAGCAGCGTTTGCGGGTAGGCATGTGGCCGGAAACCCGCACCAGCAAAGGGATTCCCCTAATTCGCCCAAAGCGGGCCATGTTCTTACACTGTGCCTGCCCTCGAATACAGGGCTTTCTTCAACTGATTTTTGAGCCCGCCGTGCGCGGGCTTTTTTTCGGCTGTCGCAGCGGTGACACACACACCCGTGGGTTTGCCCGGATGGTGATCGGCCGATTCGGGCATTACATTGAATGGGCCTTCAGGGCATTGAGATCGCTAATTTAAGAGTCCGCCTCGGCGGGCTCTTTTTTTATGTGCGTCCCCAAAAAAAAGCAGGCGAACTCGTCGGGAGATCGCCTGTCGGGAATGTTCGAGGGGGTCAATGTCCCTCGCGAACGAGTATCCGATAGTCGTCTCCGCGACAAAACCCCGCGTTGGTGGGGCGGCCTCTGCGCTTTTGACCAACATTCAGATCGCGCCAGCAACTGTGCCGAGGTGCCATGATTTTAAGTCGAGCGACGCCGGGGTCATGTTAGGATGCGCTCGAAAATGCCGCGACAGTCGGCATACGCATAGGCAGGCCGTGCCGAAAGGGACGGCGCCAAGCAGGGGTTAAGCAGGAGGGTTTGTCGATGCCGAGGCCTGAGTCGGGGCCAAGACCGAAACAAGCCCGAAGGAAACAAAATGGAAGCGGAAGAACCGTTCGGTGAAGTCTTCGAAGACTATCGGGTCATCTGGGTAGCGGAGCAGTTGCAGGACGGCAAGTGGACAGCCCGGTATTGCTGGCATCCCGGCACGACCATCGAGGCCGGCAAGGCATTGCAGCGGGACGTCCTGAACGGAAAATCGAAACGCCTGCTCGGACTGTTTCCGACCGAGGCCGACACGATCGCCGCCATCAAGGAAGCGGTCCTGCTGGAAGCGAAGTGGGTCGGCCCCCGTTGAAGCGATCCCACGCACCGGGCAGTACGAAATTATTTGTGCGGAATACTAGCCATCTGCCGAGAATCCTTGTATAGTCTTGGTCTTCGCTGATCGACACATCGCTCAGCAAGCAATCTCTACGGTGGCTGTAGCTCAGTTGGTAGAGTCCAGGATTGTGATTCCTGTTGTCGCGGGTTCGAGTCCCGTCAGCCACCCCAAAGAATATCTTTGCAAATCAGCCGCTTACAAAAGCGGCTTTTTTGTTTTCTGCGTCGGGCGAAGCCATCGACGGACTCCCGCGACCTGTGGTTCACTGGCTGCTGTTCGTGGTGGAGCCCGGCAGATGATCCGACAAGCACGACCCTTGACGACTGACTGGGTGCAACGCGCCGTGCCGATGGAAGGCGTGGAGCGCATCGAGGCGTGGTTTCGGGGCAAGGCGTATGCGATGCATCGCCATGACACCTATGCCATCGGGCGCACGCTTGCTGGCGTGCAGAGTTTCAGCTACCGGCGCGCGCGGCGGGACAGCCTGCCCGGCAATACCATCGTGCTGCATCCGGACGAGATTCACGATGGCCAAGCCGGCACGGAGGAAGGTTTCCGATACCGGATGATCTACGTCGAGCCCGCGCTTTTTCAAGAGGTGCTCGGCGGCCAGGCGCTGCCGTTCCTGGAGGGCGGGGTAACGACCGACCCGCGGCTGGCGGCCGCGACCGCCACGTTGCTCCAGCATGTCGGCTGCCCGCTCGAACCGCTGGAACAATGCGACGCGCTCGCAGAACTGGCGCATGCCTTGGCGGCCGTTGCCGGCACGCCCGCGCGTCGGTCAGGGGGCAACTTCCACGCGGCAAGCCTGGCGCGCGACTATCTGCAGGCAAATCAGACGCGCGTGGTGACGCTGGACGAACTCGAAACCGCGACGGGCCGCGACCGCTGGAGCCTGTCGCACGATTTCCGCACCTTCTACGGCACCAGCCCCTACCGCTACCTGACCATGCGCCGGCTCGACACGGTGCGCCGGCTGCTGCTGGCAGGCACCTCGCTGGCCGATGCGGCGGCCGGGGCCGGTTTTGCCGACCAGAGCCATATGACGCGCCATTTCTCGAAGACGTTCGGCCTGACGCCGGCGCGCTGGCTGCAGGTCGCCGGCGCCGGCGCCCGGCGCTGACAAGCACCCACGATCGTTCAAGACGGTGGCCAGTGCCCCGCGTAAGCTGGGGCACGTCAACCTTTGAACGGAGAAAACGATGTCCACGCCCTCGACGCCCCATGTCGCGCCTGCCGGCCGCGGTCAGTGCCAGACGATTGACCTTCTCGACAAGATTGCCCTGATCGACGGGCACTGGCAGCCGCGCGTCGTTGCGGAAATGAACGACTACCAGTTCAAGGTGGTGAAGGTCAAAGGCGACTTCGACTGGCATCGGCATGCCGATACGGACGAAACCTTCATCGTGCTCGACGGCGAGCTACGCATCGAGCTGCGGTCGGCTCCCGGAGGCGAGCAGGTTATCGTCCTGCGCGCCGGACAGATGGGTGTGGTGCCGAAGGGCGTCGAGCACAAGCCTTGCGCGGCGGAGGAAGTGCGGATGCTGCTGATCGAGCCGCGTGGCGTGGTGAACACCGGCGACGGCGCGACGAGCGAGCGTACGGTCCAGAATGACCAGTGGATCTGAAACGCTCCAAAGAAAAAACCGGCCGCCGACGGGGTTCGACAAGGCCGGGGGTGCGCATCACGCCAATGCGACAGGAGTACGGGGACGTGTAGGGTTCAGTCGAACCGGTTCACTCGAACGATTTGGCGCTTGGCTCGGCCAATTCCAGCATGCGGCAGATGGCGGCCATATTGCCGACCATCGTGCGGCGCTGGGCGCCCTGGTAGACGCGCACGCCCTTGATCTGGCGGAACGGTACCGGTTTGACCGGGCGGCGGGAAGCGATGGGATTCGATTGCAGCATGGCAGCACCTCGTAATTTGCGGTCAGCAGTGGTCCGCACCCGTCGTCCAGCAAGGACGGGGCGGCATGGGCAAGGCAAAGCGGGTGACCCGGGCAGACGGCCGTGCTGCCGAAGTCTCGGAGACACGGAGGCGCCGTTCTGGCGTCTCCGCTTGTTGCTAGAAACCTGACGATCGAATCAGGCCGACAGCAATACCTTCCAGTGAGAATTCGTCGCGCCCCGAATGGAGCACGATGTTTTCGAAATCGGGGTTCTCGGCGATCAGTTCGACGGTGTCGCCGCGTTTCTTGAGTCGCTTGACCGTGACGTCCTCGCCGATGCGGGCCACGACGATCTTGCCGTTGGCCGCCTCGCTGGCCTTCTTCACGGCCAGCAGGTCGCCATCGAAGATGCCGGCGTCGCGCATGCTCAGGCCGCGTACGCGCAGCAGGTAGTCGGGCCGTTCGTCGAAGACCGAGGCATCCACCTGGTACTGGCGGTCGATGTGCTCGGCGGCCAGGATCGGGCTACCCGCCGCGACGCGGCCCACCAGCGGCAGCGTCAGTTGCAGCACCCCCGCCATCGGCAGCGAGAACTGGTCCGAGCGTTCCGAATCGCTGCGCGCCACCTTGAGCCGGATGCCACGCGACGCGCCCGGCGTCAGCTCGATCACGCCCTTGCGCGCCAGGGCCCGCAAGTGTTCCTCTGCCGAATTGGGCGAGGAAAATCCGAACTCGGCCGCGATTTCCGCGCGGGTCGGCGGGAAGCCGGTGTTCCGGATCGTGTCGCGGATCAGGTCGAATATCTGCTGCTGCCGGGGTGTCAGGGTCGCCATGGTTCGCCGGTCTCGTGCCGAAGCACTGTATGTTTAAACAGTATGCTGTGATTTTATACAGTATCGTGTGAAGTGCAAGCACAATTTGCGATCCCGGGCAGACACGCGCGACACCCGTTGCCACGCACGGGTTTTTCACGGGCGCGCGGCGGCGGGCAGGGCAGTTACAATCGGCGCCCACGGCCGCTTGCCTGGCGGCCGCCAATGATCAAGCGTCGCCCATGCCAGATTCCTCGCACCCACGTCTTCCGCGTATCGTCGTGCTCGCCACCGGCGGCACTATTGCCGGTTCGTCCGGCAGTCCCGCCAGCAGCGCCCATTACCAGGCCGCCACCGTGCCGGTGTCCCAACTGGTGCAGGCGGTGCCGCCGCTGGCCGACGTGGCGCGTGTGGAAGCGGAGCAGGTGGCGCAGGTCGATAGCAAGGACATGATGTTCGGCCTCTGGCAGCAACTGGCCGAGCGCGTGGCGCACTGGTCGGCGCAGCCTGACGTCGCGGGCATCGTCATCACGCATGGCACCGATACGCTTGAAGAAACGGCGATGTTTCTGCAGCTCACACAGGCGTGCCCCGTATCGGTGGTGGTCACGGCGGCAATGCGGCCGTCGACCTCGCTGTCCGCCGATGGCCCGCTGAACCTGCTCGACGCTGTGCGCGTGGCAGCCAGCGCCGACGCATTGGGGCAGGGCGTGCTGGTAGTGCTGAACCAGCAGATCCATGCCGCGCGGGACGTGACCAAGGCGCATACGTCGGCCGTGGACGCGTTTGTCTCGCCGATGGCCGGACCGGTCGGCTTTGTCCAAGACGCCTATGTCCGCTTCACGCGACAGCCGGCCCGGCCGGACGCGGCGCGCTTGCCGGTGCCGACGGCGTGGCCGATGGTCGAGGTCGTTGCCAGCTATGCCCAGCCCGGCCGGGTGGCGGTAGATGCGCTGGTGGCGGCGGGCGTGGAAGGGCTGGTCGTGGCGGCGGCCGGCAACGGGTCGGTCCACGAGACGCTGGCAGCGGCGCTGGCCGATGCCGCGGCTGCCGGCGTGGCCGTCGTGCGCAGCTCGCGGACCGGCGCGGGGCATGTGGCGATCCCGGCACGGCCGGCGCCCGACGCAGGCATCTTTGTCTCGGCCGGCGACCTCAATGCCTACAAGGCCAGGGTGCTGTTGCTGCTGGCCCTGGCCGCCGACCCCGGCCTGGCTCGCGACGCCGCACGCCTGCAGGCACTGTTTGCGGCGTATTGAGCCCCCGGCCCGGCAACCTTGCGAAGCAGCGGGGTTCCGGGCTATACTCGCGGGCTATTCAACCTTGCCGCACCGGACGTGACGCCCGGGTGGCTCATCCCAAAAGGAGCGTCAATGCGTCATTACGAAATCGTATTTATCGTCCATCCGGACCAGAGCGAACAAGTGCCGGCGATGATCGAGCGTTACAAGCAGCTCGTCACGTCGCAGAACGGCCAGGTTCACCGCGTGGAAGACTGGGGCCGCCGTCAGATGGCCTACATGATCCAGAAGCTGGCCAAGGCTCACTACGTTTGCCTGAACATCGAATGCGGCAAGGACACGCTGGCTGAACTCGAGCACGCGTTCAAGTTCAACGACGCCGTGCTGCGTCACCTGATCGTCCAGACCAAGAAGGCCGAGACGGCGCCGTCGCCGATGATGAAGGAAGTGCAGCGCGAAGAAGCCCGCAAGGCCGCGCAAACGACCACGGAAGGCCAGCCCGCCTGAGCGCGGACTGCGGTGCCGCGGTGAACCAGCTCCGGCTGACCGCCACGCTGGCCGAGCGCGATACGTTGCGCTACACGCCGGCCGGCATCCCCGTCGTCAACTGCATCCTGCAGCATGCCGGCGAGGTGATGGAGGCGGAAACGCCCCGGCAGGTGGAATTCGCGATCGTGGCCATGGGCATTGGCCCCATTGGCCAGCGGCTCGAGCGCATGCCGCTCGGCACGCTGATCGATTGCGAGGGTTTCCTGGCCCGCAAGCACCGCAACAGCAAGACGCTGGTCTTTCACATCACTCGATGTAAAGCATTCGAAAAGGATTGAATCATGGCATTCGTCAAACGTGACAACAAGAACAAGAAGCGCTTCCAGCAACAGAACCCGCTGTTCAAGCGCAAGCGCTTCTGCCGCTTCACCGTGGCTGGCGTCGAACAGATCGACTACAAGGATCTGGACACGCTGAAGGACTTCATCGGCGACAACGGCAAGATCACGCCGGCCCGCCTGACCGGTACCAAGGCTCACTATCAGCGTCAGCTCGATACGGCCATCAAGCGCGCCCGCTTCCTGGCGCTGCTGCCGTACACCGACCTGCACAAGAACTGATAGGCCCAGGACCGCAAGGAGAAATACACGATGCAAGTCATTCTGCTGGAAAAAGTCATCAACCTGGGCAACCTGGGTGACATCGTTCGCGTGAAGGACGGTTACGCACGTAACTTCCTGATCCCGACCAAGCGCGCCCGCCGTGCGACGCAAACCGCCATCGCCGAGTTCGAGGTGAAGCGCGCCGAGCTGGAAAAGGCCGCTGCCGAGAAGCTGGCCGCCGCGCAAGCCGAAGGCGAGAAGCTGAACGGCCTGACCGTCCAGATCACCCAGAAGTCGGGTGTGGACGGCCGCCTGTTCGGTTCGGTGACCAACGCCGACATCGCCGAAGCCCTGGAAGGCCAAGGTTTCAAGGTGGAAAAGTCGCAAGTGCGTCTGCCGAACGGCCCGCTGAAGGTTGTTGGCGACTACGCCGTCGGCGTGTCGCTGCACACGGACGTGCTGGTCGACATCACCGTGTCGGTGCTGGGCGACCACGCCTGAAGCCGTACCCGCGACGAGGCGCCGGCCCTGGCCGGTGTCTCCGACGCACCCCGAAAGGCAGGAGCCACGCTCCTGCCTTTTTTGTTGGCACGCCGTCCCGCTTCGGTCCGCGCCGCTATAATTGCCCCCCATGAACGCGCCCGCCGCAGATCCCCAACTAGACAGTCTCAAGGTACCTCCGCACTCGATCGAGGCCGAACAATCGGTGCTTGGCGGGCTGCTGCTGGACAACGCCGCCTGGGACCGCATTGCCGATTTCCTGTCCGAAGCCGATTTCTACCGCTTCGACCACCGGATGATCTTCCAGAGCATCGCCCGGCTGATCTCCGCCACCAAGCCGGCGGACGTGATCACCGTGTTCGAGATGCTGCAGGTGGCCGGCAAGGCCGAGGAAGTGGGCGGGCTCGCGTACCTGAACTCGCTGGCGCAGAACACCCCGAGCGCGGCCAATATCCGCCGCTACGCCGAGATCGTCCGGGAACGGTCGGTGCTGCGCAAGCTCGTGACCGTGGCCGACGACATCGCCTCGGCCGCGTTCGCGCCGAAGGGCCGCGAGGTGCGCGAACTGCTGGACGAAGCAGAATCCAAGGTTTTTGCGATTGCCGAGGAAGGCTCGCGTGGCCAGAAGGGCTTCCAGGAAATCCAGCCGCTGCTGACGCAGGTGGTGGAGCGGATCGACGAGCTGTATCACCGGGATACCACCACGGACGTGACCGGCGTCCCTACCGGCTTCATCGACCTGGACCGGATGACCAGCGGCATGCAGCCGGGCGACCTGATCATCGTGGCGGGGCGCCCCTCGATGGGCAAGACCGCGTTCTCGCTGAACATCGGCGAGCACGTGGCCGTGGAGCAGGGCCTGCCCGTGGCCGTGTTCTCGATGGAAATGGCGGGCGTGCAGCTTGCCATGCGGATGCTGGGCTCGGTCGGCCGGCTCGACCAGCACCGGCTGCGTACCGGCCGCCTGCTGGACGAGGACTGGCCGCGCCTGACCCATTCGATCCAGCGCATGAACGACGCCCAGTTGTTCATCGACGAGACACCGGCGCTGAACCCGATGGAACTGCGCGCGCGCTCGCGCCGGCTGGCCCGGCAGTGCGGGCAGCTTGGCCTGATCATCATCGATTACCTGCAACTGATGTCCGGTTCGGGCAGCGGCGAGAACCGGGCCACCGAGATTTCGGAAATCTCGCGGTCGCTGAAAGGGCTGGCCAAGGAGCTGAATTGCCCGGTGATCGCGCTGTCGCAGTTGAACCGGAGCCTGGAGCAGCGCCCCAACAAGCGGCCCGTGATGTCCGATCTGCGCGAATCGGGCGCCATCGAACAGGATGCCGACGTCATCCTGTTCATTTATCGCGACGAAGTGTACAACCCCGACTCCCAGGACAAGGGCACCGCCGAAATCATCATCGGCAAGCAGCGTAACGGCCCGATCGGTACCGTTCGGCTCACGTTCCTGGGTCAATTCACGAAGTTCGACAACTTCAGCGGCGGCCCGGCGTTCTTCGACAACGATACCTGATCGTTCGTCCGGTACCCCGCAGGACGGTGCAACCCTGTAAAATATTGCGTTTTGATGACAGCTGCCCACGAGGCGGCTGTCATGCCATTTGACCGTCTCCCCCTTTGCAACACAACCGAGCGCTGCCGTGAGGCGCGCCACAAGGACAGTTCATGTTCGGCCGTTTCATGCCCACCGAGGGCAAGTTCTTCGAGTATTTCAACCAGCACGCCGACTGCGCGGTCACCGCCGCGCACGAGCTGGAAGCGTTGGTCAATGACCTGCCCAACGCCGAAGGCCATGCCCGCCGCGTGCAGGCCACGGAAAAGAAGGCAGACCGTATCACCCACGACACGATCGACCTGCTGCACAAGACGTTCATCACGCCGCTGGACCGCGACGAGATTCACAAGCTCATCACGACCATGGATGACATCCTGGACCTGATGGAGGACGTGGCCGAGACCATCTCGCTGTACGACGTCACGCACCTGACCGACGAGGCGCGCCGCCTGGCGACGATCTGCGTGCAGTGCTGCGAGGCGGTCAAGATTGCCGTGGGCCTGCTGGAGGACATGGGCAACGCCAGCACGATCCTGAAGACGGCGCAGCAGATCGACCAGCTGGAGTCCGAGGCGGACCGCGTCATGCGCTCGGCCATGTCGAAGCTGTTCCGCGACGAGACCGACGTCAAGCGCCTGATCAAGCTGAAGGCCATCTACGAGCAACTGGAGTCCATCACCGACAAGTGCGAGGACGTGGCAAACATCATCGAAGGCATCGTCCTGGAAAACGCCTGAGGCCCGCACTGGCATGCAGACAATACAAATGAGTTTGTGGGTCATCGGCCTGCTGGTCGTGCTGGCCTTGCTGTTCGATTTCATGAACGGCTTTCACGACGCCGCCAACTCGATCGCCACCGTGGTGTCCACGGGCGTGCTGAAGCCGCACCATGCGGTGGCCATGGCGGCCATGTGCAACGTGGTGGCGATCTTCATCTTCCACCTGAAGGTGGCGGCCACGGTGGGCACGGGCACGGTTGACGTCAATATCGTCGATCATTATGTGATCTTTGGGGCGCTTGTAGGCGCTATCGTCTGGAACGTGATCACGTGGTTCTACGGCATCCCGTCGTCGTCGTCGCACGCGCTGATCGGTGGCCTGGTGGGCGCCGCGGTGGCCAAGGCGGGCACGGGCGCGCTGGTCGGCCACGGCCTGCTGAAGACCGTGGCGTTTATCCTGATCTCGCCGCTGCTTGGTTTCGTGCTTGGCTCGATCATGATGGTGATCGTGGGCTGGACGTTCTTCCGCACGCCGCCGTCGCGCGTGGACCGCTGGTTCCGCCGCATGCAGCTCGTGTCGGCGTCGTTGTACAGCCTGGGTCACGGGGGTAATGACGCGCAGAAGACCATCGGCATCATCTGGATGCTGCTGATCGCCAGCGGCCACTTGGCCGCTGGTAGCGCCGAGCCGCCGATGTGGGTGATCGTGAGCTGCTATGTGGCCATCGGCCTTGGCACGCTGTTCGGCGGCTGGCGGATCGTGCGGACCATGGGCCAGAAGATCACCAAGCTGAAGCCCGTGGGCGGCTTCTGCGCAGAGACCGGCGGGGCGATGACGCTGTTCATTGCGTCGGCGATGGGCGTGCCCGTGTCGACCACGCACACGATTACCGGCGCCATCGTCGGGGTCGGCTCGGCGCAGAAGATGTCGGCCGTGCGCTGGGGCGTGGCGGGCAACATCGTCTGGGCCTGGGTGCTGACGATTCCGGCTTCGGCGTTCATGGCGGCCATCGCCTGGTGGATCGGCAAGCAGATCCTCTGAAATCACGGGATCGGCCAGATCCCGGCAGCCAGTCGAGCAAGCAAGACACCCGCGCAAGCGGGTGTTTTTTTATGTGGCCGGCATCCGCAGAATCCGTGCGCGACGGTTTTGGCAATCCGTATGACGGACTGAACCCGAATCAAACAATTGATAATACGCGCCAGCAGTATCGGAGTTATCGCATGTAATCCAAGAATTTAAGCGCTATAACCGTCTCTATTCATGTCGTGCTTATTAGTCCGGTTGAAATTGGTCCTTCCTCTGTTGGCGACATTTCTGCGAAAACAAAAAGGTGAACCCATGATTTTGGAGACTCTGTTTGTCCGCGTGCCGTCGTTGATCGGCATTCGATACTTGTTTCTCGGATTGGTGACGGTCTTGGTGGTCGGCTTGGCGGGATGCGGCGGCGGCGACAGCAATAGTGCGAGCAATGGCGGTCAGCCCGCGCCAGCCGCCGTGATTTTCACGCTGAGCAGCGATTTGACGACAATTAAAACGGGGTCCAGCAATAATGCGGCCACCATTACCGTGTCGGTACGCGATACGAATAATGTGCCGCTGGAAGATGTGGTGGTGGAAATCTCTGCCGATTCCGGCGAATTTATGAGTTCGCCGACCGTGACCACGGATCGGCGGGGCATGGCCTCGGCAGCGCTGTGGGCCGGTAACGATAAAAGCAACCGGACGATTAATGTTTCGGCCATTGCCTATCCGGGTGACGATAAGGCGGTCTCGGCCACACCAATCACGGTGGAAACTACGGGCACAACGGTCACGCTGATCGCCCCCAACGAGACAGTGGAAATGTTCGATACCGAGGAACTGATCGCGACCGTGACGGATGCGGACGGCTTTCCGGTCACGGACGTCCCGGTGACGCTGACTTCCGCGCTGGCGGCCCAGATATTCCCGGCCACGTCCAACAGTCTCGATGACGGCACCGCGGGCTTTGGTTACACCGCGATGGTGGCCGGGACCGATACCCTGACCGCCAGTATTGCCGGCGCGTCGTCAAGCCTGCCGTTGACCATAACCGAGCTGGATCCGGCTCTCGTCGTCTATTCCATCACGGCGTCCCGCAGCGAGATTCTGTCGGGCGCGCGGGATAACACCGCATTGTTCACCGTGACCTCGCGCAAGGCGAACGGCGCGATCGTGCCGGCTCAGGCGGTCAATGTCTCCGTCGACAACGGCGGGGTTTCCAGCATCACGCAGGGCGTTACCGACGCCAATGGCAACCTGCAGTTCGAGGTGGGCTATGGCGCGGACAGGAGCGACCGGCGGCTGACTGTCACCGTCCAGGGCGGGACAACGACGGCAGATATCCCGATCAACGTTGCCGGAACCACGCTGACCCTGACGCGCGGCGATAGCCTTGAGGCGGGCGGGCCCGGCGTGCCGTGGACCGTTGCTTTGCTGGACGCCGACGGCGTGCCCATCCAGGACAGCGTGCAGATGGATATTCAAAGCGGCAGTGCGATGCTGAACTATCAGTTGGACACCATTCTGGAGCCATTGCCCCCGTTGATGCTGGGCGGCGGGGAAGACAATGTCTTCGAACTGGGGCCCACCACGAGGCTGACGGGTTATGGGTTCACGATCAAGGCCATCTATGGCTTGGGGCGACAGCAGTCGAATGCGGTGACGACCCGTGTGGTGGCGCCATACCAGACAGACGACAAGGCGACGGTGACGGCCGATCACGGTACGAACTTCGATAACGTCATCGGCTACGACAGCAGCATCGGGTGGATCGTGCCGGTGCAGGAGAATGCTGTCGGGCCAAGCACACTGGCGACGCAACCAGGGGGTACCTATGCCGCGATCCAGGTGACCGCCTCCGATCTGACCGGGCAGCCCGCAACGATTGCGCTACGCGGCAGCCGAGCGAATGGATGCAGTACCCGCCCGATGCACGGAACCGTTGCCTGCCAGGGATCGAAAAACACCAAATTGCGTATTTGGTACGATCCGGCCGACAACCCGTCGCTACCGGACGGCATCTATACAGCGGAGTTTCGCGTCGCCGGTTATCGGCAGACGGACACGGTCACGCCAATCCAGCAATTGACGATCCGGGTCAATATCGCGGTCGCCAGGGAGATCGTGAACTGACGCCCGGCCCGGCGGCGGTCATTTGTTCGCGAAGGCAGCGATGGGATCGTCGTCGACCGGCGGCGGTGCAACCTCCGGAGCCGGGGTCGGGGTCGGAGCAGGCGTCGGCGCCGGTTGCACCGGTGCCGGCGTCATCGGCAGGTTGCTGGCCGCCACCACGCGCCGGGCGCCGTTGTAGCGCGATGCCCAGTACGACTTGCCCATGTCCTCCAGCCGCACCGTGCCGCCCGTGGCCGGCGCGTGGACAAAGCGGTTCTGGCCCACGTAGATGCCGACATGCGAATTGGCCCGGCCCGTCGTGTTGAAGAACACCAGGTCGCCCGACGCCACCTCGCTGCGGTCCAGCGACGTGCCGCGCTGGCCCATCTGCTCGGTGGTGCGCGGCAGGTTCACGTTGGCGGCGCGCGAGACGACATAGCGGACCAGGCCGCTGCAATCGAATCCGGAATCGGGCGTGTTGCCGCCGTAGCGGTAGGGCGTGCCGACCAGCGACATCGCCTGGATCGAGATTTCCTCCAGGCCGGCGCTTGGGTCGATCATGGGCTTGCTGGGCTGGCGGGGCGGCGCGCCGCTGTGGCGGGCAGGCGGTCCGCCGGCGCAAGCGGCCAGCAGCATGACGCTGGCGCAGACTGCCGCAAGGGCAGGGCGGGACGACTGGAACGGTACGGGCGGGCGCTGCGGCATCCTTGCTGGGATCGTGGCTGGAACCTGGTGGCCGGGTCGATTGCCGGGTCAGGCGTCCACCTCGCGCTGGTATCCCGGCGGCTTGCCAGGAGAAACCAGCGACCGCGCAAACTTACCAGCGCAACTGTGCGTTGCGCGTGCCGGTGCTGATCTTGATGGACTTGGGCTGACCCTTGTAACTGGCCTCGATATTGTAGCTGCCTTCGGGCGCACGTATCAGGCAGCGCGGGCCGCCAGCGCGGAAATCGGCCACCTTCTGGCCGTCGCGTGTCAATTTCACGTCAACGTCGGCCAGGTACTCGCCCTCGGCGCCCCGCGTGAACAGGATGCCCATGTTGAAATCCTTCTCCTGGGCCGCCAGCCGGGCACGCTCGTCCTCGGCCACGCCGCCGCAGACGTAGCTGACCGGCCCCATGGTGCGGATCACCATCTCGTCGGCCGCCGCCTTGGCGGGTTGCAGCGCGGCGGCGACGATCACCGTCGCGCCGATCAGCGCGGCCACGGCAATGCGTTTGCGCCGGGCCACACGCGCGTTATGGGAAAACAGGGTCCTGCTGGTCGACAGATATCTGCTGAATGACTGCTGCCGGTTCATCGACGCCTCCGTATCGACATGAACACCCGGCAATCATAGCCGGGTCGTGCGGCCCTGGCTGTCGGCCAAACGCCGACGCGCGGGGGGTGTTGCGCCACACTAAGCGATGCGGAACCGCCCGGCCATGGAACAGGCCGGGGGGATACCAGTAAGACGGCCGCCCGACGCCGGGCGGCCGCCGTGCTACAGCACGTCCGCTGCGTGGTCGGCCAGCCGCGAGCGCTCGCCGCGGGCCAGCGTCACGTGGCCGCTGTGGCTCCAGCCCTTGAAGCGATCCACCACGTAGGTCAGGCCAGACGACCCCTCGGTCAGGTACGGCGTGTCGATCTGGGCGATGTTGCCCAGGCAGACGATCTTGGTGCCCGGGCCGGCCCGCGTGACCAGCGTCTTCATCTGCTTGGGCGTCAGGTTCTGCGCCTCGTCGATGATGACGAACTTGTTCACGAAGGTGCGGCCGCGCATGAAGTTCATGCTCTTGACCTTGATCCGCGAACGGATCAGCTCCTGCGTGGCCGCGCGACCCCATTCGCCGGCGCTGTCGTCGCTCTTCTGCAGCACTTCCAGGTTGTCGTCGAATGCGCCCATCCAGGGCTGCATCTTCTCTTCCTCGGTGCCGGGCAGGAAGCCGATGTCCTCGCCCACCGGCACCGTGGCCCGGGTGACGATGATCTCGTTGTAGAGCTTCTGGTCCAGCACCTGCTCCAGGCCCGACGCCAGCGCCAGCAGCGTCTTGCCGGTACCGGCCTGGCCCAGCAGCGTGACGAAGTCCACGTCCGGGCTCATCAGCAGGTTCAGCGCGAAGTTCTGCTCGCGGTTGCGCGCCACCACGCTCCAGACATTGTTCTTGTTGTGGGTGTAGTCCTTCAGCGTCTGCAGCAGGGCGGTCTTGCCGTTGATCTCCTTGACCTGCGCGTACAGCGGCAGGCTACCGTCCATCGGCTCCAGGTAGACGAACTGGTTGACCAGGAACGACGGCACCAGCGGGCCGGTCAGGCGGTAGAACATGGCGCCCGACTTGGGGTCCTGCCAGCTTTCCACGCCCTTGCCGTGCTTGGCCCAGAAGTCGTTGGGCAACTGCATCACGCCCGAGTAGAGCAGGTCCTTGTCTTCCAGGACCTGGTCGTTGAAGTAGTCCTCGGCCGGCAGGCCCAGCGCCCGCGCCTTGATCCGCATGTTGATGTCTTTCGACACCAGCACGACCTGGCGCTCCGGGTACTGCTGCTGCAGCGCGCTGACCACGCCCAGGATCTGGTTGTCGGCCTTGCCCTGCGGCAGGCCCTCGGGCAGCTTGATGTCGTTCAGGCGGGTCTGGAAGAACAGCTTGCCGGCGGCGTCGCGGTTGCCCAGCTTGGCCAGCGGCAGGCCCTCGTCGAGCACGCCGTCGGTGCCACCCACAAGCTGGTCCAGCGTGCGGCTGACCATGCGCGCGTTGCGCGCCACCTCGCTCATGCCCTTCTTGTGGTTGTCCAGCTCCTCCAGCGTCATCATCGGCAGATAGATGTCGTGCTCCTCGAAGCGGAACAGCGAGCTCGGGTCGTGCATCAGCACGTTCGTGTCCAGCACGAACAGCTTGCTCGGCCCGGCCGACTTGCGCGTGCGGCGCGTGGGGCCGGCGGCGGGCTTGACCAGGCTGACGGCCGGCGCGGCCGGCGTGGTGGTGGCCGGCGGGGCGTCGGCGGTCTTGGCCCGGGTCGTGCTGCCGGCGCGTGCGCGGGTGGCGGGCGCCTGGGTGTCGCCGGTCTCGAGCAGTGCCACCCGCTCCAGGACCGGCACAGGTTTCTTACCCTGCGCGGCTTTGGCCTTGGAGCTTGCGACCGGCGCGAATTCGCTCGGATCCAGCAGTTGGGCAGGCTTGGCGGGCATGGTAGGCAGCGGCATGCTTGGCTTTCCTTTCAGGGGCTAAAGGGGGCGAAAAGACTGGCGTACAACCAGGGAACGGCAGAAAGCGGGAAAACCGAAGGGCGCGGAGACGCGGGGTTGCGGGTTGGAGAATCGAACGCCGATGCGCAAAACAAAAAAGCCGCCAGTCCTGGGGTACAGGTGTGGCGGCTTTGTTGCGGTCCGGCGGCACGGCAGGTCCGCTACCAGCCCTTGGACTGTGCCTGGTGGGCCGGGACGTTACTGCAGCGTGGCAACTGGGATCTGAACGCATTGAGGGCCAATCTACCCGAAGGTTTTGGCTTTTGCAATCGGTCAAATTCTCGTCGCGGCGGCGCAACTGCGATGGGCCGGGAGGATGCTCCCGTTCACATCGCCTTGATGATTTCGAGTACCTCGTCCACGTGGTTCGGCACCTTGATGCCGCGCATCTCGTGGCGCAGCACGCCCTTGCCGTCGACGACGAAGGTGCTGCGCTCGATGCCGCGCACTTCCTTGCCATACATCTTTTTCATCTTGATGACGTCGAACAGGCTGCAGATGGCTTCGTCGGCGTCCGAGATCAGCTCGAACGGAAGCTCCAGCTTGGCCTTGAAGTTCTCGTGCGACTTCAGGCTGTCGCGCGAGATGCCGTACACCGCCGCCCCGGCGCGCTCGAATGCGTCGTACTGGTCGCGGAAATTCATGGCCTCGGTGGTGCAACCCGGCGTGTTGTCCTTCGGGTAGAAGTACAGCACCAGGGTCTTGCCGCGCTGGTCGGCGAGGCGGAAGTCCGCGCCGGTCGCGGGGGCCCGGAAGTCGGGAACGGCCTTGTTGAGACTGACGGTCATGCTGGTGGCTCTCCTGGCTGGCGAAGCATCATCGGTGATGGCGGCGGCCCATTCGTGTCTGACAGCCCGGACCTGCGCCATGGCGGGTGCAGATTGGGGCAGTTGGACGGACTTCAAGCGTGGCGCCGGCTCAACCCGGCAAAAAGGCGCCGGGCGCGCTAGCCCTCGGCGGCGGGCTCCACCAGCAGCACGGCCGCCACCTTGCGGCCTTCGGCCATGAGGATATTGTAGGTGCGGCATGCGGCCTGCAAGTCCATCGCGTCCACGCCGATATGCCGGCGCGCCAGCGCCGCGGTCAGCCGCGGGTGCGGAAAGCGCAGCCGGTTGCCGGTGCCCAGCAGCACCACCTCGGGCTTGCGGTCCAGCAGCGCCTCGAAGTGCGCCGGTTCCAGGTCCTCGAAGCGGCCGGCCGGCCAGGGCACGACCTCGCCCTCGGGCATGACCAGCACGGACTGGTCGTGGCGGACCGCGTTGATCTCGATGTATCCGGGCCCGTAGCCGGTCACGGTATTGAGGTTCTGGGGCTTGTCGGCGTGGAGTTTCAAGTGGGGTGCCTCGTGCCGCCCGGGGCTGCCTGGGCGCCGGCCCGGCGGCGCGGGGCGCGGCGGGACGCCTCGGCGGTGGGGGCGGGCGGCGGGTTGGTGGCAGGATCGTGCGCGCAGGCGCCCGGAAGGCGTGCCGCGATGCAGGAATCCATGCCGAAGTCTGTCATAATCCGATATCTTATAGCTTTTGGTGCGACACGCACTTTTCGTGTCCGGTAGCTCATCGTTAAGAGCACGCTCAATAGAGCATCGACCTTTGCGGAGACAAGGGGAAGGCCTCGGCCTGAACCGTCCAATCTCAGCCATTTCTTGCTTTGACAGGCCCAGCCGCAAGGTTGGAGCGAGTCCATGTGTTGTGGGAAGGCCAGCGTATCGGCTAACTCGCAGCTTGCTATTTGCTGGATGGATTTCCAGCCATTGCCCAAAGGCGGGGACGCTTGCCTTTGGGCAGGTGTCTTTGCAGTACGCGCTCTCCCCCGGAGGGTGCGGGTGGATATGCCGCAGCAGTTTCGCTGCGTGTTCGCTACATAGCATTTAAACCGGCCCAATAGGGTCGGCGCTACGTTCTTTGGGACGCAGACCATGCGCTCGCAAGAGCCCGTCTGTCGTCAAGCGCCTGCCAACATGGAGGCACTGAAGTAATGAAGTGAGGTTCCCGGAGCGATAGCTCTGCGCGTTATGGTTCGGTCGAATACACCCGCGAGGGTGCCTCGATAGAGAACCTGCTATGCGACTAGCAGTAGCCTAGGGAGACATGCGTCACCGGTAACGGTGGGGTGTGAAGCTCTCCTGACAACGTAGCCCCTGTAAGGGTGCGTCCCTGTCGTGAGATAGGGGCGCAGAGACTCCGAGCAGCAATGGGGTCAAGGAGCCAGGCTGACTGGTATGGGTAATGTAAGTGAACTGCTGATAAACGTCGTAAATAAGGCGGTGCCAAAGCTGCTGATAGGCACTAACCAAACGGTACGTGATCGGATGCTCCGCTCGAAAGTCGGAGTACGTCGCTAGATAGATCACCGGCGAAGAGGCAGGCCCTAACCCAGTCGTGTAATGCGCAGGGAACGTGGTAAGCCCGTATGGCTGCCGGAGCGCCATATGGCTCCGGCAGGCGAACCGCAAGGGACGCTGTTGGCTGTGCGGGTATGGGAGGTTGGAGAAAGCGAACGCCGGGTTGTAATGATCCGGATAGGGGTTGAAACATTACCTCACGCGAAAGCGGGCAGACTTCCAACTGGTCTTTCGTCGCAAGACGGCTGACTGAACTCGCTTGTTTAATTTTCTTCCCTTGGGGGGTGACATGCCCCTCAAGGGGCATGTTGTCTCTGTTGCTTGGGGAAGTCCTCAAGATAGGAGAGCAGCATGGAAGCATTGATCCGCGAGGATGAATCTGCGCCCTCCGGCATCCCGCAGCGATGGGGCGACATCAATTGGCGCCGCGTCGACCGGAATGTTCGGGCAATGCAGATTCGAATTGCGAAGGCAACACAGGATGGGGATTGGCGCCGGGTGAAAGCCCTGCAACGATCCCTGACCCGCTCGTTTTCCGCTAAAGCATCGGCGGTACGACGAGTGGCGATGAACCAAGGAGCGCGGACGGCGGGAGTCGACCGCGTAGAGTGGGACTCACCTGAAGCCCGATGGGCAGCCATTGGGAGGTTGAAGCGCCGGGGGTATCGCCCGCTGCCATTAAGGCGGGTGTATATACCCAAGGCAAATGGGAAAGAACGCCCTCTGGGCATTCCGACCATGCACGACCGGGCCATGCAGGCGCTGTATCTGCTGGCGCTGGAACCGGTGTCCGAAGGAACGAGCGACCCGAACTCTTACGGGTTTCGGATCAATCGCTCTACCGCGGATGCCATGTCCCAGCTGTTTGTTTCCCTATCCAAGAAAGCCTCGGCTCAATGGGTGCTGGAAGCAGACATCAAAGGGTGCTTTGACCATATCAGTCACGACTGGCTGGAGCGCAATGTCCCAATGGATAAAGCAATCCTACGGAAGTGGTTGAAAGCTGGCGTCGTATTTCAAGGCCAGTTTCAGGCGACCGATGCTGGAACACCACAGGGGGGCATCATTTCCCCGACCTTGGCAAATGTGGCACTGAACGGGTTGGAACAACAACTGATCGAGTCCTTGCGGGCCAGACTGGGCGTTGCCAACACGAAGAAGCTGAAAGTGAACGTCGTACGGTACGCGGATGACTTTGTGATCACCGGCAACACGCCGGAAGTGCTGGAGCACGAAGTGAAGCCGTGGGTAGAACAGTTCCTAGCAACACGAGGACTGACGCTCTCCACGGAGAAAACACGAATCGTCAATATCGCTGACGGCTTTGACTTTCTAGGGTGGAATTTCCGGAAATACTCGGGAACGCTGCTCATCAAACCGAGCAAGAAAAACGCGCAAGCGTTCTATCGCAAGGTAAAGGAGGTCATCGGGGCACATAGGGGGAAACGGACGGCAGATCTAATCCAGAAGTTGAACCCGATGCTGAGGGGCTGGGCGCAGTATCACAGCCCAGTGGTTGCGAAAGCGATGTTCGCCCGCATGGAGCATCTGATCTTTAGGTCTCTATGGAGGTGGGCAAAGCGGCGACACCGAAGGAAGGGTACCGAGTGGGTGCGAAGGACATACTTCGCCTCAGTTGGAAACCGGAACTGGGTGTTCGGTTCCACGATGTGGAATAGGGCGGGTGAGCGCTACTGGATGGAACTGTATTCGATGCCGAGTACGCCTATCCGGAGGCACAAGAAAGTTCGCGGGGACTACCATCCCTTCGACCCAGCGCAGGAAATGTATGGCGAAACGCTGCGGCAGGAACGTATGGCAGAAAGCATGTCGTACCGAAGGCAGTGGGCAAAGCTGTTCATGTCCCAGCGGGGCTTGTGTGCGGTATGCCAGAGCAAGATTACCAAAGAGACAGGATGGGATGACCATCACATCGAACCTCGGGTATCCGGGGGTTCCGATGCTCTAGGAAACCGCGTTCTGGTGCACCCCGATTGCCATGTTCAAGTCCATTTCCACGGCCAAGTTGCGGTGAAGCCGGTGTATGATTCGTCCATATACTTTGTAGAGGCTTGAGCCGTATGCGGGGAAACTCGCACGTACGGTTCTTAGGGGGGAGGGGGTCAGTAATGACCTTTCTCCTACCCTACCCTCCCGGTCTGCCACGCTCGACTGCTGCCCAGCGACGCGCGCCGCCAGACGTCCAGGACAATCCAGAAGATTCCCAAGACCGCTGCCATCGAGACACGCAGCTTGCCCTGACCTCGCCAACACCGCCGTGAAACCCATCCAGAAATCCAACAAGCTCCAGAACGTTTGCTATGACATCCGCGGCCCGGTGCTGGAAAAGGCCAAGCAGATGGAAGAGGAAGGGCACAAGATCATCAAGCTCAACATCGGCAACCTGGCCGTGTTCGGCTTCGATGCGCCGGAGGAAATCCAGCAGGACATGATGCGCAACCTGCCCAATTCGGCCGGTTACTCCGATTCCAAGGGCATCTTCGCCGCGCGCAAGGCGATCATGCACTACACCCAGGAAAAGCAGATCCAGGGCGTGGGGCTGGACGACATCTACGTGGGCAACGGCGCCTCCGAACTGATCGTGATGTCGATGAACGCGCTGCTCAACAGCGGCGACGAAGTGCTGGTGCCGGCGCCCGACTACCCGCTCTGGACGGCCGCGGTGAGCCTGTCCGGCGGCACGCCCGTCCACTACATCTGCGACGAGGCCAACGAGTGGATGCCGGACCTGGACGACATCCGCCGCAAGATCACGCCGAACACGCGCGCGATCGTCGTCATCAACCCGAACAACCCGACCGGCGCACTGTATTCCGACGAACTGCTGCAGGCCATCGTCGGCATCGCCCGCGAGCACGGCCTGATCATCTTTGCCGACGAGATTTACGACAAGGTGCTCTACGACGGCCACACTCACACGTCGATCGGCTCGCTGTCGACCGACGTGCTGACGGTGACCTTCAACGGCCTGTCCAAGAACTATCGCTCGTGCGGCTACCGCGCCGGCTGGATGGTCGTCTCCGGCGACAAGCGCCCGGCGCACGACTACATCGAGGGCCTGAACATGCTCTCGTCGATGCGGCTGTGCGCCAACGTGCCCGGCCAATGGGCCATCCAGACCGCGCTGGGCGGCTATCAGAGCATCAACGACCTCGTGGCCGAGGGCGGCCGGCTGCGCCGCCAGCGCGACCTGGCGCACGAGCTGATCACCCAGATCCCCGGCATCACCTGCGTGAAGCCCAAGGCGGCGCTGTACCTGTTCCCAAAGCTCGACCTGTCGATGTACCCGATCCAGGACGACCAGGAGTTCATCTACGAACTGCTGCAGGAGTCGAAGGTGCTGCTGGTGCAGGGCACCGGCTTCAACTGGGACGCGCCGGACCATTTCCGGATCGTGTTCCTGCCGCACGAGGAAGACCTGCGCGAGGCCATCACCCGGGTGGCGCGCTTCCTTGAGAACTATCGCAAACGTCACGGCACTGCCTGAGCAAGCCGGGGCGCCCCCATTTCCGTATCAAGCAACCCAGAGTCAGACGTCCATGAATCCCATCAAAGTCGGCCTTCTCGGCATCGGTACCGTCGGTAGCGGCACGTTCAACGTGCTCCAGCGCAATCAGGAGGAAATCCGCCGCCGCGCGGGCCGCGGCATCGAGATTGCCGTGGTGGCCGACCTCAACACCGAGCGCGCCCGCGAGCTGACCGGTGGCGCCGTGGACGTGGTGGCCGACGCCAACGACGTGGTGACGCGCCCGGACATCGACATCGTGGTGGAGCTGATTGGCGGTTACGGCGTGGCACGCGAGCTGGTGCTCAAGGCCATCGAGAACGGCAAGCACGTGGTCACCGCCAACAAGGCGCTGCTGGCCGTGCACGGCAACGAGATCTTCGAGGCCGCGCGCCGCAAGGGCGTGATCGTGGCGTTCGAGGCGGCCGTGGCCGGCGGCATCCCCATCATCAAGGCGCTGCGCGAGGGCCTGACCGCGAACCGCATCCAGTGGATCGCCGGCATCATCAACGGCACGACGAACTTCATCCTGTCCGAGATGCGCGACAAGGGCCTGGACTTTGACACGGTACTGAAGGAAGCGCAGCAGCTTGGCTACGCCGAGGCCGACCCGACGTTCGACATCGAGGGCATCGACGCCGCGCACAAGGTCACGCTGATGAGCGCCATCGCGTTCGGCATGCCGGTGCAGTTCGACCGCGCGCACGTGGAAGGCATCACGCGCCTGTCGGCCATCGACATCAAGTACGCCGAGGAACTGGGCTACCGCATCAAGCTGCTGGGCATCACGCGCCGCCGCGAGGAGGGTGTGGAGCTGCGCGTGCACCCGACGCTGGTGCCGGCATCGCGCCTGATCGCCAACGTCGAGGGCGCCATGAACGCCGTGCTGGTGCAGGCCGACGCCGTGGGCGCCACGCTGTACTACGGCAAGGGCGCCGGTG